>JBDSBP010000277.1:0-44096 GCA_039921525.1 Chitinophagaceae bacterium | reverse complement strand
CAATTACTACTCTTCATTTTTCGGCGCTAATTTCATATCCCTGGTATTTTTCTGCACGGCAATAGCAGCAAACATGCTGAGAACAAAAGCCATGGCGTAAAAGCCTTTTTCACTTCTTAAAAGTTCGGCGTTCCATAATCCGATGGTGAGTAGCACAATAGATAAGATTGTCGCGAACCATGAAATGCCATAATACAGGTTAGTGACAGGTATTCCTTCCATTTGATCACGCACTGCTTTTTGTACGGATATAGCGGAGAATAAGCCGAACATCAGAACTGTAAAATAGTAGCCCTTTTCATTCAAGGCCATGTCAGCGTTCCATAATCCAATCAGGAATGCGGTGACGCCAATTAATAAGGCTGCCCATGAGGTGCCGATAAATGCCGCGGATGGTTGATGACTGTGTTGTTGTTTCATACATTAATTTTATAAAACAAAACTATGGGTGAATGTGCCTCTATCTTTTGACATTCGTCAAAAATGGAAATGGAAATTGTTAAAAGCGGCTACGTATCCGGCTTAGTGTTTCCCCGCTTATTCCCAGGTAAGAGGCAATATAACCCAGGGGTACCCGTTCCAGCATATGTGGACTTTGGAGCAGGAGATTCTGGTAACGTTCTGTGGCTGTTTTGAACTGGGCGTTTACAAATCGCTCTTCCAGTCGAATGTAATATTTCTCATAGGCAATCCTTAACAGTCTTTCTATTTCCTGGTATTGGTTTAGCAGCCTGTTTAGATTGTCTTTAGAGATAGCCCACAAAATACTTCCCGATAAAAGCTGTATGTTTTCTATTGCGGGTTGCTGGGTAATAAAGCTATGAAAAGAGGTTACGAAGTCATTTTCAAAGGCAAACCAATGAGTGATATCTTTGCCGTCAAGATTATAAAACCCACGTAACACACCTTGCTGTAAGAAATATAAATGCCGGCATATTTTTCCCTCCGTCAGCAGGTAATCGTTTTTAGAAAATACCACTTGTTCAAAACAATCGTGCATAGCCTGTTCGGCTTCTGCGCTAAGGTTATAGTACGTTTTGATTTGAGTTATAAGTTGTTCTATTACCGCTTTTTTTACCTGTTTGCTAAATTCAATCAGAGGCTGCTTAATCCTATAAGGTTTGAACCCGTGGTGCCTACAGTAGAAACACAAACTTTATAGGTTTTATGCGACAGTTTACCAGTCGATCATTAAATTTCCGCTTTAATGACGCACCGAAAACTTGTAAACGGTTTGCGACTTATACGTTTCTCCAGGCCGCAAAATAATGCCAGGAAACTTCGGCTGGTTGGGAGAATCGGGATAATGCTGCGTTTCCAGGCAAAATGCGCCATTTTTTGTAAATGGTTTTCCTCCTCTGCCGGTTACTTTTTCACTGAGGTGGTTGGCTGTATAAAATATAACACCCGGTTCGGTAGTGTACATCTCCATCACCCTGCCGCTCAAAGGCTCGTAAGCGGAGGCGGCTAACGCTAACTTGCCTGTTTGATTACGTAAAACAAACGTATGATCATAACCGCTACCCAAGGTTAATTGTGCATCGCTTTCACTTATGCGTTTGCCAATCTTTTGAGGCTTCGAAAAGTCGAAAGGCGTTCCTTTTACATCGAGGAAATTACCGCTGGGAATGAGGCCTGCAGTTGCCTCCAGGAATTGGTCGGCATAAATGATTAAGGCTGTATTTAATATTTTGTCATCCTTGCCACCGGATAGATTAAAATAGGAATGATTAGTAACGTTAACGGGTGTTGGTTTATCAGTAGTACCCATATAATTAATTTTAAGCTCATTATTATTAGTGAGCGTATAGGTTATGGTCATGTGCAAATTGCCCGGGAAACCTTCTTCACCGTCCTTACTTAGATAAGTCATTTTTAAAGCCACTTCTTTGCTCCCTGGCACTTCTTGGATATTCCATATTCTTTTGTGAAAGCCCAGCAGTCCGCCATGTATATTGCTGGTGAGGTTGTATTCATTACCATCAAGCGTGAATTTTTTATTCGCGATACGATTGGCAACACGCCCAACGGAACCACCCATAACAGAATTATCCCTTCCTGTGTAGGATGTAAGCGAATCGAAACCGAGAACAACGCTTCCCATTTCTTTATTCTTATCCGGTGTGATGATATCGGTAATCGCGCCTCCATAGCTGATAACCTTAACCATCATACCGTTGCTATTTTTAAGCGTATACTGGTAGATCTTCTGCCCTTCCGTTTCCCCGAAAAACGCTTTACTAATAGAAGGTTTTTCCGCCCTGGTACCGGGTATGTGTGTCGGCTTTAATTCTACCGGGTTTAAATTGGCAAAAGAATTAATGCTTATCAAAAGAAAACTGAATCGCGTTATGGAAAAGAATATTTTTTTCATTCGGAACAATTAAGGATGAAGATACAAATCTCTTTATTTAATGTTTACTCCTTTAGCAAAAAAGGCTCCTTTTTCATACCCAAATGGGGTTTTAGTTTAGAAAAAGGAGGGTGTCTTCATATCTGTATTCAGGTTGTCAGCCTGGATAAATGGTTGGCAAAATTAAAAAGGTTGGGTGACAATTGCCTGGGATTGGAAGGCAATCATCCGTAAGTTTTCAAACCAACCTATAAACAAACTCAACCTAAAAGGTTTGCAACAAGAAACTCTTACACTGGAAACGCCAACCTTAAAGGTTTTTCATGAAGGCAAATTGCTTTAAATGATTTCATTTGTGAATAGGAAGGGTTTATGATTTAGTACATTCGTGTATGTATTTGTGGTAGTTTTATCATTAACTATTAAATGTTTCGGTGACTAGTATAAAGGTAAGTGTAAGATAATACATTTGCTATCAGCGATCAGCTTTAAGCTATAAGGAGGGATTTTTATTACCGCCTGGCGAAAATAGCTGAACATAATTTTCACTTGCGTGTGATTTATAAAAATTCAGGTCGACTATTTATACTACTGGGTGAGCTTGAATGTTAAAGGCTGACGTTTATATGAGGTTACTTTGTAGCCATTCCAGATTGCCGGTTTCCATCTTCCGCTTTTTTGTATTACCCGGATGGTTTCTTTTATTAAGCCACCATCAGTTGGACCGCTTACCGCCTCAATAACGTCTACTTTGCCCCGATCATCAACAATAAACTGCACTACTACAGTTCCCTGGATGCTATTTCTCACAGCCTCCTGAGGATATTTGAATGTTCTATTGAGATATGCCAGCCATCCGGATGGCCCTCCCGGATAAGTAGATTCGATTTGCTCACTGCTAAATATACCGTCATTATGAGCTGATATTTCTTTTTTAACTTCAACCGGAAGCACATCAAAATTTGTCCGATTCATCACTATGCTATCACGATTTTTAAGAAGTATCTTGACCATAACGGTGTCGGTAATGACCAAATAGATGTCTGCCCTTTTTAGTTTGAAAATTTCGGCTTGAGGAAGGGTGTCATTTAATTTTTCCTGATTCAGAGAATTAAATGTTGAAGGCTCATGAATTGTAAAAGCGAATAAAAACAACAAGATTGGTACAATGATAGCTTTTTTGAAAAATTGGCACCTGAAGAATTTTTTATTTAACGTCATGATTTCTTTGATTTTTGTGTCAAAAGGAAATTCAATATTAAATTAGTCATTTAAATGAAGCTTGTCAATATTAATGAGAAACTTAAAAGAAGTATGGTATTCGTCGCATTAAAATCATCCTAACATCCAAAAGAGGACTAATTTTTAGTCATTGAATTTACTTTGTTTGTACACTTAAAATTGTATTTCGTCAATAAGTATAAATGGAGTAGTTTAAGTGACCCATATTTGCAGCGATGAAAAGGTTACAAAAAATAATCAGCGTTTTATTTGAGAATAAAAATATCAGGCATATTTTATTTTGCATGTTCATTTTAGTAGTATTCCTGATTGGAATGGCTTTAAATTCCAGGAGATTTATAGGATTAGTGCCAAATGGATTAGCCGTTTATATTTTTTTCCTGGCCTGTATTTATTCCGGACGATGGTTATGCGAAAATTTGTTTCAAGTGAAACAAAAAAGAATCCCGCTAATATTTATTTCAATACTATCCACAGTAATTTTGGCTGGCTTGTGCAGCATTGGAACACAGTTTATTTTTCATCCTCTAAATTTTGATTTGCCGGAGTATTTTTTAATTAGTTTCATCGTCGTTGTTGTGATTGAGTTCATTGGAATTTCCATTACTATAATCCATAATACTTTTACACAGCAACTTCAAAATGTCCGAATATCGGAACAGCAGAAACAAAGTGAGCTAAATCTTTTGCACTCACAATTAAGTCCTGTACTCCAACAATAAACGTACTTTTTAATCATGCTATTGAGATAGCATACTTATGTGATTACTGTAATATTAAATTGAACACTTATCAATCTCTCATTGGCGGTAACCTCAAAAAGAGAACAATATATCCGATACCTTCTGATATAAGAGTTTGAGAGCTAAATTGGGTAATGCAACAAGAGAGCTTGCTAACGTCTCCCCGAACATATGCTGATGCTAAACTTGTGATCGCAATTCAAAGTCCAGCCCTGCTGGCGCTAATGGAGATGTTAGCTGATGTGGCTCTGGAGATCGAGAAAAATCGCAAGATTGTGTTTTATTTTGTCTTCTACTTCGTCAGGTAATGACCTTAATTTTTTTGCAAATGCTTAGTATTATAGTTCTAATCTGATCAATAAGGATATCACAATCCTGTTTAAGTCTGGCCATTCCTGTTTTAACATGTACCCTCAAGATGTCTGATTCGGGTTGAATATTGGTAGTTATCGGACATATTATGGTTGATGGGTGAACAGAATTCAACAGCTAATTGAAAATAGGAGGTAACTAAAATAGTATGGTCTATTAATAAGGATAGCGCCGAATTAGTTCGAAGAAGTTTTCAAGATATCACTAAGACCTATTGTTACCCTGTTACCATTAAACACGTTGATCGACATGTATTTTTGAAAGGAATAAATACCTGGTAATGCAATCAATTTCTACTCCAATGAAATTAGTGTGCGGTATTTTCATTATTAATGCTTAACACGTTAACACAAGTAGTGCAAAAAGCGTTAATAAAAAAAACAGTATTTCATCCAATAACGTCGAAAGCTAGTTAGGTTACTCTTATAAAAAAAATTATTTTTTATGTAAGGGTAAATCCCTGTTTGCTCGTATTGTTAAATAGCGGATGCTGAACAATAACAAAATTCAATATTTCTTAAACTATAATTGCTGCAATATGAGAATTTCCCAAATTAGCCAGAGGGCCATCTTTTATGCCCTTCTATTCCTGTTACTTTTTGTTCTCAAAAATTTCGACCTGCATGCGCAGGGAAAACCGGGCCTTGTAAAAGGAGTGGTCACTAATGACAGGGGTGATGCTTTGCCGGGAGTTTCTGTTGTTTTAAAAAATGTAAAAACCAATTTTACTGCCGGCACCAGCACAGATAGCTCTGGCGTTTTCACGTTTTCACGCGTGCCGGCGGGAGGGGCATATAGTTTTACTTTTTCTGCCGTTGGCTTCGAATCGCAACCCATGGTGGGTTATAACGTAAAAGAAGATAATACGCTGGTTTTATCAACCAGGATGAAATCTACCGTAACTGATTTAGACCAGGTTGTGGTTGTAGGCTATGGCACACAAAAGAGAAAAGACCTCACCGGTTCCGTGGCCTCAGTAGGTAGCCAGGAGATAAGGGACCTCGCCGTGAATCGTATTGACCAGGCGCTACTGGGAAAGGTTGCAGGAGTGCAGGTTAAACCGGTTTCTGGTGAACCAGGCGTTTCCCCTCAAATCAGGATAAGAGGTATCGGCAGCATCTCTGCAGGTGCCGGTCCTTTATATGTTGTTGATGGATTTCCTACTTCCAATATCGAAACCTTAAATCCGAACGACATCGAAACGTTGGATATTTTGAAAGATGCATCGGCCACAGCGATCTATGGTTCACGTGGATCAAACGGCGTTATCATTATCAATACAAAGAGAGGAAAGTCCGGGAAAGCTGTTGTTACTTTCGACACTTACACAGGCTGGCAAAAAATGGCAAAGCGACCGGAGTTTATGACAGCGTTGGAACAGTCAAAATATTATTACGATGGAATACGAAACAGGAATTTAGATGAAGGACGCGATGTGTCGGGTAATTATACCACCTGGTTCAGGAAGGTACCACAGGAAGCTATAAACGTTCTCGAAGGACGAAACGCCTATGATGTAGACGCACTCGACGTTGTAACACGCACTGCTCCCCAGCAACAATACCAGCTAACCGTAACAGGTGGTAATGATAATGTTAAGTATGCGTTGAGCGGAGAATATTTTGATCAGCAGGGAATAGTAATCAACAGTGAATTTAAAAGATATTCTGTACGGGCTAATATGGATGCCCAGATATCAAAAAAATTCTCGGTTAAAATAAACCTAAATCCATCGTTTACCGATAGCCGAAGCATACTGGCCGCAGGCGCCGGAACAGGACCCAATGATGGGGTGATAGCCCAGGCAGTGATTGTAAACTCCTGGTACCCGTTAGTTGATTCCACCGGCAATTATTTTGCGTTTAACGGCCTGGCTGGCTCATCCAATGCCACCAACCCATTGGCCCTTGCTAATGAAGTGAAGGCAAGGCAAAAGGGTATCCGGTTATTGGGAAACATAAATGCAGAATATAAAATCCTGGATGAGCTAAAATTCAATGTATTGTTCGGTGCAAATTTGATGAGCTCAAGAGGAAGCAGGTTTAAACCGCAGCTTGCGGCTTTCTTCAATGATCCGGCTACCGGAACAGACAATACAAACATGGTCACCAACTGGCTTACAGAATATACCTTAAATTATAATAAGACATTTGGCAAACATACTATCTCCGCGCTTGCCGGATTTACCTCGCAAAAAGAAAATTCCGAATCCAATTTCTTAACCAGTAATAAATATCCAAATAATTTTGTGTCAAGCCTGAGTGCAGCCAGCGGACAAATTACAGACGGCTCTTCAGATGCCTATCAATGGTCTTTAATTTCTTACCTGGGCAGGTTCAATTATAATTATAAAAGCAAGTATTATGCAACGGCCTCCATACGTACGGATGGTTCATCCCGTTTTGGATCAGAACAAAAATATGGCGTGTTCCCTTCCGTAGCGCTAGCCTGGCGTATTTCAGAAGAATCATTTTTGAAAAAAGTGAGCTTCCTGAATGAGTTGAAATTAAGAGCCAGTTATGGTGAAACGGGAAATAATAATATTGGCAATTTTGACCAGTATGCCACTATTAATTATGAACGGTATAACCTGGGCGGGTCAGCCGTTGGCGCTTTCGGGCCTGCCAGGCTCGCCAATCCTTCTTTAACCTGGGAAAAGCAGAAACAAATTAATATGGGGGTAGATGTTGCTTTCTTCAACAGGAGGATCGCACTTACCGTTGATTATTTTATTTCAAGAAATACAGATTTATTATTAAATGTAAATGTTCCCGACGTTACCGGTTTTAGCACCGCTTTGAAAAATATAGGAGAAGTAAAAAATAATGGATGGGAATTCTCATTAAGCACTGTAAATATCAAGAGCAAGTTTGAATGGGCAACCGATTTTAATATTTCTACTTATAAGAACGAAGTAGTAAAACTGGGCCCGACGGGAGATCCCATTTATTCGGGTGGTAATGTAACGAGGATCGGTCAGCCGATAGGAATGTTTTACGGTTTTATAACCGATGGTGTGTTTAAAAATAAAGCGGAGCTTGACAAAGGGCCTATCTTTTCGCCCGGTTCATCAGTTGCTTCACACGTTGGTGATACCAGGTTCCTGGATATAAGCGGACCAAACGGTAAACCTGATGGAATCATCAACAGCCTGGATCAAACGATTATGGGAAATCCTTATCCTGATTTTTATTATGGTATGACAAACCGGTTCTCCTATAAAAGTGTAAGCCTATCCGTTAGCCTGCAGGGATCGCAGGGAAATAAAGTGTTGAGTATTTCCAGGCTTGGAACACTGAATACAAGGGGCAGGGTTAGGCAGTTAACATCTTCTAACAGTTACTGGAGGTCTGAACAGGATCCCGGTGATGGACAGGTGCCCCGGCCAAACGATGCGCCAACAGGCAATAACAGGGAGCCATGGAACTCGCGTTATCTTGATTACGGAACCTATCTCCGCATCAATAACATAGGCCTTAGTTATGTACTGCCCGCTTACCTGCCACAAAAATTACATTTAAGTTCCATTCGATTTTATGTAAGTGCTAATAATCCTTTCCTGTTTACCAAGAATGAATCGTTTAACCCGGATGTAAGTAATAGTGACAATCCCCTCACACCTGGCATTGATAATAACAATTATCCATTAACAAAAACTATGGTACTGGGACTAAACGTATCATTCTAATCATAAGAAAAATTTAAAAGAGCTTATATGAAAAGTACAGTTAAATTATTAGTCAGCGGAATAGTACTGTTGTCGATGTCCTGTTCGAAAAGTTTTATCGAGATTCAGCCTTCCTCTACCGTAACCATTGACATCTTATATAAAACGGAAAAAGATTTCCAGGATGCAACCAATGGATGTTATAATGTGCTGCAAACTCAATATCAGAATTACTGGGTTTTTGGCGATCTGCCGGCAGATGATATCGAAGAGGATATCCCTAATCATT
Organism: Chitinophagaceae bacterium; assembly: GCA_039921525.1. Classification (GTDB taxonomy): domain Bacteria; phylum Bacteroidota; class Bacteroidia; order Chitinophagales; family Chitinophagaceae; genus JADCRZ01. The sequence continues at coordinate 35,430 of JBDSBP010000277.1, read as the reverse complement.
TTGATCATATTGCATTTGAACAATTTACTGTCAATGACCGTCAGACTATATTAGCAAGTACCTGGAAAAACTATTATAATTTGATCAGTCGTACTAATGCCATATTAACCGCCATAGGAAAAACAGATGTATCGGTGGTAAAGAATAGAGACAGGTATATTGGTGAAGCAAAATTTCTGCGGGCACTTGCCTATTTTGATTTGGTTAGAATATTTGGCGGTGTGCCCATGGTAACTACCAACGTAACCGTGGAAGATGCATACATGGCCGGAAGGGAAACAGCAGATAAAATTTACACCGAAGTAATCATCAAGGATCTGCAGGATGCAGACGGAAAATTGCCCGTGAAGTATGCAGCCGTTGATGTTGGACGAGCCACCAAAGGAGCCGCTAAATCTTTATTAGGAAAAGTGTACCTGACACGTAAGGATTTTGTAAATGCAGAAGCTAAATTAAAGGAGGTTACTTTATTGGGATATGCTCTTTTACCGAATTATAAAGATTTATGGAACTACGCTTTAAACGAGCACCATAGCGAATACATTTTTGATATAGAATATGAAGAGGGCATTGGAGAAGGAAGTACCTTTACACATAGCTTTGTACCTGCGTGGACAACACTCACTGATTTCTACGGAATAAAGGGTGGAACACCTCCGAGTGATGGCGCCCCTACACCTGCCCTATTTGCATCCTACGATCTAAAAGATATAAGAAGGAACATAAACGTTCTCTATGGCATTACAGTAAATGGTGTTTTCATGCCCATACCCACCACGTCTATCCAGGCATCCAAATCATATACATTAAAGTATATAACCCCGGTTACATCGAACAACGATAGCAGGGCAAACTGGAAGGTTATACGGTATGCCGATGTTCTGTTAATGTTGGCAGAAGCATTGAATGAAAATGGGAAGACAACGGAAGCATTAACCTATTTGAACATGGTAGAAAGCCGAGCCGGGATGGCGGGATTTTCTAACCTAAATCAGTCTGATACGCGGGAAAAAATATATCTTGAACGGAGATTGGAATTGACCCTCGAAGGCCAGCGTTGGTTTGACCTGGTAAGAACGGGGCGTGCGTTTAGTACGTTGAAATCCTTTGGCATGAAAGAGTTTATGACTATTTACCCGATCCCGTTAACGCAAATACAAATTATAAACAACCCCGCTATTCTTGCACAAAATCCCGGCTATTAACCTATAAAAAAAATAAAATAAGCCCGATATATTCTTAACAACACTAAATTTTAAAAATGGATAATAATAAGAAAACAACTAAACCCCCTTTAGGCGGCCACCAGAAATCACGGCGCGCCTTTATAAAAAGCAGCGCTACATTAACGGCACTTGCAACAGCCGGCCCTATGCTGGGCCTGTCTCCGCTCAGCGCATTTTCCGCAAAAAGACCCCCGGAGGAAATGATGCACGGCATCCAGATCGGCGCCGTATCATTCGTAGATGAAGGAGTTGAGCAAGTGCTGGACATCATGCAAAAGCGTGGTGCCATCAACACCCTTTTCCTGACTACGTTTACTCATGGGCGTGGCCTCGGAGGCAGGCAAATACCCGGAGAGAAGTTCCCCGATCACGGATCGCAGGAGTCGGATGAAAAAACATATCATGGAGGAAACTTTGCTACCCCGCACGCGGAGTATTATAAGAATACCGTGCTTAAAGAAACCCGTGCCCCTGAACTGGGTAACTTCGATATCCTTGCTTCCGTACTTCCTGCTGCAAAGAAAAGAGGTATGAAGGTATTTGCATCGGTAGAAGATCAATGGCGCCTGGATGTGCCTGGTGTAAAAGAATGTACCGAAGTTGATTTGTTAGGAAGAAGAACAAATACACTTTGCCTGTTCCATCCTGATGTACAGGCTTTCTGGAGGGCGCTGGTTACAGATATCTGTAAGTCGTACCCGGTTGATGGAATATTGTTTTTTAATGAGCGAAACGGGCCTCTTTTAAATGCCCTGGGAGCAAGCCATTTTCAAACCATTGATTCTTCACGGGCCACCTGTTTCTGTGAACATCATCAAAAAGCAGCAAAAGAACGGGGAATAAATTTTGACCGTGCCAAGGCAGGTTATCAAAAGCTGGATAAGTTTGTGCAGGCTTCCCTCAAAGGACAGCGCCCAAGTGATGGCTACTATGTTGAATTTAACCGTTTGCTATTGGAATATCCTGAAATCATAGCATGGGACAAATTATTTGATATCGGCAAACACCAGGTATTGGAGCAAGTGTACAACACCGTGAAAGGTATCAATAAAAATCTCCAGGTAGGCTTTCACATCGAGCATGTAAACTCGTTCAATCCATTTTACCGGGCTACCCGCAGTTATGAAGAGCTCTCCACCAAAGCTGATTTCCTGAAAGTGGTTGCTTATAACATCTGCGGTGGAGAACGGTATGCCAGTTTTATTAAAAACATCGGGTCAACTATCTTTCGCGATGTTCCCCTGGAAGAATTAATGCGGTTTAATAACCACCTGCTCAATTATGGTAATGAGGCTTCGCTTGCAGAACTTCCAACCGCAGGTCTTTCCCCTGATTATGTATTTAGAGAAACACAGCGTGCTTTGGAAGGAGTAAAAGGAAAGTGTAAAATCTTACCGGGAATTGACATTGGAATTCCAACTAAATCAACCAGTCGTAAAGGATCACCTGAAGATGCCTATAAGGCAACTGCTGCCGCATATAGAGCTGGCTCGCATGGTGTTATTTTATCGAGAAAATATTCTGAAATGAATTTGGCCGACATTGATGCCGCCGGACGTGCGATTAGGGAGGCGATAAAAAGCAAATCTGGTGTGTAGAGAAGAGGCTATCGGCTATCGGCTATCGGCTATAGGCTATAGGCTATCGGCTATCGGCTATCGCGAAAGGTATGCTATTTCCTAATGAATCAATTGATGATAAATAATTCTGCTAATTCTGAAAATTCTGGTCAGTTATGGAAAAAACAATCGGCATTCAAATAGGGCCCGACTCTTTTGTAGATGAAGGTACCAATAAGGTATTTGATATTCTCCAGGAGCGTGGAGCGATAAACACCATCTACCTCAGTACATTCACTTATGACAGGGGAATAACCGGTCGCCAGATACCTGGTAAATCATTCCCTGACCATGGCGTGCAGGAGTCGGATGAGAAATATTTTCATGGTGGCAATTATGCCACGCCACATGCAACGTTCTATAAAAACACTGTTATAAAAGGGGAGAAATTACGCGCTCCAGACTTTGGTAAACTTGATATTCTTGCCGAAGTTTTACCTGAAGCAAAAAAAAGGAAGATAAAAGTGATATGTTCCATACAAGATGGGTTTAACTATCCTGCGGATATGCCGTTTGCGAAGGATCTTTCTGAAATCGATCTCCAGGGAAGAAAAGGGAGTGCTATGTGTTTCTACCAGCCTGATGTACGCGAATTCTGGAAAGCAGTAGCCACCGATCTCTGCTCATCTTATGATATTGATGGCATCCTTTTGTTTAATGAACGCAACGGACCATTATTAAATGCTATCGGTGTCAGTCATGCGCAGGGTATTGACTCTGCAAAAGTTACCTGTTTCTGTGAATTTCACCAGAAGGCTGCCGCGCAACACGGCATCAACTTCCAACGGGCTAAACAAGGTTATGGTAAACTTAATGAATATGTACAGAATTCATTGAATGGCAAACGACCCAGCGACGGCTATTACGTAGAGTTCACGCGCTTGTTGCTGGAGTTCCCGGAGATAATGGCTTACAATCAATTATTCGATCTGGGGAAAAGCCAGGTACTGAAGGATGTATATAGTTCGGTTAAGGGTGTGCGTAAGAGCCTTGAAGTCGGGTTTCACATAGAGCATACAAACTCTTTTAATCCATTATATCGTGCTTCACGTAGCTATGAGGATCTTGCTACCATCGCAGATTTTTTGAAAGTGGTTGTTTATAATAATTGTGGCGGAGAACGATATAGAAGTTTCATTCGAAATATTGCTTCTACGGTATTCCGCGACGTACCACCTGCTGAATTGATGTTATTAAACAATCACCTGTTAAATTACACCAACGAAGCTCCCATTGATGAATTGCCTATGGCGGGGTTATCACCCGATTATGTAACAAGAGAAACACAACGGGCAAAGGAAGGAGTGAAGGGTAAAAGCCGCATCCTGCCTGGCATTGATGTTAATATACCAACCGGTAAAAATAGCCGGCAGGCATCTCCGGAGGATACGTATGCCGCGACAGCCGCTGCTTTCAAAGGAGGAGCCGATGGCGTAATTCTCTCCCGCAAATATTCGGAAATGTGGCTGAAGAATCTTGATGCTGCAGGAAAAGCTGCGCGGGATGCCGTTAAAGTGTAGGGGCGGGGCTGCCATTTGGTCACATGTTTCAATTGTTTAAACTTCCCTTCTTGTCTTTCAGCCAAAGCGCGTGGGACGCTTTTTTTCGGAGCGCTAAAGGCACTTTGCTCAAAGGACAAACAAAATAAAGCTGATTATTGAAAAGTCATTCTTTCAGTATCTCCACGCCCTGTCATTTCAGCCAAAGCGCCCCTGCAACTTCGCATAGATGCAGGTTACGGCGCTTTGAGTAGCTGAAATCTACCAGTTGGAGACTGACTGCATTTCAGAAGATTTCAGTTTTTTATTCGGGAACGTTAATTTAAGGCGCTTGGCTGAAATAAATAACCAATATTGTGTCAATATTAGTCTTTTCGTATCTTCGCCAGATGATTACCGATAAATTACCCGTTAAGAGCCGGCGCGTGGTAGTGATACAATGGAAACAAGCCCGAAATCATCCTTTCCAGGTTTTTTCTAACCTTAAAAACTTCTGCGCTTCTTACCCTGCTTATAATTACAATACGTTGAATAATTATTTATCTAAAGATAAAATAGCTTTTGAAAACGACCAGGTAAGGATCGAAAGAAAAAGCATCATCACAAAGGCAATAGCAGCGGCAAATGGTCAACAGCCTTCCCGAATAATACCGGTTGTAACAAAGGCCCTTCTAAAGAATTTAAACCAGGATAAAGAGGATTTGACTTACTGGCTTTCAAGAACAGTTAAAGAAAGAGCTGCGGCTGTAACATCGATCGTCAGTCAGTCACTTAAACCCGGACAGCGGCTCGATAAAACATACTTAATAAAAAGAAGCCTTCAAAAGTGACACTAGCCCAGGATTTTGAAGATTTTGTGAAACTGTTGAACAGGCACAAGGTTGAGTATATGATTGTAGGTGGTTATGCGCTGGCATTCCACGGGAGGCCCCGTCATACAGGAGATCTTGATATTTGGATTGGTATTTCAGAAAGCAACGCGGCAAGGATGCTGAAGGTAATTAAGGACTTTGGCTTAGGTTCCCTGGGATTTACAAAAATCGACTTTTTGAAGGAAGGTTTCGTCAGCCAGATTGGTTATCCGCCGTTGCGAATTGATATCCTTAATAGCATCGAAGGCGTTGAATTTAACAATGCTTATAAAAATAGGTTATCAATTAATCTGGATACAATTCGGGTAGATTATATCGGACTAAGAGATTTTATTAAAAATAAACAATCCTCCGGAAGAGCAAGAGATCTTGCCGATATTAAAGATATTCAACTTGATCCAGGCACTATTATCAAAAAGGCAAAGAACAAAAAACGTTGAGGCAGAGATCGGACCATAGAATATAGTAGTGTAAAAGGGATACTACGCAAATTAAAAACAGGTTCGGCCAATGTTTACCTATCTTATTTTCTGCGAGTATTGTTTCAATTTATCCTTCTCCTTTTTACTCAAACTTTTTATCCCCTTATTACTTATCTTATCCAGAATCCTGTCTATCTCCTGCTGACTACCAGCTTTTTCCTCATTGTACTTATGGTCAACTGAATAATAATTTTTATGCGTTTTGAAATAAAAATTATCTATAAGCAAAATGTGCGGCCTGGTAATAATAATATAAATGAAAACAATTGTCGGAACTGTTATTATTAAAATTGTCAAATAGTTGTATGCAAGTGCAGATGGTTGAATAAGAACAGCGACAATCATACCAGCCAAAGCACCGCCTAAATGCGCTTCGTGACCGATGTTGTTTTTATTCGACCTGATACCATAAACAGAAAATGCAACAAATAAAATTCCGAACACCCAACCCGGAATAGAGAGAGGAAGCAGGAACAAGCCCATGTTCATGCCAGGAAAAAGCGCAATGGTAGCGAAGATAATTCCGCAAATTGCTCCTGATGCGCCAACTGAACTGTAGTCTGGGTGATTGCGGTGAACATAAAGCGAAAGCAATTCCCCGCCAAGTAAGCTTGTAAAATAGATTATCAAAAAATTTATACTGCCCAAACTGCTTTCAATAGTACCGCTGAATATATAAAGACTTATCATATTGAAAATCAGGTGCGTCCAGCTTACGTGTAAAAATCCTGAAGTGAAAAGCCGTTTATAATCTTTGTAAATGAGCACCCGTTCAACTTCAAATTTGTAACGGTCATAGAAACTATTGTTTGTAAATCCTTTGTAAGAAAAGATACCGTTTGCAGCAATTAGGATAAGTCCAATTAACCCTGTGTTTGACATGAGAGTAGTCCTTTTAACATTTAGCCAGCTAAGTCATACATGCCTCACCGCTGTTTTCTTACACAGCCTGACGTGAAGTTCTCTTGCAGAACTCTTCCTGATTCATCACAAATGTAATGCTACATTATGTATAGACCAATTAGAAGTGCGCGTAAAAGCGTTCTTTTTTTCTTTTACTTTTGGTAAAGCGGTCTTATAGAAGCTCTAAATATTCACTGGAAACTTATTTATCCGGCACCTGAACGAAGATAATTTTGGAAAGTTTTATACTGCTACGCTTTATATAATAATTAGTATTACCTTCTACAAATTACGCATGCCCGCCTTTTAATTTATAAATTAAATAATATGTTACCGGCAGGAATAAATAAATTGGGTATAATGGGCATAGTAGCACTCGTAATTATTACATTCGCAGTCATTCGTTATTTTAAACGGTGCTAAATAAAAAACGAAATTTAGCAGCAAGCAAGTTGGCGCTTCACCTGTGGAGGTTTTCCAAAACCGTTAATAATTTATGATGCGCTATTTATGCGATTCCTGTTGTGCAAAACAATTTTAGATCCTGTTATACTTAAAGCAACTTTCCCGATTGTCCTTTCCATATTTTCAACTTCCTCGTTGATTTTCAATTTGAAAAATTCATTCGTTCCTGTTTCTTTTTTCATAGTCCATTCGTCGACTATTTTAATATAATCCCTCATCCTGGTTATTGGATCCAGCGATTTGCCGGCATGTAATCGTTCAAGCGCTTCCACATTCCACTCCTGCTCAAAATGATTTGTTTTGCATAACAATGGAATGCCATAAAGTAAGGATTGATAAATAGTTCCATTTCCTCCCTGGCATATTACGAGATCAGTGGTATGAAAAATTTCATGTATATTAATGAAGGATATTTTAATGATATGTGCAGCATTTAAAATATTCAAATTATCACCTGCTACTACAATATTGTATTTTTTAAAATATTCATTATTTAAGAAAATAACATTCTTCCATTCCCCCGTACTACCCATGCTTACGAAAATGGTTTTTTTTCTTTTGTCAAGCCTATTGATTACCTGGGAGTATATCATATTTGTTTCATAGTACAAAGGCGATATCATTACATAATTTAATGGGAGGGTTTTTTGAGGAAACAGGTTATGCAGGTCGCATATCAAATTTATATCGCCTTCTAATTCATCAGGATAGGTTTTCTTCCTGGAGAGCTTGTATTTATCACGAAGTTTATTAAAGGGCTTTTGTACTTTTTTAAAACTTATGGCTTCCCCTTTTTTTGTAATTAAGCTTGCCGCCCGGGTCGGTAATTTGTGAATAAGATCATAAACAGGGTGCGTTCTGGAAATTCCCCGGGTGAAAGAATAATGTTTACTCATGTATCCGTTCATGAGTGCAATATAAGTGACACCTGTTTTTTCTGCAGCCATTTTAAGGGTTAGCGAAGTGTCGCCTAAAACAGCAAGCGGTTTTAGGATGTTGATTATATTAACCTGGTCTTGATAAACGGGTTCCAGGGACTTTTCATTTATCCAGGAAAAATCAAATCTTTTCACACATTCAAGTGCTTCCTCTGCCTGGATAGATTGACAGGCGAACGTTTTATATCCATTCTTTTTGATAAAATCTATAAACTTGTCTGAATACGCGAAACGAATTTCAAAATAAGGTTTGAAATAATTGGCTAACGTCAGGCATCTGAGGTAATGCGACAATAAATCGAAGGGAAAAATAAGGAGTAACGGCTTAATTGTTTTTTTTGTCAATCTTATTGGGTATACGCGAAGGTATACTAATAAGAATGGTAATAACTGTTCATTTGAGATTAAATGATTACCTGGTGCTCCAAACAAGAATTCGCGCAAACGGTTGCATCCATTTTTATTAAAGAAAATGTCCGTACTTCATGCACAGGTCTTGTTACTGGGCAATGGCTTACTATTTTAAAATGCAGACATAGCTGAATTAAAACTATTTTTTTATGAAAAAAATACATTGGACGTTCCTGGTAATTTTCTTGTTTTCGGCTTCACAAACCAATGCTTTCAATAAAGAAGCATTCGACAAACGATTTAGGTTAATGCCTGAGCCGCAGCAAATTAACATTCTAAAAGGTAAAGGATTAAGCTATAACTCTCTTCGATCGATAGTGCTAAAAGGCACCACTGTTAAACCCGTTCTGTATGGTGTGTTGAAATCTTTACCACTTGCTACCCAACCAGGTGCTGGAGTTCTTGAATTAAATCTAACTGCTGCGAAGAATGTTGCTCCTGAAAGTTATACGATTAAAATCAGCGATAATCACGTAGTTATTAAAGCAGGGGACCAGGCGGGGTTATTCTATGGCTGTCAGACATTATTACAGTTATTGGAGGATGCAATTGCCCAGCAGATAGAAATACCTGCCTGTTCCATCACGGATTATCCTGATATAGCTTACCGGGCAATACATCTTGACCTGAAACATCACCTTGATGCCAGCGGTTACTATTACGATATGATTGATCGTTTGGCGCAGGTAAAAATAAATGCGATTATAGTTGAATTTGAAGATAAGCTGCGTTACCGCAAGGCTCCAATAATTGGCGCATCCGACGCTATTTCTGTGGAAGAGTTTGGGTTGATAAGCAGGTATGCAAAAGAAAGAAACATTGAAATTAGCCCGCTAGTGCAGGGGTTAGGACATGCTTCTTTTATTCTGAAACATGAAAAGTATAAAAGTCTGCGTGACACTATCAGCTCCGACTGGTCATTTGACCCGATGAATCCTGCAACATATGATTTGCAATTTTCTCTTTATGAAGATGCAATTGCTGCAACTCCTTATGGAAGATACCTGCATGTTGGCGGAGACGAAGTAGGTAATTTGGGTATGTCGGACTTGTCCAAAAAATCAGGTTTAACTGCCATTCAACTGCAAATGCAATGGCTGAAAAAGGTTTGCGAATTTGCCATCAGCCATAACCGGATCCCTATTTTTTGGGATGATATGGTTTTTAAACTTTCCGATCTTTATCAAACCACATGGGATGAGAAAATGCCGGTAGACGAAGTAAACAAAAAATGGCAGGTAAACGAACACCGGTTAACAGAAAACATCGGTCTCTTTCCAAAAGAATGCGTGTTTATGCGATGGAATTATAGTAGTCCTGGCATAACAGGAAATCACAAAGCCATTGACTGGTATAAATCCAATCATCTGAAAGTTATGGCTGCTACGGCAGCACAAACAATGTGGCCTTTGCTTCCACGTGATCAATCCAATTTTCAACCGATCAAAGAGTTTTGCAGGATAACCGCCGAAAAGAAAATGGAGGGTATATTATGCACTGCATGGGATGACTGCTCGCCGCATTTTGAAACGTATTGGCGTGGACTTTTTGATTTTGGCTTTTTTAGCTGGAATTATACAGGTGCAAAGATGGATGATGTGCATGCTGGTTTCCGTCACAGGTTTTATGCGCCTGCCTTAGCGGATGCATCTTTTGAATTCGAGGATTCATTGGAGAAGGCGCTGGAGTTTTGGGAGACTGCTTTAATAACAAAAGGCCACCGGAATAATTACCCGGGGAAAATAGATTTGGTAGAATTGCCCGATCAGAATAACAACAAGGTTTGGAGTGAAAAATATAAGGCAAAGATCCAACAGGCAAAAACTGAAGTAATAAGGTACCAGGAAATCAAAAACCGGATAGCGAAAGCTTCACGGCTTGCGCGCCACAATGAATATGCTTTGGCCATCATGAACCAAATAAATGAATTGCAGATATACCCGGCGAAACTCCTGCTGCTGCTGGAGAAATTTGATAATGCCAGTGGAGGGGATAAATCTGCACAGAAAGATGAAGTAAAAAATTATGTGGCAGATTTTGATACTTTAAGAAAAAAGTATGAAGATGTATTCTCAAAAACGCGGATCCTGGCAAATCCTGCTGATTATGTTCCTGATCAAAATCATCATCATCATTTGGCCAATGGAACTAATAATTCTGACTGGATGTACGTGTATGAACTGGCGATGAATGCGAAGATTGAAGATTGGGTTTTGAATAAAGGAAGGATAGAACGTTAATCTAATACCTATAGGAGTCATGGTGCACATCTTTTCTTTTGTTACACGAAAATTCCAACTCTTATGTTTGTTGTAAATTGGACAAAGCCATTACAGGGCTTACCCACAGTTTTCAACGATTTTTAACCCTGGATGATTATGCATAATATAAAATAAGAAGTGTTCTTTAGCTTTCAATAAGGAGGAGAAGGTAGAACAGTCACTTCGATTAAATCATCTAAAAAAAATTTCCCCTCCTTCTCCAGTAATCTTTCTCATTTGTTCAAATTCTTTTTTATAATCTTCCAACTTATCAGCCGACAACTTCCCCCCAGACATAGTCACCGGGTTTATAAAAGTTATATTCTTCCCGCTTAATGCAGCCACCAATGAAACATCACCCCAATTCAAAAATCCAGGCACGTGAATGCCAGTACTAAAAAACTCTATGGATGAACGATTGTCGAACAAATAACTAATGGGAGCGTCTTGCAGAGTAACACTTTCTATATTACTCCCCAAAACAGCAAGATACAGTCCGGCAATTCCAGCTTCTTTGATACCGTGAATGCTTAGCTTAGCCGACTTGTATTTAGAATGAATAAATTGTGCGGTTATGTTTAATTCTTTTTCCCATTCACCCATAACAGTTTTCCCTAACCATAGATATGACTTTGTTAACGTACGAAGCCTTCCTGTATCATCATGAGAATGTAAAGCGGCAGATGAAGTTTCTCCTGTTCCATAAAGGTCAATTACCGCAATGCCAGTACCTGATTTAATTAATTCTTTTATTAAATCAGTTGAAATGTTTTGTTTTCCTGCCGGGTCGCATACAATTATAAATTCGTTTGAAGAGCCAGTCGGCGGATGAAGTAGTACCGGAATAAGTTTATTATCAGAAGTCTCCAAAGCAAATCTATCCCATCCGCTTATTGGATCATACGCATGCACCTTTTTTACAACAGGGTTTTCATTAACTCGCAAAATGGTTCTTAGGTTTTTTCTTTTTACTTCCCTGTCAAAAGTTTTGGTATTCATAAGAACCAATCTTAACTCATTTCCTCTTCTTTTACAAAACTCTTCTGTACCTACAACTGCAGGGTCTCTTTTACCCTTGGCATAAACCATCAGCGGTTCGTTTGCCTGCGTTTCAAATGGAATTTCTTTAACAGGCATGCCTGTACCCGTAGCTTTCAAATGAAGATTAAACCATCCAAGCATGGTCGCCCTGTCTTCGGGCCAATACCCATGAGTTAGATCAAAAGTATCGTATGCAATTTTATTAGCTGCTCCCAGCATTTCAAATATGGGCCTGGCCGTTTTATAACTGCGTACCATTTCGCGGGGATTAAATGCCTGGTTAGCGTCTTTGCTATGATTGCACATTTTTATTGCGCGTGGAGCAACTAAAGCAAGCACGCCTGCTTCCTCTGTAAAGGTGAGCCCGTCTACCAGCACTTCGCATATACATGGCGAGCCCATGATATAAGCTTCAAAAGTGCCGGCACTCACAACAGGTACTGCAGCTTTAATACGATCATCCATTGCCGTCAGCCACATTGTTTGATTACCTCCTCCGCTTGACCCGGTGGCACCAATGTTTTGAGTGTCTACATAAGGCAGGGAACATAAAAGATCCACACCCCTCATGTTGTCGGTAATCAACATTCCCATTAATGTCTCGCCAACATCCATGAACGAAGATCCCAGGTTATTATCATCTCCATGATCTTCAAATACGCCGTGGATGGTAGTTCTCTCCCCAGAACCCCAGGGATCTATGCAAAGACTGACATAACCATTCAACGCTAATGTAATTCCTACGGATTGGTATTTATCATACAACCTGCCTGTTGCAGAATGACCCATCATTACCATTACACCCGGAAATTTTCCTTCACCAATCGGGATATATAAATTAGCAGTAGCATAAATGCCGGGACGGGTTTGAAAGGTTACATTTTTAATGGTATAACCTTTCATTTTCAAACCTCCCGTTTCTTTAAAATTCAATGGCAGTTTTTGATTAAGCAGCGCACCGGTTTTTTCAATTATCTTCTTTTTAAGATTTATCTTATAGGCGTTCCATTCCTTTATATTTACCGGCAGCCGGTGTAAAGGAAATTGCAGAACTGCCTCTTGTCGTAGTTTTCTTTCCACCAAATCACCCTGGTTTTCGTTGAAAACATGGGGCAGCCTTTCGGTTCTTATATCCTTTTTAAAAGATATAGAATTTCCAGTATTTATAGCTGAAGTTGATAGCAAATAGATGGAAGTTAAAAACAGGATTATTAAATAGGTAGTTTTCCTGGTTTTTAAAAAATAAATATTCATACAAACCTTTTACTAAATATAGCTGATATGTAAATACCATTTTGTAAATTGTAAAGTATGACAAATAAATATATCGCTAAAAGCCCGGTGACGAATATTGCAATGGTACCTCACCAGTTGACCAAAAAATCAGGGGAAACGAATGTTAATGACCGGCTGTTATCACTTGACTTTCTTCGTGGATTAATTATGGTCAGTTTAATGATTGGTGAAACCGGTTTTTTTGGCAAACTATATAAGGCGTTCTCAAACTCATTTACCCACCTGCTTTCTATTCAGTTTGAACATTCAGAATGGCATGGTTTAACGTTTTGGGATACCATATTACCAGCATTCATGACCCTTGCCGGAACGGCGATGGCGTATTCTTATAAAAAACAAAAACAATCAAATTACACCTGGAAACAATCATTTTTTAAAGTACTTAAAAGAAGTTTCTGGCTGTTGTTCTGGGGTATACTAATTTACTCGGTTCGTGGTGAACACCTAAACTTTCAATTAAGCAATGTGCTGACGCAATTGGCATTTACTACGCTGATAGCTTTTGCTGTTATTAATCAGCCAGTATGGGTACAGTTAACCGTGAGTGTATTGTGCCTGGTAATACCTGAGATGTTGTTTCGGCTTATTGATATTCCCGGCTTTGACCAACCCTTCGTGCAGTTTCATAATTTCGGCAGTTATATTAATCAAAGCTTAGGAATAAAATTAGACCTGCAACATAAAACCAACTTTATAAATTTCATTACCAGCGGGGCACACACTATCTGGGGAATGATGGCTGGTCAACTCTTGTTTTCGAATAAGAGATCAATTCAAAAGTTTACTTATCTTATGTTATTGGGCTTGCTTGCTTTATTGACAGGGCTTGCAATGGATCTTACCGGAATTACACCCATGCTTAAATGGATTTCTACCAGTTCCTTTGTATTGGTAACCGGTGGTATTGCATTGATGGTTTTGGCAATTTGCTATGAATGGATCGATATACGTAAGCACCAAAATTATTTAAAGTTCTTTGCCGTTGTTGGGATGAATTCCATTTTCATTTATCTCTTTTTTATTTTTATTGGCGACAAGTGGTTAAATGGATACATGGAAGTTTTATGCAGTGAATTATTGAACCTGGCTGGTGTTCCGCTAATGGTTGGTGCTGCGTTTAGTTGTATTGTTGTTTTTATAATGGAATGGTACCTGTGTTATTTCTTGTATAAGAAGAAGATATTTTTTAAGTTGTAAATTTTATTTTTTCTCTGGCAGATAGAGATATACCTGAGGGTGCATTGTATATAACAGGTAGTCGTTCCCGTTAAAAACTACAATCGGGCTGGAGTGATTACCTGTTACTATTGGATTCTTATCATACTTAACCCAATGTACGAGATCCGTTGACATGGCCACATTAGAACTCCATGTTTTGGCAGAGCCCATCGGGTCGGACGAAGCATGGTAATATAGATAATAGTTGTCCTTATATTTTATAACCTGGTTAGCAGCTACTGCTCCCTTATCATATTCTTCCGGACCCTTTTTAATGACGGGCTCGTCCTGAACGTTTTTCCAGTTAATGTGATCACTGGATTCTGCCAGCCATATGGCTTCGTCATTGCGTTCATAAAACAGGAACCATTTGCCATTTTCTGTCCAGACAGCAGGCGTGCCATATGGGCCGGGAATAGATTTACCATCCACAGTTCTAATTTTCAGGTCGCCTTGTTCCTGCCAGTTGATGCCGTTCGTTGAAGTAAGTAGATGAGCCACATCATTTCTGCCTTCGGCATACATATAATAACTTCCTTCGTTTTTAATCACACACATGTCCTCCACCCATTTTCCTGTGAAAATCGGGTTGGTGGCATATCGTTCCCATTTAATGCCATCTGCGGATGTAGCATATCCTAAATACTTGGTAACTGTATCCGTTCCATTGTAACCGGTATACCACATTTTATAACCGGAATCTTCATATAATATAAAGCCGCGTTCCCTGATTTTTTTATCCCATGTTTCAACGCCGGAACCCTGGAAAACCGGGTTGGCCGGATAAGGAGTGAATTCAACCATTTTAGGAGAGAAATCTTTATTCATATTTTCTGCTGCCTTCTTCTGTTGATTTTCGCAACCAGCTATTGCGAGGAGTAATAATAGAAATGGTATGAGCGGGAATGTTTTCATTTTATCTTATTTCCTGATTTTATTCCTTTTGTCTTATCCAGGTTTTAGCAAAGTCTTCAGATCTGTATGCTTATTATTGATCTTTTCTATGGACAAGCTCACTAGGAGGCCATTTGTCGAATAATTCCTCATTGAGTGATTTCCAATCAGGGTTGAATTCGGTTATCAGGCGATCTTTTTTTTCCTCGACCATTTTTTGATTTCCTTTTCCCGGGTTATAGCATCAACTACATAATCAAAGTATTCATGGTATACAAGGTGGTGACAGTTGTACCTGCCGGCAAAAGTCTTTGGGTTACCTCTGTTAAGATAATGTTCAATTATTCTTTGAGGTAAGTTGTTTGTTATACCTGTATATAAAACCGTTCTTATTTTATTAGTGACGATGTACACGTAGTATTCATGGTTTGAAATTCTCATGCAACTAAAGTAGTTATTTCGGGAAATAACCCAAACGTTAAAACACTTTTTTTTGAACTTGTTATTTCGTTAAACATTCCCAACTTTTTCGCATTTCAGCTAAGTGCCACAACCTTCCCGAATGAAGACAGTCCGCATTCCCGGGATTTCAGCTGAAGCGCGTAAGATGTTTCCATTCGGGAAGGTTGCCGCGCTTCGCTGAAATGACAAATAAAAAATTGCAACCCCCGGCCTATTAATACCCCGGGTTCTGCGTTATCAACGAATTTAGCTGAACATCATTATCAGGAATAGGAAACAAGTAATCAGCATCCGAAAAATTCTGTTGTATTGATGGAATGCTGCTCTCTTTTAAAATTCTTTTCCTGATCAAATCAAACCAACGATCGTATTCAAAACATAGCTCTTTGTTTCTTTCCTGGATAACGGCAGCATCAAAGGCGTCTTTCGTCATAGCTGTCGTTAACTTTGGATGCAACGGATTATTGGTATAAGCATTGGCACGATCTATTACCGGGTTGATAGCGTCAACCGCATCGGCTGTCGGACTGCCATTAGCCATATTAGCCGCTTCAGCATAGATCAGTAACACATCGGCATAACGAATAATGGGCATGTTCATAATGGAGGAGTAATTATCAAAGTCTTCCTGTTTGTCATACATAAATTTTTTCACAAAAGGATTTTGTTCATCCGGCCATTGCGTATAATGTTTGCCGTCAATTTCCGTGAGTATGTAAGCGTCCTTACGGGCATCCTTAGGGTATTGTTGTTCCCATTCAAGCTGAACCCTGATGTCGCCCCAGCCATTTAAAAGCCCCGGCCGGTAAATTTCCGGGTCGGTATTAATATCAGCATAGTTGGAATTATAGCTCCACATCATTTCAGGACCATATTTTGTTTCCGTCGTAAACACTTTTGTAACGTCCGTTACCAATTTGTAATTACCGGCCGCAATAATTTCCTTTGCAAGATCCGCCGCCTTTTTATAATTAGTCACATCATTTAGCGGTGCGGTAGCCATTGTGAGGTACGCTTTCGCCAGTAAGGCTTTCGCGGCACCATTGGTTGGTCGCCCCTGCTGAGCCGTGGGCCATTTAGCGGGAAGTTTAGCAGCCGCCTCTGTAAAGTCACTTACAATCAATTTATAAACGTCGGCAATCGAAGAGCGGCCTATTTTTGCAGTAATAGCATCCTGGGTATCTTCGGTAAGTAAAGGCAGTCCGCCAAACATACGCACCAGCATAAAATAATTATAGGCCCGCAGGAACTTCGCCTGGGCCATTAACAGGTCATAGTTAGCTTGTGAAGTTCCTGATCCCAGACTGCCTTTTTTCATAGCCGAAATGGCGCTATTCATATTTGATATGGCGGCGAAATGACGATTCCATAAATCACTTCCATGATTTCGGGTAATGACCAAATCCCCTCCATCCATTTGATCATCGTTTATGAAAACTCCCTGTCCATAACCGTACCCTTCCCAATAGTTCCATAAATAATTCATAGAAGCTGCAAACGCTGCTTCTACCTGCCCCTGGGTGGTATAAAACTTATCCGGCGTAACAAAACTTTTTGGTGCTTCGTCCAGTTTTTTACAGGAAGAAAGTAAGGTAAGAATCGAAAGGACTAAGAAAGGTAAATTCTTAAAAAATAATCTATTATTTCTCATGACACTGCATTTTAAAATGAAACATTTACGCCTGCATTAAATATTTTCGACTGTGGGTAGTTGCTGAAATCCACACCTATCTGCGCATCATTCGCATTGTACGAGCTCACTTCAGGATCGTACCCCGTGTATTTTGTGATGGTAATTAAATTGGCGGCACTAATGAACACTCTTAAAGTGTTTAAATGAATTTTATCAGTTAATGATTTCGGCACACTATACGTGAGGTTGATATTTTTCAATCGTATATACGAGCCATCTTCCACCCAACGACCTATTCGTTGATCAGCTCCAATAAGAATCGTGCTTTTTAAATTCGCCTGTTCACGCGTTTTCGCATCGATAAACGCCGGTACATCCGTGTCCTGGTTAGCAGACGTCCATCTTTCTAATAAACGAGCGCTGGTGCCTTCACCTGGGTTTTCCATGCGGATCCTTCCCATATTAAAAATATCATTTCCCTTGGTTCCCTGTATGAGTAATGAAAGTTCAAAGCTTCTATAAGACACCCTGTTGGTCCAGCCAAAAATGAAATCGGGAAATGCCTGTCCAATTACTTTCAAATCGTTTTTATCAATTATCCCATTATGGTTTACATCAGTAAACTTGCGGTCGCCAGGCAACTGCCCGTATGCTGCAGCTTCTTTTGCTTCGCTTTCCTTCCATGTACCTTCATAACCATAACCATAAATCTGGCCAAACGATTCTCCCTTTATTAAGTACATGAATGGATCATTCACACTGTAACCTCCTTTTGTAGTTCTATAACCTATTCTATCAACGGTACCCAGGTCAAGTACTTTGTTCCTGTTAGCTGACATATTAAACCCGGTGTTCCAGCGCACATCTCCAATTAATGGATCACCGCTAATTTCTAATTCTACTCCCTTATTTTGAACAGAACCAACATTGTCAATAACACTTGTAAAACCGGTATATCCTGGTAATGTGCGACTCATAAGTAAATCCGAAGTGGTTTTGGTGTAATAATCAGCCGTGATGGTTAACCTGTTTTGGAAAAATCCCATATCAATTCCAATATCTGTTTGTTTAGTGCTTTCCCATTTAAGATTTGGATTGGAGGCATTGGCTATAAAAAATCCTAAATCAGTGGCATCAGTTCCATTATACGGGTAATTACCACCTGAGCTAATGCTTGATAATGTTTGATAAGGCCCGATGGCCTGGTTACCGGTTATACCCCAACTGCCCCGCACTTTCAGGGTAGAAAAAATATTCAGGCTTTTGATAAAATTTTCTTCTGAAGCTTTCCATGCAACGGAGGCAGAAGGGAAATATCCCCACTTATTATTTTTTCCAAAAACAGAAGATCCATCAGCGCGATAACTGGCGGTTAATAAATATTTATCAGCATAACTGTAGTTAATGCGGCCCATATAAGAATTGAGTACTCTTTCCTGTGCATCTGATGTAGGCACTACGATATTGGCTCCTCCCAGGTTAAAAACACCTGTCTGATCTACCAGGAACTTACTTGCACGCACAGACGAAATATTGAATTTTGTGTACTGTTGCTCTGCTACTGCGGTGACGGTTAAATGGTGATCACCAAAGTTTTTATCATAGGTTATAATATTTGAGTTCTGGTATCTTGCATTTGTACTTTCAATAGATATTCCCAAACCCGTGTTCTGTTTTCCTTCGTATGTTTTCTGATTGTGATATTGCCGGTTATTTATATTACTAATGTTTGCACCACCAGTAATTCTTATCGAGAGTCCATCCATGGGCCTGAACTCCAGGTAGCCATTAAGGATATTTGTCATAGTATTATTATCGATCATTGGCTCAACGGCGCTTGCCAGGGGATTCCAGGTATCGGGTGCACCATAGCCGGGCCGATGGACACTGTAATTACCATTCGCGTCATACACCGGTTCAGTGGCGGGCCAGCGGGGAGCAACGTTTACGGAATTACCAAGGAAACTGATGTCAGCACTGCCAAATGGAGGAGAATTTCCAGATTCCCTGGTACCGGCCCAACTCAAACCAAAACTTGACCATTTAGTAACATCAGTTTTTAGATTTGCACGCAACGAATAACGCTGGTAGTCTGAATTTACCAAAATACCCTGCTGGTTTAAATATCCACCTGACACCAGGTATTTTAAATTATCAGTTCCACCGCTCATGGACAACTCATGATTCTGAATCGGCGCTGTTCTGTAAATTACATCCTGCCAGTCTGTTCCGCCATTTGTTTCATAGCCCTTCACATCAGCATCTGAAAAAATGGGAACGGGTGTGGCGCCGCTGCCATTCCTCGTTAAAGCCACGGCATTTACAGTTTTGGCGAAATCAGCGGCATTCATCACATCCAGTTTTTTCCGGAGTTTTGAAACACCGTAACTATAATTGTAACTGATTATAGGCTTTCCTTTTTTGCCAAGTTTAGTTGTAATTAAAACTACGCCGTTCGCTCCCTGGGCGCCGTAAATTGCCGTTGCAGAAGCATCCTTTAAAATTTCAATCGACTCAATATCATTTGGGTTTAAAGAATTCAAATTGCCTCCCTGCAAGCCGTCGATAACAATGAGCGCATTATTTCCGCCATTGATGGAATTACTTCCTCTAACCCTGATAGTTGTATTTCCACCAGGAGCGCCATCCGTATTTAAAACCATCACACCGGCAGCACGACCTTGCAAAGCCTGGTCTACACGTTGGGTGGAAAGTTGTGTAAGATCGGATCCCTTTATTGAACTTATCGAGCCTGTAATATCACTTTTTTTCTGACTGCCATAACCAACAACCACTACATCCTGCAATTGCTTTACATCCTGGGTTAACGTTATGGATAAATTGGTGGCTGCACCAAGAGTAATTTTGTTTGATGTAAAACCAACATGATTTACTTCAAGTTGTGTGTTGGTACCAGGAACTTTTATAGTAAATTTTCCATCACCGTTTGTTCGGGTTCCTAATTTAGTGCCTGCCACTAATACGCTTACACCACTTAAGGGAGTTCTATCTTCTGCCGTTGTTATGGTACCGGTAATTATACGATCCTGCCCGTAAACATGATTTACCATGAATAACGTAAGCGAAAACAAACAGCACTTGAAAAGTTTTTTCATACCAATAAATTTAATGTTAACCAGGACGACCTGGTGGGTTGATTAAAATAAGTGGTACGAATAAAACAAAGCGGAGCTGATCTTTAAAATTACGAATTACGAATTACGAATTACGGTTTTGGTTCGTAATTATTAATTCGTAATTCGATGTTAGAGGGGAGAAGGGTCGCATAAACCTATAAGTTTGCTCTTTAGGTGCCAGCACTTCAGGATCAAACCTTATAGGTTTAAACAGGGTCTGACCTAAAAAACAAAAGAGGGTTGGAACAGCCCGCCATGCAACAGTTCGTTTAATAAAGCGAACTGACTGCTTTTTATTACCTTCATGCATCATTTATTTCAGGAACATCGTTGAAGCAGGTCATAGAACATATTGATAATGAATTATTTGCTCGTCTTGCCCAAGGCGATGAAGAAGCCTTTCGGCAAATTGTGCATTTTTTCTATAAGAAGATGCTACCACTCACCATTTCATTGGTGAAATCAGCGTCCAAAGCGCGGGATATTATGCAGGAAGTTTTTTTAAAGCTCTGGTTAAACCGTGTTACATTAACATCTATTGAAAATCCTGCCGCATGGTTGAATGTTGTAGTGTCTAATACTACCTCTAATTATATGCGTGCGCAAATCAGGTATGAATTAAGGATAAAGAACCTGCTGGCAGATACCGCTGAAACCGAAGAAATTTGGGGAGACCTGGATGCTAAGTTTACGCAGGCACTTATTGATGAGGCCGTTAGTCAATTACCTGCAAAAAGAAAACAGGTATTTTTATTAAGTCGCCGAGAAGGGCTCTCCCGCAAAGAGATTGCTTCCCGGATGAATATTTCAGAAAATACGGTGCGCAACCAACTGGCCGAAGCCATCCAATTCATCCAGGATAATCTAAAACATAAAGGTGCCCTGGTTATTATATCCATCATTCTCCAAAGCGAAATAAAATAATTTTTTCTTTCGAATAGTACAAGTATAAACTACGTGGTGTCAATTATAAAGTGGAGAATAATATCGACTTAAATTATTTGTTACGCGGGCATCTGGCTGGAAGTCTTTCCGACCAGGAAAAACTGCTGCTAATTCACTTCCTTGATCACCGGGAAAATCTTCAGAAATGGAATGGATTGATTGGCAAACTATACGAGGAAACTGCCCCTGAAACATCCGATCAAAGGGAAGAAGATATTGAAAAAATGATCCGGTTTATTTTGAATTACCCTGTTCAAAAGAAGTCGTCACCTTCCTTTCACGCTGTCCGGATTCTGAAAAATGTTTGGTTGCGGTATGCAGCCGCAATACTGATTTTTATTGGGCTTGGTATGTATTTATACTATAACAAAAATAACCAACAAGGTACGCAACTCGTTAAAGCTGTACCGGCACAAAACGATCTGCCTCCTGGGTCTCATAAAGCAACACTTACGTTGAGCAATGGTAAAAAAATAGAGTTGAACCCGAATGAACAGCAAACAATCGCCGATGGAAAACTGTCCATCAACAATAAGAATGGAACGCTTACCTATGATAAGTCAGCTATTGTTGTTTATAATACCATGAGTACCCCCAAAGGCGGCCAATACAAATTAACACTTCCTGATGGAACGAAGGTTTGGCTCAATGCTGCCAGCAGTATAACTTTCCCAACATCTTTTCCCGGAAACACCCGGCTTGTAGATATTATGGGTGAAGTTTACTTCGAAGTAATTAAAAATGTAAATAAACCATTTATAGTTAAAACATACAGAGATGAAATTACCGTAACAGGTACTTCGTTTAATGTTAATAGTTATATGGATGAGCCGGGTATTAAGACATCCCTTTTAGAAGGATCTGTGCATATCAAAAACATATTATTAAAACCCGGACAAGCATACACCAATGGGAAAATAACCACTACGGACCTGGATCAGGACATGGCATGGAAAAATGACGTGTTCAATTTTCACCAGGTGAAACTGGTGGATGCCATGCGCCAGATTGCGCGGTGGTATAATGTGGAAGTTTTTTATGAAGGAAATTTCAATGATGTTGAATTAGGCGGCGAGATTGGCAGGAAGCTGACCCTGAAGCAGTTGCTATCCGGGTTGCAGGACAGAGAGCTTCATTTTAAATTGGATCAGAAAAGGCTTACGGTTACCCAATAATATTTAAACCATCCTCCCTGTTAAAATATACCCGGAATAAAAAAACCAAATCCCGCTCGCGACGGAATCTGGTTTAGAGTTCCAGGTTTACCCAATAAAAATGCCGGATTAACAGACTCTTTATTTATCAACCCAAAACTATTACAAAAGTATGCGATTATTTGCTTTTGTCCGTCCTTGCCCAGGCATGAACGGCCTCTTAAAAACAACTTTGCGGGTTATTCAACTTGCCGCTATTTTATCATTATTATGCTTACAGGGTACTGCGAAGGAGCCTTCCCGAACAGTAACTTTTTCAGGCAGGAACGTGCCTTTAGAAAAAGTATTCGCAGCCATAAAGCAACAAACCGGTTACCTGGTTTTCTACAAAACGAATCAAATTAGAAAAGCAAAGCCGGTAACTATTAATGCGGACCGTTTACCACTTGAAAACTTTCTACACCAGGTGTTGAAGGATCAACCGCTCGATTTTGCTATTGAAGTAAATACCATTTTCATTAAGAAAAAAGAAGAAGAGCCATCTCCCACCCAAATATTGAATCCCGAGACAGCTTTTGTAGTCCAGCCGCCTGTTGATATTGAGTTAAAGGGAAAAGTAAGCAATGAAAAGAACGAGCCACTGGAAGGTGTAAGTGTAGTGGTTAAAGGAAGTAACAAGGGTACAACCACAAACGCCGATGGACGATTTCAATTAACGATCGCTCCCGGTAAAAATATAGAGTTAGAATTTTCATTTATTGGATACGAGGCCAGGACGGTTAGAGTGGGCCGTCAAACGGAATTAAATATTACTATGGCAGAACTTGTAACCGGGCTGAGTGATGTAGTGGTGGTGGGCTATGGAACTCAGAAGAAATCCTCTGTAACGGCCGCCATCTCTACGCTAAAAGGAAAAGACGTTGCCTCTACTCCAATTACTAATTTAAGTAATAGTTTAGGAGGCAGGGTTCCGGGCGTAATTGTTCGACAGAATAACGGGGAACCTGGTAATGATGGATCTGATATTTATATAAGAGGAATATCTTCCACCGGGGCCAATCAACCATTATTAATAGTCGATGGTATACCGAGAGACTTTAAACAACTAGATCCCAATACTATTGAAACGTTCACCGTTTTAAAGGATGCAGCCGCTGTTGCGCCATACGGAGTTGCAGGGGCCAACGGTGTAATCCTGGTAACCACCAAGACTGGTAAAACGGGGGCACCTTCGCTTACCTATAACGGTTATGTGGGCTTCCAGAATCCAACCGTTATTCCCCATTATGTAAGCGGCTACGAATTTAGTGTATTGCAGAATGCTGCCGCTAAAAACGCAGGCCTGCCTTTGCCATATTCAGATATTGCCTTGCAAAAATTAAAAGACGGTTCTGACCCTGATGCTTACCCCGATCCTAATGTGTACAGGGATATCGTTAGAAAGGATGCCATCTTAACCAATCACAATATTGAAGTATCCGGGGGTACGGATATAGTAAAATATTATGGCAGTTTTGGGTACCAGTCACAGGATGGCATGTGGCCATCTACCAATGACAAAAAATATAATCTCGATCTTAACCTGAGTGCACAGGTTACCAAAACAACCAAAATATCCATCGGTATAAATGGCAGGGTTCAGAATGCCAGCTATCCTTCGATCGCCGTGGGCCGTCTCTTTGAATTAATAGGATACACGCATACCCAGAACGGGCCCTTGTATTTCAGTAATGGCGTGCCGGGAACGTACATTACAGCAAGCCTCTTAAACAGTGGTTACACAAAAATCAATACCACGTCGTTATTCTCCCAGATCTCTATCGACCAGGATTTGTCGTTTATCCCTGGCCTCAAAGCAAAAGTTACGGTTGCGTATGATCCGCGGACGATCATGAATAAACTCTGGCGCGTTCCTATTCATAAGGGCAGCGTTGATACAAGCCGACGTCCATACGTAATCACAAATGGAATATTTGAACAGACAAAAGCCTCCCTTAACCAGAGTTTCGCACAGTCTTACCAGCTTACTTACCAGGCTTCCCTTAGTTACGCCAGAACATTCGGCAGGAGCAATGTTAGTGCCCTCGCGCTTTTTGAAGCAAAGGATAACAACGACCTCAGCCTGGCTGCTTCCAGGAGAAATTATAACCTCGGAATCGATGAGATCAATCTCGGCAGCTCCAGTAATGCAGATATGACTACCGGTGGAACATCCAGCAGGGCAAGACAATTGGGACTTGTATATCGCGTAACTTATGATTATGCCAACAAATACTTACTCGAGGCCAGTGGCCGGTATGATGGCAGTTATTATTTCTCGCCTGATCACCGGTTTGGCTTTTTCCCGGCTTTCTCGGCAGGCTGGCGTTTATCAGAAGAAAATTTTATGAAGAATATCAGCTGGATCAATAATTTAAAGATCAGGGCATCGTACGGTGAAGTGGGTGCGCTGGCGGGAGCGCCCTTCCAGTATTTAAGCACTTTCAGCGCATTCGGTCCGGCTTATGTAATCGGCGGACAGGCCGTACAGGCTACCAGTGAACGGAATGAAAATAATCCTAACATTACCTGGGAAAGGGCGAAGAAAACCGACCTTGGTTTTGAGGCTACTTTCTGGAAAGGATTGTTAAGTATAGAAGCAGATTATTTTTATGAAAAGCGTTCAAACATGCTCGTTAATCCCGACGTGATTGTTCCTGCCGAATATGGCATAGGACTTAGCCAGGTAAACGCGGGTATCATGAAGAACCAGGGTATAGACCTTTCGATAAGTTCTACTTACGGTATTTCTAAAGACCTGCAGGTGTCCCTTACCGGTAACATCACTTATGCGCGGAACTCACTGTTACGGGTGTTCGAAACAGCTACCACCTACAATAACATAAATCGAAGAGTGACAGGTAAGTCACTGGGAACACAGTTCGGCTACCATGCGCTGGGTTTCTTCCAGGTTGCCGATTTCGATGGTTCCAATGTTCTGAAATCAGGGATAGCCACCCAGCCCTGGGGTGCCGTCAAACCTGGCGATATACGGTACGAAGATATAAATGGAGACGGGAAGATATCGGAGGCTGATCTCACAAAAATTGGTAATCCGTTGGTGCCTCAGATTATTTATGGGGTTTCTCCATCGGTGCGTTACAAGCAGTTTTCCCTGGATCTATTTTTCCAGGGAGCCGCAAGAGCGAATATTTACCTGGACAGGCAAAACGCCTGGGCATTTCACAACGGCATGTCCGCACTCATAGAAAATATGAACTATTGGACGCCAGAAAATCCCAATGCGCTTAATCCGCGCATCACTTCCGGTCCCACTACCAACAACACGCAGACCTCTTCTTTCTGGATGAAGGACGGAAAGTATATCCGGTTGAAAAGCGCCATGCTGGCATATATCATTCCTTCTAAAATTTCAGGAAAGATCGGTAGCCAGAATGCCAGGGTGTTTGTTTCAGGACAAAATATTATTACATGGACCAAGGTAAAGAATTTTGATCCCGAAAGCACCGCTCCCTATTCGAACCTCTATCCTCAGCAGAAAGTTATTTCCGCTGGCTTGAATATCACCTTTTAAGAATACTAAAATATTGAATCATGAACAATGTACGTAGAAACCTACCTATAAAGGCCATAGTGCTGTTGTTGGTTGTTAGTGTATCTTCCTGTAAAAAATTTTTGGAAGTGCAGCCGAAGGACCAGGTTACATCAGCCTCTCTTTTTGAAAGTACCAGCAACGCTGACCTGTTTTTGAATAATGTGTATGCCGGCTTGCAGGGTCCGTTCAATACATTTGATCCTACGGAAAATTTTACAGACAATTCCATGAATGGAGTGAACGGCCAAGTGAGCAGGGTGCTTTATGCCACTTCAGTATACACAGCCAGCAACGCTCCCAGCTATTGGGGACTATACAACAATATCAGAGCCGCTAATTTGTTCATCCAAAACGTTAATGCATCAGCGCTGGATGCAGTCTGGAAGAAACTAAGAGTAGCCGAAGCCCGTTTCTTAAGAGCATATTTTTACCACATATTGTGGACACATTATGCCGGTGTGCCAGTCATTACTGATGTGCTCAACCAGAGCCAGGGCGACTCTATCTTTCGTGCACGCAACACTGACGTGGAAACCTATAAATTTATTACGGATGAATGTGCGGCTATAATAGGCGATCTTCCAGTAAAGGCAGAAGCCGGGAGAGTAACAAAGGGTGCCGTGCTCACATTGAAAGGCTGGTGCGAACTGTTCCAGGCCAGTGCGTTGAAGAACCCAGGCAATGACAAAACAAGGTGGGCAACGGCAGCCGCCACGAACAAGCAGGTAATAGACCTCAATGCCTATAGTTTGTTTGCTGATTACAACCTCCAGTTTTTTGAAGAGAATAACGACAACGTGGAAACCATATTTGCCAAAAAATATTTGGGCGGAACATCGCTGGGTGGTGGCCGCGAAGGTTTACAGGGTACCTGGATCGTAGGCGGGTTACAGCGCGCATATGGAGGTGTTGATCCAACGCAGGAACTGGTGGACGAATATCAAATGGCAAACGGGCTTTCTATCACTGACCCAGCCTCGGGCTATAACCCGCAGCATCCATATGTGGGAAGGGAGAAAAGATTCTATCAATCCATTATTTATGATGGGGCAATGTGGCTGGGGTTTGAAGTGGTTATCAGGCATGGGGCCGGCAGCAGGGATGAAACCGATCTTAGCAATATTAATGAATCAACCAATACAGGATATTACTTGCTTAAAGGATTAAACCCCAAATATGCTATTAATGGAAACAATCAGCAGAATAGCGCCAACTTTATTATATTCAGGTATGCGGAAGTACTATTGAATTATGCGGAAGCACAAAATGAGGCCGTCGGCCCGGACGCCGATGTATATAAAATGATCAACCTGGTGCGAAGCCGTTCAGAACTGCCTGCCTTGCCCGCAGGGTTGAGCCAGGCTCAAATGCGTACCGTTATTCGTCGCGAACGCAGGGTGGAACTTGCTTTTGAAGAAAAACGCTGGTACGACCTGATGCGATGGAAAATCGCGGAGATAAACCTGAACGGCAACCTGCATGCTATGTTGATTGAAAATGGGGTTTATAAAATTATAAACGCCGCTGAAGGAGCCAGGAAATTTTTCCCGGAGAAAAATTATCTTTACCCTATACCACAATCAGTGATGGATAAGAATAAAGATCTGGTGCAGAATCCGAACTATTGAGTGGTATTTATTGCCTGTCGCTGATTTAAATAATTATGTTCAATAATAAATGATCGACGGGTAAACTGTCGCACAAAACCTATAAGGTTTGAACCAGTAGTGTCGGCACTACAAAAGCAAACCTTATAGGTTTAAAACAGAGTCTGACAGAAAATGCAAAAAACCTTTCTTTTAGTTGGCAACTATTAACTACCATAATTCATCAAAATGAATCAAAACGAATTTTTAAATTCAGCAAAAGGCATTTTGAAATATCGACTATCAACTACCGTTAGTTGCCTTATACTTTTTGGCACTTCGCTTTTTCTTACTTCATCTGCCACCGCTCAATTACGAGCCGCCGTAGTAAAAGTTGATGTGACCCCATCCGACTCTCAATACTTGCTGGGTTACAACGAACGAATGTCAACAGGCGTTATGGACAAGATCTATCATCGCATCGTAGCCATTGATGATGGTGCCACGCAGTTCTTCATTGTCTCAACAGACATATGTTTGTTTTCACCTGCAGAATACGATAAAGTGGCGGCGAGGCTTCAAAAACAATATGGCATCAACCCCCTGAATGTATGGTGGTCAGTCACACATACACATTCAGCGCCCGAAGTGGGAGGTTTTGGCCTGTATGGAATTTACATGGGTGAGCGAATCAAGCATACTGTTGATTCAGTTTATACCGCACTGGTAGAGCAAAAGTTAGTTGATGGAATTATAGAAGCCCGTAAAAACCTTACTCCAGCTCACCTGGGTGTCGGGTGGGGATTTTCACAGTCGAACATCAACCGTCGTGCCCTGGACGAAAATGGTAAAGTATCCCTTGGTTTAAACCCGGATGGTCCGGTGGACCGTCGCATTGGCCTTCTTCGACTCGACAAGGAAGATGGTACCCCAATGGCCTTGATCGCAAACTATGCTTTGCATGGAACAGTTATGGGCCCCACCAATGTAGAGATCAGCGGTGATGCCCCCGGAATCGTTTCCGATTACGTGGAAAAAAAGATCGGCGCGCCGGTTCTCTTTATCAACGGTGCTGCCGGCAATATAGCGCCCATCTATAGCGTGTATCCCAATGCAAAAGCCGGTCATTTAAGCCAATTCCAGGTGCTGCTGGGAGACAAGATAATTGAGGCCAACAAAAAGATTTCAACGAACATCGATACTGTAAAACTTGCCACAGGGCTGTTGATGGTTGAAACACCCAGGAAGCCAGGTATGGCCTGGTCACCAGAGTTAAGGTTGTACACAAGCACTAATAAAGAAGGTGTAAATATGGTTCGGCTTCCGGTGCGCTTTTTAAAAATAAATAATGACATTGGTATCTGGAGTGCACCTATCGAGCTTTTTTGCGAAGTTTCCATGGAAGTTCGTAGCCGTTCGCCCTTTGCATATACTTTTTATTTCGGTTATACCAACGGTTGGTTTGGCTATATGCCAACAGCAGAAGAATGGCCGCACGGTGGCTATGAAGTAGAAACCGTTTCTCCGTTTACTTCCTCGGCAGCAAGGGATCTCACCGAATCGGTGGTGAGTTACCTGCAGGGAGAGATGCAAACGAAGGCTGTACCGGTGAAGAGTAAACGAAAAAATAAATAGTCCATTTCACCGACATTTAAAAATAATTTGTACGATGTATCAATCTTTTAGTTCCCGGCTATTACTTATCAGTGCTGCTTTTATCTTCCTGATCCTGTCTGGGTGTCAAAATAAAAAACAAACGCGGTCGGCAGGGGTAAAAGCTTCAGAGGCACTTGCTACGTTGCAGGTGGCTGATGGATTTAAGATTGAAATGATTGCTGCGGAACCGTTAATTTCCTCTCCTGTGGATATGGAGATCGATGAATACGGCCGCATGTACGTAGCTGAAATGCATGGCTATCCTCTTGATAAAAGCGGTAGTGGAAACATAGTTATGCTATCGGACACTGATCAGGACGGGGTGATGGATAAACGCACCGTTTTTAAAGAAGGTCTTATGCTTCCTACCGGCATACTACGCTGGAAAAAGGGCATCCTGGTCACGGATTCACCCAATATTTTTTACCTGGAAGACTCGGATAATGATGGCAAGGCAGATATTATGGATACGGTATTGACCGGCTTTGGCCTTACTAATCCCCAGCATAATTTAAATAACCCCGTGTATGGAATAGACAATTGGATTTATGCCGCGCATGAAGGCATAGTAAGAACAAGGGATTATATGAAAGAATTTGGAGATGAGGGTACAGAGATCTATTACCCTTCACAGCCTGATGCCATTCGCCTGCCTCAGAATGCCATGGGTCGTTCGATTCGCTTTCGCCCCGACCGTACCAAACTGGAAGTGTTAACAAGCCGTTGCCAGTTCGGGCATACCTTTGATCAATGGGGTCATTGGTTTGGTTGCAACAATTCCAACCAGGGTTACCAGGAGGTTATAGCGAACCGTTATTTCGAACGTAATCCAAACCTGCTTGTTTCAGACGCTACACAATCAATGTCGGATCATCTGAACGCTGCGGAGGTATTTCCAACAACAACCAATCCTGACAGGCAGATACTAACCAATGTAGGCGTAATGACTTCCGCCTGTGGTTTAACTGCCTATATGGGTGATGCCTTCCCGGCACCATTCAATCAAAATATAACATTCGTTGCTGAACCTGTGAGCAATCTTGTTCACGTTGATGTGCTCAGGGATAGTGGGGCAAGTTTTGTTGCCAGCCGAATTTTCCCCAATAAGGAATTTCTGACTTCTACGGATGCCTGGTCGCGGCCCGTTAATATGTACGTAGGCCCGGATGGCGCATTGTATGTATTGGATTATTACAGGAGGGTTATAGAATCTCCCGAATGGATGGCAGCGGAAGTGGTTGCTGCCGGTGGGCTGTATGATGGGGTGGATAAGGGACGTATATACCGCATCACACCTACTAACGGAAAAAAAGCAGACTGGATGAAAGGCCTGCATTTAGGTGATGCGAAAACGGATGAACTGGTAGAATATCTTACTAACGCCAATGCATGGTGGAGAATAAATTCCCAACGTTTATTAGTGGATCGTGCCGACAAAGCTGCCATACCGGTTTTGGTTAAGTTGGCTGGTAATACATCTTCAGCCATGGGCAGGCTGCATGCTTTGTGGACACTGGAAGGATTGGGAGCGTTGAAACCGGATCTGATTTTGAATGCCTTAAAAGATTCAGTTGCCGGCATCCGCGAAAATGCCATTAAACTTGCCGAACTACATTTGTCTGCATCACCCGAGTTGGATAAGGCATTGTTGGCGTTACAGTCTGACCCCGATGCGAAGGTTAGACTACAGGTATTGTTAACCCTTGGGTTTATTACCACGCCTGAATCATCCCTTGCGAGAAATAATTTATTGTTTAATGATATCAGTGATAAATGGATGCAGATTGCTGCATTATCCGCTTCTTCATCCCAGTCGGGATTAATGCTGCAGGTAATTTTGGATAGGTATAAAAATGATGTGCCTGCATATGGCTCTTTGGTGGAACGTTTGACGACCATGATAGGAGGCAGCGACAGCGCCGATGTTGTTCACCAGTTGATCCAAAAATCAGTAGCGGTGCGGCCTGGTAAAAACCAGGGCTGGCAGGCAGCCATTTTAAAAGGCCTGGCTCGTGGAATGAAGAACAGGAAATCACCTTTGCTTGTTTCCGATGCAGATCAGAAGCTGCTGGTGGCAACTTTTTTTGAGAATGCCTCCGATGAGTTGCGCCAAGCGAGTTTTCAACTTCTAAAAACAAATAGAATATCCGACGCGTCGCTGAAAACTACTTCTGTTGCAAAAGCAGTTTCCATGGCAGGCGATACAAAACAATCGGAAAAAAAGCGGGCGGATGCCATCGATTTTATATCGCTTGGTGATGCAGCAGCTCATCTTCCCTTCCTGGAAAAATTGCTGGTACCCCAGGAACAGCCGTCCGTGCAGTTGGCGGCCATAAGAACGATCAATACCATTCATTCTACTGCCGGCACTGAATATTTAATAGAGCACTGGCCGGTACTGACAAACGAAATAAGGGAAGCCGCGATTAGCGTATTTACGGCCGACACTACGAGGATTGTGCTCTTTGTAGACGCGATGGAAAAAAACAAGATACAGACCAGTAGTGTAAGTTTCGGTACCAGTGTGGGGCTAATGCAGGTTCAGAATGAAAAATTGCGTATGCGTACACGGAAATTATTTACAAAAAACCAGGAGCAGGCTAAAAGTATAAACAAAGAATACCAGGCTGCTCTTGAATTAAAAGGTGATCCGGAAAAAGGTAAACAGGTATACCTGTCAAACTGTGCACTTTGTCACCAGGACAGGGGAAAATTCGGAGTGGCTTTTGGCCCTGACCTCGGAACTATTCATAACTGGAAAAAAGAAGATATTATGGCGAACATACTCGATCCGAACCTCTCTATATTGGCAGGGTTTGATCTTTGGCAGGTTGAATTAAACAGTGGTGAATCCCTCCAGGGAATGATTGCATCTGAAACGTCTTCAGCATTCACACTTAAAAACAATGGGAAAATGGACAGGATAATAAATCGGCAGGATGTTAAATCATTAAAATCGCTTGGCATCTCACCGATGCCTGCCGGGCTGGAGAAAAATATCAGCAAGGAATCGATGGCAGATCTGTTGGCTTTTTTACGCAAGAATTAAAACAAAATCATTTGTTGTTTTACCGCTAAATATCCAAATATGAAATTATATCCTGCAATATCATCTCTTCTTTACAGGTTAATTATTGTCCTTGTTTTTTTCGTTGCCAATGAAAACTCGTTTGCGCAATCCAATGCTGCTAAACCTGCAGGTGGCGGCGTGTTTCGTGCAGCCGTGGTAAAAGTAGACATTACCCCTGATAGTCCTAAAATGCTATTGGGCTACCAGGCAAGGCAATCAACAGGTGTTCGTGATCATCTCTTTCATCGTATCATCGTAATGGATGATGGCGTTAAACAGTTTTATCTCGTCTCAACCGATATCTGCGTGATATCGCCTTCCGAATATGATCATGTTGCTTCCTTGTTGCAGCGCCAGCTTGGTATCAATCCCCTCGATTTCTGGTGGTCACTTACACATACGCATTCTGCTCCCGAGTTGGGTGTTCCGGGCCTGCCCGCGGTTTTTATGGGTGACCGTTACAAGCATGATGTAGATACGGCTTATGCTTCATTCGTAGAACAGAAATTAATCAGCGGCATCATAGAAGCCCGCCAGAAGCTCGTCACAGCGAAGCTTGGCATTGGCTGGGGATTTTCCCAGGCTAATGTAAACCGCCGTGCTATTGATGTGAACGGTAAGGCCTCACTGGGTCTGAACCCTGATGGGCCGGTTGATCGCCGGATTGGATTGATACGGCTGGATAAAACGGATGGCACCCCTTTAGCATTGATTGCTAATTATCCGATACACGGTACCGTTATGAGTGGCGCTAACCTGGAAATCAGTGCAGATGTGCCCGGGCACATATCTGAATATGTAGAAGAAAAAACCGGTGTACCATTACTTTTCATTAACGGTGCGGCTGGCAATCTGGCACCCATCTACAGCACTTACCCGAATGCCCAGTCTGGTCACCTGAAACAATTTCGGGTGCTGTTGGGAGACAAGATCCTGGAAGCAAATAAGACAATCATTTATACTACCGATTCGGTAAAGTTATTTACAGGATCCACAATAGTTGAAACACCCAGGAGAGCAAAGCTTGGCTGGCCCGATGACCTGGCCGGTTATACCCGCACTAATAAAACCGGTGACAATATTGTTCGTCTGCCAATACGGTTTTTAAAAATCAATGAAAACATTGGCATATGGAGTGCGCCTGTTGAATTATTTTGCGAGATCTCAAACGATATTCGTGAGCGTTCTCCTTTTGCGTATACCTTTTATTATGGCTATACCAATGGCTGGCTTGGGTACCTTCCAAGCGAAGCGGAATACAAATATGGTGGTTATGAAGTGGAAACGGTGAGTCCCTACACACCGGCGGTACAAAAGGATGTTACGGAATCAGTGTTAGGATACATGCAGGGGGAGATGAAAGCTGCTGGAAATATGCGGAGGAAGTAGGGGGTTGAATATAAATTATATTAGACACATTTCTATGTAATAAAACTATTACACAGAGTTATACGGAGAAGGCACAGAGATTCACGGAGCCCTCCGTTAATCTCTGTGCCTTCTCCGTGCATCTCTGCGGAACATAGCTCTTACACAGAGTTACCCCGAGAAAGGCACGGAGTTTCAGGGAGCCTCAGTGCGATGCAGCCTACAAATGGTATTCGTGCCCTTAACAACCCACCACTCCAAAAGGTCACTTAGACAAATAACTTTGCCTTATCCGTTTTATATCCCCGCTTAAGGCAATTTCGGATTATGCGGAGAAAATATCCCGTGCGGGTTATCCAATCCGACCCAGGCATGCAACGTCCATAATTTGAATTCGGTATTAATTTCCCATACATCATCCTTACCAGTGAAACCTTCGGGAACAGGGGGTGGATTATTTAGATCGGTTATGGGCGTAGCATACTCTGCGCCTACAAACTTCAGCGAGTCGTTGCCATAGGGTGCGTATAATAATAATTCCGGTTTGCTAATTTCAAACTTATTATCAAGCAACGACTCATTTAAGTAATGGAATCCCATTTGGGTGCGGTAGCCGGTAACTTCTTTATTATAGCCGGCAGCCAAAGCGGTTTTTATACTGATGAACGGCTGAACGGAATAACGAAGCTGGTTGAGTTCCTTATCCAGCACTTTATCATTATCCTTTTTTTTGCAGCCTGTAACAAAACTGCATACAGTGAAAATCAATACTGTAAAAATAAATGTTCTTGTGCGACTCATTTTAATGTAGGTGTAGAATGGTTTTCTTTTCAATGTAGCCTGCCGCTGAGTGTTTTTGGTCAGGAACATAGTAGGTACTAATAATTTGTTCATTTTTAAAATTTTAAGAATAAGAAAATAATGCCAATTGTATTATCCCAAAATTGAGAAAACTATTCCCTTTTGATGACAGAGGTGTTCCCCATTTTATAGGGAGAATACCCTATTTTAGTCTGTGAAATGATCTCGCCTCTGAGTGGTATTCGTGTGGAATTTCACGTTTGAAGCGAGTGGCACAAGAGGCAGATATTTTCTTTTTGCCTAACCTGGTGAGTGCAATTGAAAATAGTACGGATAAAGAAGGGGATGAAGCGCTTATAACCGCACTTGGAAGTCTTCAATCGATTAGAGATTTGCCGAACAGGATTTACAGAAGTTATTTAATAAGTATCCGCAAAGTTTATTTACTTAAATATATATCATTTTAAATATATATTTACGCTGCCTGCGAGTACAATTATTCCTGCGCCTTCAATACCATTAGCAAAATGCGGTATAGCCGGCGGTAGAAAAAAGTATGTTTCGACCCTAAAATATTTAAATGACCGTTAAATCGAGTAATAATAGTGATCTGCAATTTCTTGCGGGTGGTGGGGAAATGGGTGAACTTACCCGCACAAAAAAATGGAGTGCAACCCCTGTAGGCAAACCAGAAAGCTGGCCCCAAAGTTTGCGCACCACCCTTAGTATAATCCTTAATTCTAAATTCCCTATGTTTTTATGGTGGGGTGCCGATTTAATTTGTTTTTACAATGATGCTTATCGTCCCAGTTTAGGAGAAAATGGAAAACATCCCCATATTTTAGGGATGAAAGCAGAAGAAGCCTGGCCGGAAATATGGCCTATTATTAATTCATTA
>JBDSBP010000276.1:0-4528 GCA_039921525.1 Chitinophagaceae bacterium | reverse complement strand
GAGGTTCTCAAATCCAGACTTTCGAAGTACCAATGACAAGTATGGACGCTGACTTCCGAAGTTTGCAAAACTTCGAAAGTCTGACATAGAGGTTCTCAAATCCAGACTTTGGAAGTCTTAGAGACTTCGGAAGTCAATCCAAAATATTGTGTTTTTCCAGTCAATAGAGGTTCTCAAATCCAGACTTTCGAAGTACCAATGACAAGTATGGACGCTGACTTCCGAAGTTTGCAAAACTTCGAAAGTCTGACATAGAGGTTCTCAAATCCAGACTTTCGAAGTCTTAGAGACTTCGGAAGTCAATCCAAAATATTGAGTTTTTCCAGTCAGACCCTGTTTAAGCCTATAAGGTTTGAACCCGGGATGCCAGCCCTAAAAACGCAAACCTTATAGGTTTTTCATGCGAAAGCGTACGCTTTACTATTCTTGAAGACAAGATGCAAATGATCTATTTAATATCGATCAAAATAAATTTGCGTAGTTAAATAGCTACACATATATTTGTAGTCTAATAGCTACACATTGAATTTAAGACGAGACGTTTTCCAGGCCATAGCAGACCCGACAAGAAGGGCCATACTTATGTTAGTAGCCTCACATTCTATGACAGCAGGCGCAATAGCCTCCAACTTCGACACAGCCAGGCCGACCGTATCCAAACACCTGCAAATTCTCACCGAGTGCGAATTACTTAAATATGAACAAACCGGCAGGGAAATTTACTATCATATCAATGCAAAAAAAATGAAAGAAGTTGCCGACTTTATTGAACCATTCCGCAAAATGTGGGATGACCGATTCAACAAATTAGAAACCATCATGAAAAAATATAAAAGCAAATAACATGGAACTAAAAACAAAAATAAATGCCGGGGACGGCAAACAGGATTTAGTGATTACAAGAGAATTTGATTTGCCACTTGAATTACTTTTTAAAGCATATGAAGATCCCGAAATTGTGGAGCAATGGATGGGAACGAAAGTGCTGAAATTGGAAAATAGAAAACATGGCAGTTACCAATTTGAAACATCAGACGCTAAAGGAAACGTGGTATTTCAGGCAAATGGAGTAATCCATGAGTTTAGTCCCGACCAAAAAATTATACGCACATTTGAAATGGACAATACCCCTTTTCCCGTTCAGCTTGAATTCCTGGAATTTGAAAAACTCACCGACGATACCAGCAAACTCAATATGCATATTGTATATAGATCAGTTGCAGACAGGGATCAAATGCTGCGGTTACCCTTTGCTCAAGGCATAAATATGGCTCATAACCGATTGCAAGACATCGTAGGCAAATTAAAATAATATACCATGACAAAGAGAAATAAAATCATCTATTGGATTGCTACAATCTGGCTTGCATTGGGAATGGTATCGACCGGAATAGTGCAATTATTAAAAATGAAAGAGGAGGTAGAAATGATAGCACATTTGGGTTATCCTCTCTATATTTTAACAATACTGGGTATTTGGAAATTGTTGGGAGTTGTAGCTGTGCTCATTCCTAAATTTCCTCTACTAAAGGAATGGGCTTATGCAGGTTTCTTTTTTGCCATGTCGGGTGCTGTCTTTTCTCACTTAGCTGCCGGGGATGTCGCCAAAGAATTTTTTGGACCAGTGTTACTACTAATCCTCACTTTTGTATCCCGGTATTTCAGACCTGCTGATAGAAAAATCTTTCCTGTTAATTAATAAATGAATAGAATGAAAAAGGAATTACAACCCAAACAACATGATGACCTACTCCACACATTAAAAGCCCGTTTTGAAAAAAACGTGAAGCGCCATAAAGGTATTGAGTGGGCAAACGTGCAAGCGAAGCTTGAAGCTGATACTGAAAAACTGTGGTCGCTCCATGAAATGGAAACAACCGGTGGCGAGCCGGATATTGTTGGTCATGATAAAAAAACGGGCGAATACATTTTTTATGATTGTTCAGCGGAAAGTCCTAAAGGACGCAGAAGCATTTGTTACGACCATGGAGCGCTGGAGTCAAGGAAAGAGAATAAACCGGAAAATAGC
The DNA here is from genome assembly GCA_039921525.1 of Chitinophagaceae bacterium. Taxonomy (GTDB): domain Bacteria; phylum Bacteroidota; class Bacteroidia; order Chitinophagales; family Chitinophagaceae; genus JADCRZ01. The sequence goes on along the minus strand of JBDSBP010000276.1, from coordinate 2,499 downwards.
GCCACCGAGATGGCAGCAGATATGGGCATTGGGCTTTTAACGGAAGAACAATACCGGGAGTTGCAGCAACTTGGAAACTTCGATACTAAAACATCCAGCTGGATAATTACCCCTTCTGCTATCAGGAAACTCGGTGGTGCCCTCTTTGCTGATTACCGATACGGCACTGTCTTCGTATATCACAACGGTGCAGAATCTTACTATGCCGCCAGGGGGTTCCGGGGTTCGCTAAAGGTGTAAAGTTCGCAAATAATAATATACTATGACAAAGAGTGAAATGAATCCCAAGGTTGATTTTTATTTTAGTAAAGTCAAAAAGTGGCAGGAAGAAATTGAGAAATTGAGAACGATCGTTCTTGAATGCGGACTAAATGAAGAATTGAAATGGGGTTGTCCTTGTTACACGTTCCAGGAAAGTAATATCGTTTTAATACATGTGTTTAAAGAATACTGTGCGTTTTTGTTTTTCAAAGGTGTTTTGTTAAAAGATGCCAATGGTATCCTGATCCAACAAACGGAGAATGTGCAGGCAGCACGCCAGGTAAGGTTTACCAATGTTGGGGAAATAGGTAAGATGAAAACCATGCTGAAAGCCTATATTTATGAAGCTATCGAAATAGAAAAAGCCGGTTTGAAAGTAGATTTAAAAAAGACGACAGCATTTAAAATGGGAGAAGAATTTCAGCATAAACTGGATAAAGTCCCTGCCTTGAAAAAAGCTTTTGACGCATTGACGCCGGGACGGCAAAGAGCTTACATGCTGCATTTTTCTTCACCCAAACAATCCAAAACGCGGGAGGCAAGGGTTGAGAAATGTATGCAGCAGATCCTTGACGGAAAGGGACTAGATGATTAGAAATTGGATGAGAGTAAAATTAATTAAATGCCAAACCGAGACAAAATTTATTTCGAAGATTTCTGAAAGACATTATATCACAAAATATTTGTCAAGTCTGCTGATACCAGGGAAAGTTCGCTTTTGCTTTCTAATACTGCCAGCATTCTATCCACTTTACTTTCCAGGTCCTTGTAAAATGCGTTGTTGGTATCAAAATAAATGTCAGTTAAAATGGAGAAAATCCAATCTCTGTATTTATAATAAACAATGTATGAAGGCCACGACAGGGAATGTTTTGCTTCAGGGAATTCAATTGTAAACAATTGCAACAAATGTAAATCTTTGGGTTGGCTGACACTGATATTCTGAAATCCGATTATAAGGTTTCTAAAATCGCTACTTTCAAAATTTAATCCCAACCGTAAATTATTCTCTGCCAGGGCTGTTGTTTGAAATGAAATTAGAAGCCCTTTATCATTGTCCAAATTTATAGTTCTGATTTCCAAAAATCCTCTTTCCTCGAATCTTGTTTTTATTTTTCGAACGATGTGTTTGATGAGTTCCTTTTTCACTTCTACGTTAATATCTAACAGAGATTTATAGGAAGTCAAGCTACTTTTATCTCTTAAGATTCTATTTATAATATCCTGGCTCATTTTTTTATGTAGATTTTAATCAGTTGATTTCTTTAAAAGATTAATATACCGGCTGATAGTTTCTCTTAAAATTAGAAGGTTGACCGCATCTTTTTTGCATTCTTCCTTCTTTTTGATTCCATCATCTTTGATGTTCGAATTATTATTGTTAAAATCTTTACGAGATATTATGTGTTTGACTAAATCTACATTGATTTTCCCATTGCAAAATTTTAATATCCACTGTGTAGGAAGTTCTACTTATTTGGATGTAAATACATACAGCTACAACTATGTCAGAAGGACCTTTAAAATATTGATCATATAAAAAAACGAAAAGAGATTATCTTTTAGCAGGTATTGGGAAATGTCATTTTCTATAAAGGCAAAGACATCAGAACCCGACGTATTGATTTTTTACTGGAAGGAAAGAGTTATACAGCAATCCACGCTTCGATAAATTATAGATATGCATTTATGGATACCAGCATTAGAACAATGCTTTTCAGCATGATTAACTAATCGTTAATGATTTTTTTCCTTACTATTACGGAATATATAATAATTTCTTCTAAATTTAACCTTCTGCTGTCTTTAATTCAACATAGAATAATAGTTTATATTAGGTTACCAAAACAATTTTACCACGCCATCCACTATTACTGTTGCCTGGAACAATACTGATCCGATAGAGACAAAACTGGAAAAGATCATCACCCAGAAATACCTTGCTTCGTTTACGCAAACCCTGGAGTCATGGGTAGATTTCAGAAGGACGGGTTATCCTAAAATTCCTCATGTAGCCAAGAATGATAGTAGCCCAGACTGGGGAGTTATTGCTGCTGACCAGTGGATCAAAAGAATGCCTTTTGTTTACAAATTTTTGTGAAGGGACATTTTCATTTTGGGAATACCCTATAATTCATTGACTCTTGTCCGCATTGCAGCTATCCAGGTGAAGAGGCCTTTAAATACAGGGATTCATTTTTTTTCAATTCGAGTTTGTGTACTACAGATTTTCTTTTT
>JBDSBP010000275.1:0-3008 GCA_039921525.1 Chitinophagaceae bacterium | reverse complement strand
TTTTCTTATTAAGGGAGAAGGCCTGAGATTTGTCGGGGACAATATTAGCCATTTCGCCTCGGGGGAAATAATTATGTTAGGGGAGAATCTACCACATGGCTGGCATTGCAAGGACGAATATTTTCCCCGGCCCGTTGGCAACGAAATGGAGGCGATAGTTATTCACTTCTCTAGTGATTTTTTGGGAAATGATTTCTTACGATTACCAGAAGCCAGTTCACTGTCGCTTTTATTTGAAAAGGCTAAAAGAGGAATGATCTTTTTGGATGATACAAGAAATAAACTTGGGGCATTGATGTTAAAAGCAACTAAATCTGAAGGGCTGGACAAGATTATTACCTTGCTTTCAATTTTAAAAATAATATCGGAAACAGCGGATTATCGACCGATAACTAAATTTCATTCTTTTTTTAAGCCTAACGATTGTGAAAAAGAACGGCTAACTAAAATTTACAGCTATACGATGGTCAATTATCGAAAAAATATCACATTAAAAGACGTTGCTTCAATAAGTAATCTTACAATAACTTCATTTTGCCGTTATTTTAAATTAATGACCAAAAAGAGCTATAATAATTTCCTTAAAGAAGTACGCATCGGCCACTCCTGCCAATTTTTAATCGAAGATAAATTGTCCATTTCTCAAACAGCTGACAAGTGTGGGTTTTATAATATTTCCAACTTTTACCGACATTTTAAAAATGTTATGGGGGTAACACCTCAAATGTATAAACTAACACACCTGAGGCATGAAAAAAGTTTAATGGCAACGAATCCTCAATCACGTTAAATAAGTTTGAATTTTTATGGAGAAAGATGAGATTTCAGGAAGGGCACAATTATCGATTATCTGCTGCCTTAGGGAAGTTTTAAAACGGAGGTGGCTTTGCCGTGGGATTTGGCGGTGAATTTGCGTAGTTTTCCGATTTGTAGAAGCATTTGAAGAAAAAGCTACGATAAATTTTTACATTTACAACAATAATTATGGGAAGCATTCAATCGGCTATCGGCCGTCAACATGCACACAATCACCGAAAGCCTGGAAGACGTAAAAAGAGGATGTCCACTAGATGAACTAGTTAAACATCAACTTCTTTGAATACAATTATGAGTCTTTAAACAATAAAATTAATTCATGAGTTACGCACGCTTATTTGAGCATGTTTGATATAATTTGAGAGGTTCCCTGAAAAAGGAAAGCCTTCAATTCATTGATTTGTAGGCTTTAAAATATATTTTATATACTTAACAGCGGAGAGAGAGGGATTCGAACCCTCGGTACAGTTTAACCCGTACGACGGTTTAGCAAACCGTTCCTTTCGGCCACTCAGGCATCTCTCCTGAACCAAAAAATTATTCTTCCCCTCTTAATTCGAAGGGACGCAAAAGTAAATATTATTACAATACAGGCAAAAATTGTTTGTAAGTACCTGGTTTCTTTTGTTTAACAGCTCATATTTCCTACGTTACAAAAAAACCAAATAATAATCAAGCGAATTTATTACCTTTGCCCACTTTAAAATCATGCTGCAACATGATGACAAACCTGGTGCCGTAAGATCAGGTTTGCACGGAAATTCTCAATCCCCGCCGTTGCCGGTTTGTTTCATGTGGCCCGAAATTTTAAAATAAGTTGACACATGTAATAATGTATCTATTTAACCGGTTAATTCATTTTTCATTTTAATAAAATATGGTCCAATTTTTTACTCCTGGCGCTCGCATCTGTAAAAACATTAGACAAATAAACACTTATGAAACTCTCCCAGTTCAAATTTGATTTGCCCTTAAACCTTATTGCTCAAAATCCTGCTAAAAAAAGAGAAGATAGTCGTATGATGGTGGTGAACCGCCAAACCGGTGTGATGGATAACAAACACTTCCGCGATATTCTTGATTATTTTGAAGACAAAGACGTTTTCGTTGTAAACAATACCAAAGTATTTCCAGCCCGTATGTACGGGAGAAAAGAAAAAACGGGCGCCAAGATCGAAGTATTCCTGCTACGTGAATTGAATAAACCCAACCGCCTGTGGGACGTGATCGTTGATCCGGCTCGCAAGATCCGCGTAGGAAATAAATTATATTTTGGCGACAGTGATGAACTGGTGGCCGAAGTAATTGATAATACCACAAGCCGGGGACGTACCATTCGCTTTTTATGGGATGGCACCGATGATGAGTTTCGGCAGATGCTGGAACTGTTGGGAGAAACACCCCTGCCAAAATATATCAAAAGAAAACCGGACGAAGAAGATAAGGAGCGTTTCCAGACTGTTTATGCAAAGCATGAGGGCGCTGTAGCTGCTCCAACTGCCGGCTTGCATTTCAGTCGCGAGTTGATTAAACGTCTTGAAATAAAAGGCATCCGCTTTGCCGAAGTTACCCTGCACACGGGACTGGGAACTTTCCGTCCAATTGAAGTGGAAGACCTTAGCAAACATAAAATGGATGCTGAATATTATCGCATCGAAGAACACGATTGTAAAATTGTGAATAAGGCAAAAATCGATGGTAAACGCATCTGCTCCATCGGCACCACCACTATGAGAGCCATTGAATCTTCCTTCACCGCTGAAAAATTACTCAAACCTTCCGAGGGTTGGACCAACCATTTCATTCATCCCCCCTATAAATTTAATATTGCCGATTCACTGGTAACCAATTTTCATCTTCCAAAAACAAGCCTGTTGATCATGACCTGCGCTTTCGCCGGTTATGACCTTGCAATGGAAGTATATAAAAAAGCCATCAAAGATAAATACCGTTTCTTCAGTTATGGTGATGCCATGCTGATCATCTAAGAGTGGGTGTGAGGTGTGAGGTATGAGGTATGAGCGTAAAACCCTGAAAGATCCACGCTAAAAATTATAAATACAATTTGATACATTTTAAACGCAAAACATCTACCTTACGAAACTAATTTCCTCATACCTCATACCTCATACCTCATACCTCATACCTCATACCTCATACCTCATACCTCATACCTCATACCTCATACCTCA
>JBDSBP010000274.1:0-7100 GCA_039921525.1 Chitinophagaceae bacterium | reverse complement strand
ATTCAACCAATACAGCTTCCGCCATGCTTTATGGTATTCCTAACCAACCACTATTTGACGGAAGAGAGGAAGATGATTTACAGGCATACACGTTTTCTCAATACATTAAGTCCGGAGATGAAAGCTGGCCCCTTTTATTTCCTATGGTAAAAAGTGTAGTACGTGCAATGGATGCCATTCAGGATTTAAGTAAAAAGGAGTGCAAAGTGTTTGTCAACAAATTTGTAATTACCGGGCATTCAAAACGTGGCCATACTGTATGGTTGACTGCTGCTGCTGATGCAAGGGTAAAAGGAATTATTCCAATTGCTATCGACGTATTAAATTCAACTGCTCAATTACCGCATCATCATGAAGTGTTTGGAGAATATAGTACACCTTCAAAAGCTGCTACCGATCTTTTGCAAGAACTCAAACTTCCTCGTGGAAATGATTTAATACAAATGGTAGACGCTTATTCCTATAGAGAGCTGTTAACACTGCCTAAGCTAATTGTATCTGCAACCAATGACCCATTTTTTACTACCGACGCGCTAAATCTTTATTGGGATGGTCTAAAAGGGCCTAAATGGATTTTTTATCTATCCAATGCAAATCATATAAGTGCCTATTCTGATCCACGTGTTAATGCTACGGCTTTTGCTTTTGTGCGTGCAATCGCAACCAATAAAATGTTACCGCAAGTTACTTGGGAATTCAGGAATACTGACACAAGTGTATTTTTAAAAATAACTACAGATAATTCTGCTACAAAGGCACGTATTTGGACGAGCAATTCACAAAGCAAAGATTTTCGACAATCCACATGGACTTCAAAACTTATGCCCCAAAATAATTTAGACCTTTCGACAGGTAAGGTTAATGATCGAAGATCCAACGTGTTTAACATTGAGATACAAAATCCCTCGAAGGGATTTATGACTGCTTTTGGTGAAATTGAATTTGTACAAGATGGCTTTACATTTTCACTTTCAACTCAAACTAATCTTATTCCAAGTGAATGAAAGAAATTGCTGCTGTTAACAATCGGTTTGGCATTATGGCGGCAAGACGTTGGAACAATCATAAAGATTTAAGACGCTATGGGACTTGACACCATGAAAATATTAATAAAGGTTGAAGAAACTTTTGGTATTAAAATTCCAGACAATGAAGCTGAAAGAATTATAAGGGTTAAAGACTTTTATAACGCAGTATGGCGAAACCTTTCCGATATGCATTGCGACAAATGTAAATCTCAAAATCTTTTTACAGACTGCGAAAATCATTTGCTGACACATTTAACTTTCCGCCACACCAGTTAAAGCTCGACACATCGCCAGAAGATGTATTTCCAAAAATAAATAGACGACAACTGTATTTACGCTTTGCGGAAACAGTAAATCTAAAATTACCAGACCTTGCATTGACAAAGTCCTGGTCGACACTATTGATAACTTTTGGGCTCGCTACAATTATTGGTGAACTTGCGATATCGCTTATTCTTATCAATATTTTCAACAACTGCAAGTGGACACTTTTATCCCAGTTGCTTTTACTATATGGACATTTCTACTATCTGATTCATTCAACCCAAAACGGACAGCCATCAAACAAATATCAATCAGAGAATTTACTGAACATATATTTGCAATAAACTACTCTACACTTTTAGCAAATGAAGGAACTAACAGAAAAGAAATGGAGACGGTAATTAATCATATTATTGTTGATATGGCGGGACTTGATCTAGAAGCAGTAACATCCGAGAAAAAAGATTGCCGACGATTTAGGAATTGATTAATCTCGTAGTGACAAATGCCATACGCACAACAGCTACATTTAAATAGTTGGGGCGGACGTAATGTAAGATCCAACAACTGATCTTTGTTCGACATTAGTTCGAGCCGACGGAATACTATCGAACATTAGGAATAATTTGAACATTAAATCATCGTTCAGCATTTGTTAACCAGGGGAAATAATAAAAATGCCCCAACTTTATAAATGCGTTACTGCTGGCTGCAATTGTTCAACATTTCAAATCGTAGAAAATTATTTCATATTTTTTATAACCCTCAAACAATTTTTTATGATACAAGAACGATGAGGAATGTGTAACGATACTTAAAAATTGTCGCAATGCCATGAAAGAAGGTGGCAAAGTTCTGGTAGTAGAAGAAATAATACTTGAAGGTAATGAGCCTTCTCCTGGTAAATCTGTTGATTTGCAAATGCTGGTAGTCGCATCGGGGTGAGAGCGAACAGAAAAGGAATACAGAGCTTTGTTTAATAAAGCGCCTTTGAAATAAGTAAGATTGTTCCAACTATGTCCTACCGCTTACAATACAGTGCAGGTGCGGGTGAAAGTTTAAGTCTTGTCCCCAGGTATGCAATACCTGGGTGATTCCGCAAACAGCGCCAAGGCTTTGAAGGTGCGAACCAAACTGTAACAGGGTCGCCGAGGCCGATTGATCTTTGTTATACGTTTTGACTGCTGTGCAATAGAGATATTGATATAATTAAAGCCCGCAATAAATAGTACCAGTCACCCAATAACGGTGAGCGTTGGCAACAAGGACTTTTAAACAGTACTCATTTACTGCTACAGTGAAAGTGTAATTATTTAAAATAACCGCGGTATCTGAAACACCCGATACCTGACGTTAATGCACTGTACATTTCGATCGAAGCACCTTTTTCATGAAGCGTTTTTTTAACATGCAATTCATTTAAAACCCTGAAAGTATTGGAAACATTTTTATGATACCGGTCAAAGCTTACATGATGGCTGATAAATAAATATAATAACAAAGAGGAGGCGATTGTGAGGGATAATCCGAAAAATATTGTTCGCAGAATAAAATTTTCTTTTAATAAGGTTACGCCACGCGATCTTGAAATAATTTTTGATCATAATTTTAATGTGATCTAATGGCTATCACCATTAGCTGTACACTAATGCATTACTCCGTTCTTAAACTTTTCACAGGATTGGCAATCGCCGCCCTCATTGCCTGGAAGCTTACAGTGATAAACGCGATGAATAATGCAGCTAAACCTGCTACAAGAAATATCCACCACCCCAAACTTATGCGGTAGGCAAAATTCTGTAGCCACTTGTTCATTACAAGCCATGATGCAGGCGCAGCAATTACAAAAGCAATTAGAACCAGTTGCATAAATTTTATTGAAAGCAGTGTAACTATCTGTGGCACCGATGCACCTAATACTTTCCTTATACCAATTTCTTTTGTTCGCTGATGTGTTGCTAAATGAGAAAGCCCAAACACACCCAGGCAGCATATTAATATTGAAAGTACCGCAGCAATACTTACCACTTTTTGCCAGCGTTGTTCCTGCAAGTATTCCATCTCATTTATTTCATTTAAAAAATGGGATTGAAATATCGCCTGTGGCATTGCTTTTTTGTAAGCTTTTGAAAAGGCAATTACTGCTTCCTTTTGTTTACTTTTTTCAAACTTTACAAGAATATTATTTCCCAACCAATCACTCATCGTCATTACCATTGGTTGGATACGTTCTTTAAGTGAACCAAAATGATAATCTTTCACTACCCCAATAATGGTTTTGGTTTCCTTTTCGGGGCCATCACTTAAAAATATGGTTGTCCCTAAAGGGGTATTCAGTCCCGCTGCTTTTGTGAATGCTTCGTTTACAATGGCGCCGGTTGTTTTATCTGTTTGGAAAGCCCTTGAAAAATTACGCCCACTCTTAAGTTGTATTTCCATAACGGGCAAATAACTTTCATCAATTACTTTATTCATTGCCTGGATATGGTTTTCACCTGTGGCAGCATCTACAATAAAGCTGCGATCTCCTCCAAACGATATTTGTTGAATTGAAGGCTCTTTCGCCAAATCATTTCTTATAAGTTCCTGTATTGGTTTAGTTTCCCTGTCACCGGGAATATTACTACGAATAATTTGGTATGGATTATAGCCTAAATCTTTTGTACGAACATAATCCATTTGGTTATAATAAGTGATTGTTGCAATCCCGAGAAAGACAGCCAATGAAAATTGCAAAACAACAAGGATTTTTCCGAAAACATTACGCCCTGTTAATTTTTGTTTGTTGTACAAGACCTGCGATGGTTTAAAATTGGAAAGAATATATGCCGGATACAAAGCGGTTAATAAGACAACCATCATGAAAATAATCGTTCCATAAAAAACCATTTGTTTATCAATGGTTTCAGCCAGCAAAATTTGTTTGCCTGTTAACTGATTAAACAGTGGCAGGGATAAGTTGGTAATAAAGCTGGCGAATGCAAATGCTGCCAAACACAAAAGTGCAGACTCTATTAAAAACTGAAAAATGATTTGAATTTGATTGCTGCCTGTTATTTTGCGAATGCCTACCTCTTTGGCCCTCTTTAAGGAGTTGGCAACGCTGATATTAATAAAATTGATGCCAGCCATCAGTAAAATAAAAATTGCAATTCCTAAAAACAGGTAAGAAAAAACAGGATTGCTTCCATTGATAACACCACCTTCACGATTACCCCTGCTGTTGTATAAAGGCTGAAGATGTATATCGGTAATCCGTTGTAAACCGTAACTGATCTGAAGATCGTATCCAAAACCTTTTTTGTTTTCGGCTACCTGTTCTTTAGCGTAAGAAGCAAAAACGCGGTTAAATTTTTGAGCAACCAGTTTTATATCAGCCTTCGGACGCAGTACTACGAAAGTGCCTAAATAAGCATTCAGCCAGTTTGTATCATCAAATGAAAGCTGCATAAATTTTAACGGCAATAATATATCAAACCGGAGGGAGGAATTCTTTGGTAAGTCTTTAACAACGCCGGTAATAATCATTGGTTTTCCCAAGCGTTTCGCAGATGGTTCGGCATCTAACTTGAGTTGTTTTCCGACTACATTAAGACTATTAAAAAATTTAAGTGCTGTGCTTTCTGTGATAACTACGTTATTAACATCTTTCAGAACTGTTTTCGAATTCCCATGTAATAGTTCAAAAGAAAAGACGTCGAAAAAGTTTTCATCCACAAACAGTTGCTGTAAATGGAGCATTTTATCACCTCCAGCTACATCTCCAAAAATATCGCCTCCCATAACTCTTACAAATTGCTCTACTTCCGGAACCGTATTTTTAAATGCCGGCCCCTGTACCTGGCCGGTGCTACCTATAGTTTGTAGTTTATCACCTTTGTTAGGTATCATGTTGGTAATGATACGGTAGAGATCCGGGTTATGTTTATGAAATGTATCAAAGCTCTGTTCATCTTTTACATAAAGCACAGCTAATAACATGCAGGTAACACCCACCGCTAATCCCGTACCATTAATTGCCGAATACAATTTAATTTGCCACAGGTGACGAAAAGAAATTTTGAGATAACTTTTGAACATTGTTTAAACGTTGCTTTATTGATTTAATGTTTTTTTGTCCTGACTCAGGATTAATCAAACGAATCTGATTTATCACCGTTCAGATATTGTTATTCGGTTTTTAAACTTTTCACAGGATTAACAATGGCTGCTTTTACCGCCTGAACGCTCACTCTTAGCAATGCAATAAGTAAAGCTGTAAAACCTGCTGCAACAAACATTCACAATTGAATGTTTATACGATAAGCAAAATCCTGCAGCCATGTAAGCATTGCCCACCATGCAAGCGGGGCGGCAAAAAAAATGCAATGGCGATCAGCTTTACAAAATCCTTACTTAGCATTTGTACAATGCCGTGAATTCTTGCACCTAATACCTTTCTTATGCCGATTTTTTTTATGCGCTGTTCCGCGATAAATGTAGCAAGCCGAGTAAAGCAAGACATGCAATGAAAATAGCGAGAGTAGCTCTTAAATTATATTTCTGTGGGTTAAAGTATAATATCATTTTACATGATAATTAAGGATTGTCCTAAAAGTTTTTCAGTGTCAGCTTCGTGGATGTTTGGTGCAGCAAACGAATTGCGCCGTCACAACCACTTCTTAAACCAGCCTATCGTCATATCGAAGTGATTCAGGTTCTCGCCGTGTCTTGTTTCGGTTTGTTTAGCTACAGTCGCGGCGATTGTTGTAAATACTTTTCCTCATTACTGCGCCGTGTCCTGCTGTCGCACTACGCCCACCGCGGGCGGTACGGCGAGAACCCGAAAATCAGGGAAGAAAGTGAAAATCTCCTTTTCTCTCATATAAGCTTCTTGAACTTAACCCTTCCAAAAAGCACCATAGTTATTGCATTCTTGTCTTTGGTATCGAAAACCAATGAAGCTCCATCATCCGGATTGACAAACTCACCTTCCCCAACCGGAAGTACTTTATATCTGTAGCCCCTGTCATTGCCATACAATATGCCTTCCGTCACCTCAAATTTGATCTTCCAGTCTTTATTATCAACGTTCAGGTATTCACCTTCCAAAAGTTTCAAGTATTCAATAGGAACTTTCCTGATCAGCTCGTCTGTCTTTACGCCATTGTCTTTTAAGATTTTAAAAGCGTTTTCGTTACCCGGGTTTAATTTTACAGATTGTTTATAATTTTCGATGGCCTCTGTTTTGTTTCCAAGTTCCATGAGTGCTTCCCCATAGCTATCGAAAACATTGGCTGATTTAGGAAACGCTTTTGTATTGAGTTTAAATATCGCGACTGCTTCTTTCACTTTGCGCGATTCCAGGAATTCGTACCCCGTTCTGTTCATTTCGTTTTCATCGAGATAGTACCCGGTGGAGTCCTTGATCCCATTATAATATTCAAGTGCAGCGGGAATCCCCTCTTTCTCTATCTTGTCTGCCAATGAATAAGCAACAGATCTTTTAGGAAGGTTGTAGGATTTATCATAAATAATTGCAGCAATGGCATTCGTCATTTCATTGAGAGGAGCTCCTCCTGTGTTATTCAATAACACAATGAATGACTTATCCGATGGCATTCGGTTGATCTGTGTATTAAACCCGTCTATCCCGCCTCCATGGCCGATTGTTTCTATTCGTTCTGCTGTGTTACCTAAGTGGATTTCACCGATGCCCCAACCATAACCATAATAATAACTTCCGCCGGACGAAATATGTTTGGTAAATAACAGATCCATATTTTCCTTCCTCAGCAGTAGATTGCCATACAATGCCTGATCCCAGAG
>JBDSBP010000273.1:0-2605 GCA_039921525.1 Chitinophagaceae bacterium | reverse complement strand
TGTTCACATAACTCTTTGGCAGCCCAACCTCCGCTTATCCCGGAACCAATCACGATAGCATCATACGTGTGCTGATCCGTCCCTTTTGAATGTATCTGTCCCATTTCAACCAGATTAATAATTTTTAAAAATGATCGTTTATTTCTGCGCTAAGTAGCCCAGGACTTATCTCCTTTTTTGTAAGGAATTTCGCCTGAAAAATATCCCGGTGTCTGTATGTATCTCAAAGCTTTAGTTGCCCCCGGCTCGGAGGTGAAATATCCTAACAGGGTTATGTTTTTTATCATGATAAAATAATGATCTGTATTCTCTTTTATAGTAAGCTTCTCATCGATTTTTGCTTTTCCAGTCTGCACGGCGTCACCATTTCCCGTTGCATATTTCTTTTCTGATTTGGCTCCCTTATTTTCCTGCGCCTCTTTTTCAACTAGTTCTAGAAAATCTCTTTTTTGTGAAAAAGACAATTCTAAAAATTCTTTCCCATGTGTTTTTCTACATAATTTTTTAAAAGAAATGATGCCTTCGCTAAACACTTGCTGATCGGCAGCCTTATAACAATCTGTAACATACACTTTCATAAATTCTCCAATTCTCGCTGCCTTCGCTCCCGGGGAAGAAGCACTTGCGGGAATAATGGTTTCGCCGATTTCATCCAATAACTTAATATCATCCTTAGAAAATGGTTCGGCTTTTATATCAGATTTGCAGGAGGAAAAAATTACCCCCGTACCTGTGATGACAACAGGTGCTACAAGAACTATAGAGCTTAAAAAACGCCTTCTTTTCATAACATCTGGTATTTGAAGTTTATCTATTTCTATATTTTCAGTCGTTTCGTTGTGCGATCAAATCACGTCCTTTATTATTTATGATTGGGGAGTATTTCCAAAGATAGGCTCAAGAATTGAAGGCATTTTTTTTATTTCTTTTTGATTTTTCCGCCATGCATAAATATTTAAAATCAACTATCTTTCATGCTATATTAATTTGCATTTACACGGTACATATTGTCTAAGCAATTAGAATATGCCTTGTCAGGCAGCATTTGTTAGTAGATATCTTCATTCCGTTTGGATAGCAATCATACCGACAAGATGTACAATACCCACAGAGTGATATTTTGTAATCAACAAAAAAATGGCCGCGGCTTTCTGAAGTTTGTTATTTTTAAGAGACAAAACACCCCAAGATGAAAAAATTAATAATCATATCCTTTCTGTTCATTACTATTGTAAGCCGTGCACAAACTTTCCAGGGAACCATTACCTGGTCATTGAAGACCGATATAACTGACCCCGTTGAAAAAGCAAAACTGGAGGATGCGCAAAAAAAGATGTCCGACCCTGCCAACAAAGTGAAAATGAAAAAAATGCAGGAACAAATGAATACGCCTGAAATGAAAGCCAGCATGGATGCCAACCCGCAAATGAAGGCCCGTATAGAGAGTGCCCTTGCATTGATGCAGGTTGGTAATACAAGTATTGCAAACATCAATTTTATTATGAAAACGGACGGCCTTAATTCACTTACCAAAACAGAAGGCGTATTTCCAGTGGAAATGTTATACCTGTTTAATAAAGCCCAGACCTATACAATTAATCGCGCAGCAAAAACATATAGTGTGTTGCCTGCAACAAGTGACGCCAGCCATCGTAATGATAGCATACAACGCAAAGTGACAAAAACCAGTGAAACCATGAAAATAATGGGTCATACCTGCACAAAAACAATCGTAGCGCTCACTACAAAGGGTGGCATAACCATGTCCCAATTTTTCTGGACAACAACCGAAATAAAAGGGTATGATATGAAAACAATAGCACAAAAAATAGGCAACACCCACCAGCCTTTTTATGCTGATGGTATTACGGGTGCGCCTCTGCGGATTGAGATGATTACCGAAAAAGCAAAAACAGTGATGGAAGTCACTGATATCAAGCAAGAATCAATTCCAGCTTCTGAATTCACCATCCCGGCTGATTTTAAAGAAACCAAAGGCGTTTTTTGACTAATAGAATATCAGTTGTTAGCGATAGCTGCCTCGTGAAAACATATTCAATCGCCAGGAATTCTTTAGCTGCCGGCAATGTACAGTATCGCCGGTGGATATAGGTGTCCAAGGAAAACAATGCTAGAATTAGTTTCCTCCTGATAGCTGATAGCTGAAGGCTGATAGCCAAAAGCGTCATTTTATAGTTGACATAACACCAGGCACATAAACGAATTTGTATCCCGTAGCATTGCGCAATAAATAGAAGTCAGGCTCCAGTGGATAAAATCATCATTAGTAACATATTCTTTCACGACCTCAATTTATTTATCCGAAAGTTGATGAGGATGTTTTTTAGGCAAAGGTTCATGAATGAATGCTTGCAATCGACTTTAGTCAACCCGGACTAAAAATACTGTTGGTAAGAATCGTCCTCCATTTTAGAGTGTTCTGTTAAGGGAAACGCGGCTGGCGAATAGCGCAATCGTTTTAGAGGGTAGCTAAGAGCATTGCTGCTCTTTCGCCCCCTAAGAACCGGACGTGATAGTTTCCCATCATCCGGCTCAAGCCCGTTTCAAGCCACTTCTTATATCAGTGACCGGTTTCACCTATGCA
>JBDSBP010000272.1:0-28174 GCA_039921525.1 Chitinophagaceae bacterium | reverse complement strand
ACAGTATATTTATGGGAGACGTCGACAAAATACCATATGTACCCGGTGTAACAGGGCGGGGGCAAGCCCTGCCCCTACAAACGCCGTGTATCAAAAATGTTATTTACACGGGTGATATCGGCGCCGCTGATCGAATACTCATACCTCACACCTCACGCCTTGAATTCATCACCCCCAAAACGATTTCTTTTTTTGAATGATAAGACCAATGGAGGTAACAACAAACTCATTTAATTGTAATTTCAGATGAATATCTTCTTTATGAGGAAACACATCTACGGCGAAGTCTTCCGGTAATCCTCCAAGCGAATAATCCAGTTCTTCCACTGAGTGACCCATTTTTCTTAATTCCCCAACGAGCGTTTCAAGGTCACGCATGCGGAAAATTACAGTATCGCAATTATCCAGCGTTTGTTCGTTTGATGAAATGTTAAACTCAGTGGTATGTACCGCCCATCCTCCAGGCTTTAATGTATCAAGTTGATTCTTAAGAAAGGTTATACCTTTTTCAATAGTTCCTAAATGTTCGAAAGAGCAACTGGACCAGTTAAAATCGAAGCCCCTCAGATCACCTGGAATATTATTCATATCAACGGCTTTGTATTTCACGTATTTTCTCAATGTTTCATCATCGCACAGTCCACGTTTGTTAAGTGATTCAATTCCAAAACAAAGTTGGTCGCCTTGCGTCCAGCCCTTCACCTTGCCTTTTTCCGGGGTAATATCGGTAGCAAGTATATCACAACCGTAATTCGCAAATATAGATGGTAACGGTTCCGAACCAACAGCAAATGCTAAACCTTTGTTTCCTTTTTTTATGCATCCCCGTTCCCATAATGATTGCATAACATAAATGAATTCCCATTGCTTGCGATGAAACCGTGCCGGCTCATTTAATTCATTAACCCAGCGTTTAAACCAGGCCGCATCCCAGTCTTTTGCTTTACACAATTCTGATATTCTTTTTCCCCTGTCAGATACAAGAGTTGCATTCCAGTTTCTTTCGCGCTTTATTATTTCCTGATCGTATGTTAACATAATTAATAGAGTGATTTATAAACTTCCAGGTATTTAATGGCATTCTTCTCCCAGTCAAATTCTTTACCCCTGTTTGTAATAGCTACTGACATGTTTTCGTTTATATAACGTTGCATGCCTTCGCGATAAATCATTTGCATTTGTTCAGGCTCAAAGGAAGAAAAATAAAATGCAATATTACCGCCGATCTCCGGCAAGGAAGTGCGATTAGAAAGGAACAATGGTTTTCCGAAATTCATTGCTTCCACTACAGGAGCTCCAAAACCCTTAGCCAGTGAGGGGTGCACAAAAGCCAGG
Source organism: Chitinophagaceae bacterium (assembly GCA_039921525.1). Classification (GTDB taxonomy): domain Bacteria; phylum Bacteroidota; class Bacteroidia; order Chitinophagales; family Chitinophagaceae; genus JADCRZ01. The sequence goes on along the minus strand of JBDSBP010000272.1, from coordinate 26,839 downwards.
CAATTATGTAAATACCATGCTTTCTCTTCTTCGGGTACAGGCCCCGTTATATACAAATGATCTGCTATGCCCATTGCTTCCGCCTGCTGTTTAAAATTCGTTACATAATCAGGCTCGGCCAATCTTCCGGCAATTACCATATCAATATCTGGATTGTTTTGCAACAAAGGTAACAGAACATGATAATTCTTTTTGGCATTCAGGTCACCCATGCCAAACAAAAATGGCCTTAATGGTTTGCAGGAAGTGGAATTGATTAAAGGTTCAAGTACTCTGTGGGTTCCGTTGTGAATTACATATACTGGTTTATTACCAACTTCACAATTTCTTAATACATCGTTACGGGTGAACTCCGAGATGCAAACAATTGCATCACTACGATCTATTAGACCCTGTGTATGTTTAATACTCTACTTTTGCTCGGCAAGAGGTTGTCCTTCATGCAGGGGATTTAGATCATGTACAGTCAGCAATACTTTGGGGGAATTATATTTTTTTTGAGGGATTATGCGGCCTGATTGAAACGGCGCATGCCATACTCTGCAATTCCATAAAAAGGGTTTAACTATTTTGTGCCAGGGTTTTTCGGCTATACAAAAGTCTTTCCTCCCAAAAGAATCGGCTTCATTTGGTGGAACATACATCTTCATGAGCGGAGCATCTTGTGTTTTTAACAAATCATTTACACGAATACCCACATTCAGACAATAGTGGTATAAACCTGTGTTGCGATATCGCATTAAATCACAATCAAGAATTATCGACATAATGAGTGGTTAACCGGAAATAAATTAAGTAATAAATTATTGTGCCACTTTTAAATTCAATCTAAACATACCAAATAAATAAAATTACTGTTATTATAATTTTCATAATAAGCAACGATGATTGGATGTTTAGTGTCAGGCTTAAATAATTTAAATTACGTGTTTTCTAAATTGTTAAATAAGTATGTGACTGAATTTAAAAAATAAGGTATTGATTTTGCATACTAAAATAAACTAGTGTTATGCTAAGTGTAAGATAGCGCATTCATCGGCTTTCAGCTGTCAGCTATCGGCTACCAGCTTTCAGTTATCAGCAGGTTAATATGGTAAATGTTTCCTCCCGATAGCCGATAGCCGTTAGCCGATGGCCGATAGCTGACCGCCGATAGCCACGCTTCAAATTATATTTAACGCAGCACCCGACTATACACTAAATAAATACCGAAGCAATTTTTAATTTTAACAGTAGTATTATGATAAGGATAGTGTTTGACTCGGAAAGAATGAAATATACAAATACAGGACTGTTTCATTACTGCATTAATCTAGGAAAACATTTGAAGGATTGCCTTGATCCCTCTCATGAAGAGATGGTATTTTTTTCTCCTGATAATGTAAAAGGAATTTTCGGTGCTAATGTTTCTTACCTCAGGCAAAACTCTTTGCGAAAGTTTTGTATGCCTTCATTAAATGACTTTGATATCTGGCATTGCACTTACCAGAATTCGGATTACGTTCCAAAAAGAAACCGAAGAATAAAAGTAGTCTTGAGTATTCACGACCTTAATTTTCTGTACCATACAAAAAGTGAATCCAGAAAAGCCAAATATCTCAGGCATTTGCAGGAAAATATAAACAGGAGTGATGCTATTATTTGCATCTCGGAGTTTTGTCAAAAAGATGTATTAACACATTGTAACACCGGCAACAAACCCGTGCATGTGATACATAATGGCACTAATTCATTAACTACTCCCGGTCTATACAGTTATTCATATCAGCCGGAAAGGCCTTTTCTTTTTGCACTTGGCGTGATATGCAGGAAAAAGAATTTTCATGTTCTATTGCCATTGCTTGAACAAAATCAAGATTTGGAATTGTTGATTGCGGGGCGACCTGACGATACAACTTACTTGCATTATATTCATCATTCAGCCAAAAAACTTAACGTGGAAAAAAACCTCCATGTGTTAGGAAATATTTCAGAAATGGAAAAGTCGTGGTACTATCAAAACTGTTATGCTTTTGCACTACCATCTCTGTCAGAAGGCTTCGGCCTTCCTGTGGCGGAAGCTATGTCTGTTGGCAAACCGGTATTTCTATCCGACCGGACCTCATTGCCAGAAATAGGAAGTAATATGGCTTTTTACTTCCGCGATTTCAATGCCGGGCAAATGCAGAAAGTTTTTACGCAAGGCATGCAGCAGTATGAAGAAACAAACATGAGTGATGCCATTAAACAAAGAAGCACCTCTTTTTGTTGGAACAAATCTGCGAAGGAATATTTAAACGTATACCGATCGCTCTATTAATGTCGCTCAATAAAATGGAACTAACATAATGAAGATTTATCGTCGTCTCTTAGGCTATTTGAAACCTTATGGCAAACTTATTACCCCTTTTTTTATATTCACTTTGATCGGTGTTTTTTTTAGTGTTTTCCAGTTTGCCCTTATTATACCTTTGTTAAATTATTTGTTTGATCCCGTGAATACTGCTGAAGCGCAGAAATATACCATAGCGCCTACTTTTAAAATGACAGCAGGTTTTTTTAAAGATCTTTTTTATTATAAAATCTACCAGTTTAAAACAACTAAGCCGGTATATGCCTTGTATTTCCTGGCAGGCACCATCGTGGCCGCTGTTATACTTACGAATTTTTTCCGTTACCTGGCTCAACGCTGCCTGATCAATGCAAGGACCCTGCTGGTAAAAAGATTGCGCGAGGCCTTATTTGAAAAAATCAACAAACTGCATCTTGGATTTTTTACGAAGGAACATAAAGGCGACCTGCTTTCAAGGCTTAACTCGGATGTATATGCGATAGAAGGCGTAGCCTCAAGTTCATTGGAAGTGGTGTTTAAAGAACCCTATATGCTCATAGGGTATTTTGTTGCCATGTTCGCCATATCAACCAAACTTACTTTGTTTACCCTGATAGTAATTCCCATCTCTGCTTTGGGCATCGCCATGGTTACCAAAAAACTCCGGAAAGAAGCCAGGGATGTGCAATCATCCATGGGCAGGCTTCTTACTCTCATTGATGAAACGCTATCGGGTATGCGCATCATCCGTGCTTTTAACGCTACTCCTTTTGTGTTAAAAAGATTTAGCCAGGAGAATGATTTTTATCGCCAGGCCAGTATCCAGGGTTTCAATAAAAGAGAATTGGCGCCGGCATTTTCAGAGGCCGCAGGGGTATTTGTTGTTGCCTGTTTACTTGTTTATGGAGGTAGCCTGGTATTAAACCATGAGAGCAGCCTGCAGGCAAGCGGGTTTATCGCTTTCATTGCCATCTTCTCTCAAGTGATACGACCGGCTAAAGCAATCGTTGTAGCATCAACCAACATACAACAGGGTATGGCAGCCGGTGAGCGCATTATTGAAATATTGGATAAGCCAGTTGAAATAACAGATCGTCCCGATGCGGTGGCTCTTAAATCATTTAAACATGAGATTGAATTTGAAAATGTTTCTTTTGGTTATTCCGACAGATCTGTTTTAAAAAATATAAGTTTTACTGTTGAAAAGGGAAGAACTGTTGCGTTAATCGGCCCATCAGGTGTAGGCAAATCAACAATCGCGGATCTGATACCCCGGTTTTATGATGCGAATAGTGGAAGGGTGATGATAGATGGAAAAAATGTGAAAGAATATACCATGGAATCGGTGCGTAGCCATATGGGTTTTGTGACTCAGGAGATTATTTTATTCAATGATACCATCTTTAATAATATCGCGCTGGGCTTACCAGATGCAAGTATGGAAGATGTGATACAAGCTGCGAAGATCGCCAACGCGCATGACTTTATCATGGAAACAGAAAATGGATACCAGACAAATATTGGCGACAGGGGCATCCGTTTATCAGGTGGACAAAGGCAACGACTTAGCATTGCACGAGCCGTATTTAAAAATCCCGCTATCCTTATACTTGATGAGGCCACTTCCGCCCTGGACACGGAATCAGAAAAATCAGTGCAGGAAGCGCTTAACAATTTAATGAAGGGAAGAACAACTTTGGTGATCGCGCATCGATTGAGTACGGTTAAAGAAGCCGATCAGATCATCGTTATCCAGGATGGCTGCATTGTAGAACAGGGCAGTCATTATGAACTCATTGAAATTGAAGAAAGCATTTACAAGAGACTTACATTACTTCAAAAAATTGCCTGATTGGCGGCCCAATATTCGGCACTTTATCATCTACTTATCTTAACGCTATGGCACACGGTACTCGCAGGGTAGTATCACTCAAAAATAATATTCATCTTCCCCTTTAACTTGCTGCGCTTTCCTGTGGGCTTCATTCGAACGCAATTCCACACGCCTTATTTTTCCACTAATGGTTTTTGGAAGTTCCGGCAAGAATTCAATAATACGGGGAGTTTTATAAGTAGCCAGGCTCTTCTTCGCGAATGCAAAAATATCCGCTGCCAACTGTTGGCATGGTGTAAACCCGGCATTCAATACAATAAATGCTTTTACGATAAAACCCCTAACGGCATGTGGGCTGCCGACCACTGCGGATTCCACTACTGATGTATGCTCCAGTAAAATACTTTCCACTTCAAAGGGACCTACCCGATAACCAGATGCTTTTATAACATCGTCATCCCTGCCTATAAACCAGATAAAGCCATCCTCGTCTTTGTAAGCCTTATCGCCTGTATAATACAAATCAAACTTAAATACGTCTTTCTTTCTTTCGGCTTCGCCAAAATATTCAACAAATAACCCGTTGGGTTTTGCGGTATTGGTTCTTACTGTGATATTGCCTTCTTCATTTGCTGGTTGTTCAATTCCAGCTTCATCAGCAATAACTATATCATATAAAAAAGTCGGCTTTCCCATAGAGCCGTATTTTATTATATTGCCTGGCAAATTCGCCACCAGCAAAGTACTTTCCGTTTGTCCATACCCATCACGAAGTACAAGGCCGGTGCCTCTTTTCCATGTCTCAATTATTTCAGGGTTTAAAGGTTCACCTGCGGCAACACACTCGCGAAGACTGAATGAATACGATGTAAGGTCTTCCAGTATAAGCATGCGCAAGGCGGTGGGAGGAGCACAAAATGTAGTTATTTTATATTTTTCAAGCATGGCCAACTGTTCAGCTGTATTAAAACGTCCTGTTTGATGAAAAGCAAAAACGGTTGCGCCCACGCTCCACGGCGCAAAAAAACTGCTCCAGGCAAACTTGGCCCAGCCCGGTTGGGAAATGTTGTAATGCACATCACCTTTTTTTATGCCAATCCAGGAAGCTGTAGTCAGATGCCCGAACGGGTAACTTAAATGAGTATGTGTTACCACCTTAGGCATGCCGGTAGTTCCTGATGTAAAGAATAAAAACAAAGGATCATCTGCATTGGTATCAGCGGCATCTGCAACGGTATCTTCTTCTAAAATTTTATCAAAGGAAATCCAGCCTTCCCTGCATCCACTCACGATAATTTTTAAGGATACCTGTTTGCCAGATAATAACTCTGCTTCATCTATTTTTACGGCACTATCCAAATCTGCAATTACTGCTTCAGGTTGAAGTTTTCCGAAACGGTAAACAATATCGTTAACGCTTAAAATAGTTGCTGCGGGTATTAAACGAAAACCACCTTTTATAGAAACCATTATTGTGAGCCAATTTTCAGGGAACAAGGGCATTTGTGAAAAGATTACATCATTCAGGCGCAGGCCGTGTTTACGAAGGAAATTTAGAAAGCGGTTGTATTGAAAGCTCAAATCCTGGAACGAAAAAGTTTTTGTTTCCAAACCATCTGTCCAGATAAGAGCGTTTGCAAAAGGTGAATCTTTGAGGTGGATGTTTTCAAAAACTTCTGTGACCCAGTTAAATTTAATTGGCTTTACAATTCTTAATTTATCCAGTTCTTCGAATTCTTTATTGGCAATCAACTTCATGATCTGCCGAAATAAATTTTCGGTATGCATAAGGCAACGTTTTTTACAACTACTAAAATACTACTGAACTAACAATTAACATTGGTTAGCGCATCTAAATATTAACATATTATCACTTAGTCGCCTGAATGATCAATTAATTGACTTCGTAATTGACTCCGTAATTAACTCCATGCATGACGTAACATACTTATATTTAAAAAGCAGGTTTACAATTGAATATTATTATAAGATTCTACAGTATATAGTTTAACTCGCTTATACAACAATAAATTCACAGTTGAGGCAATAATATTTTACTTTCGCATTTACTAAACACTATAATTAAATATAGTCGATTATATTTTATGAGCAATACAAACACTGTCAGGTTTAATAATAGTAACAAGCAATTTCACAACGAATTAAGGAGAAGAGTGGATTTATACTTCGCAGAAAGAAAACTTAGTAAGGCAGGCGACTATACCATGTATATCAAAACAATCGTATTGTTTGCTGCTTACCTTGTACCGTATTTTTTAATTGTGTTTCAAGTATTTGATAACAAAGTAGACTGGTTATTATTGTCAGCAATAATGGGGTTTGCTATGGCGGGTATAGGCATGAGTATTATGCATGATGCCAATCATGGCAGTTACAGTAAAAGTGTAACATTCAATAAATTGCTGGGCTATTTTTCTATCAGCCTCTTATCCGGCAGTTCCATCAACTGGAAAATTCAGCATAATATAATTCACCACACGTACACTAACGTGCATGAACACGATGAAGATATTGCTCCCCCCGGTATTTTACGTTTTGAACCGCATGCTCCACGCAAAAAAATACATAAATTTCAATTTTTATATGCGTGGTTCTTTTATTCAATAATGACCATAATGTGGAGTACTGTAAAGGATTTCAAACAACTAACCCGGTATCATAGGAAAGGCTTTTTGAAGGGCAGAAAATTATGGCTTGTAAGAGGCGCAAACACTTCATTTCCGGTAGAATTGTCTATAATTATTGTAGCCAAAATTCTTTATTTTAGCTATATGCTGGTTCCCTATTTCCTGGTTAAGGAGATGACATTTTTAAACTGGCTTACAGGATATGCTGTTCTGCACGCAATTGCCGGTCTGATAATGGCAATGGTTTTTCAGCTTGCCCATGTAGTTGGTGAAAATGAATTTCCCCTGCCAACAGAAGATGGCAACCTGGAAAACCATTGGGCCGAACACCAGTTAAAAACAACCATGAATTTTGCATTGGGAAACCGGCTTCTGGGCTGGTATGTTGGCGGTTTAAATCACCAGGTAGAACATCACTTATTTCCATCAATTTGCCATGTGCATTATCCAAAGATCGCCAGGATAGTAGAAAAAACCGCCAGGGAATTTGATTTGCCCTATAGAACGAAAAAAACCTTTGTAGGTGCACTATGGGCACATCAAGTGATGTTATGGAATTTAGGAAGAAAATGAGGTGTGAGGCATGAGGTATGAGCTATGAGCTATGAGGTATGAGCTATGGCGAACTAAGTTCGATGGGTCTGATATCATATTTTGAGTAGCTTCTGCACACTGTCACACCTCATACCTCACACCTCACACCTCACACCTTATACCTCATACCTTATACCTCGCGCCTCACACCTCGCTTTACTGCACATCCTTTACCGTCCTGGCATAATCGTGCTCCGAAGAAATTGTTTTGGAAACACTCAAATATGCAGATTTAATTATTTCACTCCGCGGCATCTTCCTGGCAATTTGCAGCAACACGTTTGCTTTGTCGTTGTCTGATGATATAGTTGGTATTTCATTAATGAGACTAACCCAGTTTTCTTCCAACCTTATGGGCTGTTCAGCTAATTTTTTAAACACATCAGCCTTCTCATAATCAGAATTTATTTTGCTTGTAACGGCCAGGAGTTTAGCAAAATGTTCATTTTCAAAAGGTTGATTTTTAATAAGTATTTTAAGCACATTGCTCTTATCGTTGTCAGCACTAATTTTACCGATAACATCCAGTAGCTTATTAAAATCTTCCCTTTTTATGGTTACTTTTTCCATAAGAGTTTTAAGCACGCCTGCTTTTTCATATTCAGAATTAACGGTAGCGGTTACATCCAGCAGGCCGTCTACATTTTCTGCCGGGTATGTTCCCTTCTTAATCATGTCATTAAGCAGGTTCGCTTTATCGTTGTCTGAATTGATGGTAGAAGCAGCTTGCAACACAAGGGCAATTGATTGATTGCTTAATTGTTGCTGCTGTATTTTTTTTAGCGTATTTGCTTTGTCGTAGTCAGAGCTTATGCTTTTAACCGCCAGAAAATAAGCCTGCGCAGTGAGTGTGTCACTCAAATAATCCGCGGGAAATTTTTCTAATAACTGTCTTTTCTCGTTGTCTGAACCGATTGAGGTCTCTATTTTCAAAGCGATATCGGTCATTTCTTCCGGCAAAACAGAGTCGCAACGCAGCATATACTCAAAATATTTTTTCTTTACATAGTCAGTTTTTAACTTTTCTGCTTCTTCCAATACCAGGGGAATGCCACCCTGTTGGTAGAGGCGATCAACCCTGCCCTTTACGTTAACTCCATAGGCTATCATATCCTGGATGGCCAGCACTAAAAATTTCCGACCGTTAATATCCCGATCCAGGGGTAAACCATCGTTATAAAACTCGTAATATATTTCCCCACGCGAGTCAGTTTCCGCCAATAGCTTTGCGCCATTTTTCCTATATTCCAGGTACCCTCCGGGTGACATCTTTTTTATGGCTGTTTCATCGTCATTAAATTCCATTTCTCCCGAATAGATTATTTCGAGCGACAGGTTATCACTGTTTACTACAATTTTTTGTTCCTTATCGGAAGATGAAAAACTCATCAACGAATGTCTTCTCCCGCTGAAGGGATTGCAGGCTGTTACCAACAGTGTAATAACAAGGGTAATTGTTAGTAGTAATTTTTTCATGTTGTTATTCCTTTTACGCTATAAATATTTTAGATGGATGGGAGTAATTCATCCAATCATTCGTTCCAATATTTTCATAAAAGTCACTTCGACAAGATTACAACATCTAGAAAATTAATCCCTAAAAATGTGACAAAACGGCTTTTTAATGTGATGGAACGATGGCATTCCCATCTTCTATATACCTTAGCAAGGAGTTTATGAACGTTTAAACAATTATACTATACATTATGGAATACAGGCAACTGGGAGCATCCGGACTAAAAATACCCGTTTTAAGTTTTGGAACAGCCACTTTTGGCGGCACTACCGATTTTTTTAAGGCGTGGGGAACCACGCAGGTGGAGGAAGCCAGGCGATTAATACATCTTTGCCTCGATGCCGGGGTGAATTTGTTCGATACAGCTAATGTTTATTCTCTTGGAACATCAGAAGAAATTCTTGGTAAAGCATTGGAAGGAATTCGCGAGAAGGCATTGATTTCTACAAAAGCTACTTTCCCCATGGACAAAGGGCCGAACGACCTTGGTTCTTCCCGTTTTCATTTGATAAAGCAATGCGAAGAAAGCCTGAAACGCCTGAATACAGACCACATCGATATCTATCATATGCATGGTTTTGATGGCAATACCCCCATTGAAGAAACATTAAAAACATTGGAGAGCCTGGTTCAAAGCGGGAAAGTTCGTTATATCGCATGCTCCAATTTTTCAGGCTGGCACTTAATGAAATCACTTTCCATCTCCGAAAAATATGGATGGTCAAAATATATTGCACAACAGGCTTATTATTCATTATTAGATCGGGAATTCGAATGGGAGCTGATGCCGCTCGGACTGGATCAAAAAATAGGAACAATAGTTTGGAGCCCTCTTTCTTCCGGATTATTGTCAGGTAAATACCGGCGTAATCAACCTGCTCCACCCGATAACCGAAGACAACAGGGTGGCGGGCATGGTAATTCCCTGGATGAATCCAGGTTATTCAAGATAATTGATGCCATAGATTTGATTGCTGCAGAAACGGGTAAAACGGTAGCACAGGTGGCGCTAAACTGGTTATTACAGCGCCCGACGGTTACGAGCATTATAATAGGAGCAAGGAACGAGGAACAATTGAAACAAAACCTGGAAGCTGCAGGATGGAACCTTACAACGGAACAAGTGCAGAAACTGGACGACGCCAGCAAAACAGAACCGATATATCCTTATTGGCACCAGCGGCAAAATATTTCGTTGAACCCGTTGCCAAAATTTTATTTATGATGTGTTGAATACAAGTGATTACTTGGGATATCATTGAAAAAGGGGAAAAATCATCAGGCAAACATTAAGTAAACCAAGATTAATTTGATTATTAATTATCCTACTAACAATATATTATAAGCCACTGCGTTTATAACTCGGTTTTTCATAGGATATTGGATTTAAAACGAGGCTGGATTTCTATCCTGGCCTTTTTTTATGCCTTACACCAAAACTTTTATAGAAAATTTTATGAAAGTATTTTGCTGCGCAGAAATGCGGATGGCTCGATCGAACATTCTATTTCCGCTTTTGATGGAAAATTGGCGAGTTCCATGCCGATGAAGCTATCTAATCCTGTAACTTTCCACATGAACAGGTCTTTTGTTCCCAGGGGTTCTTCAAAGATCTCGGGGAGGATAAGCTGCATCAAACCATTCCAGCAAGCTTCTTCCAATTGATTATACCCCCTCGTATGCTGCTGTTGCCCTGGCTCTTCATCCTGTGCTAACTGCCTGGATAAAAAGCTCGATCCCGAGAGCAACAAAACCTCCTGTTGTATCGAATTTTTTTTCATAACGATTGCTTTAAACCTTTATGAATAAGATTAGAAACTCCGATAAAAGGTATAAGTGGAAATCAAAAAGTTATGTTAATTGGAATTTGAGGTGTGAATTTGGCTATCAGCCGTCAGCTATCAGCTATCAGCTTTGGTCAGCAAGTTAGTTCGATGTCACAATAGGAAGTTATATAACAGGTATGAGTAATCGATTGGCGGGCCAATATCACCATATAAACAACTTAAAAAGGATGCTCCTTACTCAGTGGAAATATATTTAAATCAGGGTATCCAGAAGTGTTTTAATGATCGACTATGTGAGGTTGCCAGAGCTCCGGAGGAGCTCAGGGTGGGTAGAATACAGAATTTTGTATTTCTGCTCCGATAGGAGCGGTTGGTGATTGAACGACGAAAATGAAAAACAATATTCATGTAAGGTATATTCTCTAAAAATAATTTTTAAAGGTTTAGAAACCAGCACCAGCCGCCCCTAACGGAGCAGAAATCCAAGCATCAATTTTTCTACCCACGTGATGTTCCTAACGGAACCCGGTTGCAAATTTCAAAAGAATTTCCCTGACTTAATTTTGCAGGTCAGAGGTTATTTACATGGAGACATTGAACTAACTTGGAGACTAAAGCTGATAGCTGACGGCTGATAGCCAAACTCCTACCTATTACTGTTTAACCTGTTCAAACACATACACCCCTTTTTTATTAGATTCTATAATATCTACTAACTTATCTTTATTGATGTCATGGATAACCACCTGCAAGCCTACTCCCGAGTTGTCGTCAATTTTATGGGGTATCCAGGATGGTTGGTTTCCGGGTTTGTATTCAAACCAATACAAAACGGAAGGGTCACGATGGCCGGGATCATTTTCCGTATCATTATGCGCAAAATATCGTTTACCGGTAACGATGTCCAGGTTTCCATCGTTATCAATATCAACCAATGCAAGACCATGCGTTTGCGAAAATTCTTTGAAGATCTCATGATCCTTCCAACTGACGCTGCCGGAAGCATCTTTCACTTGTTCATGCCACCAGATACCGTATTTATGAGCGGAAGCACTGATAACATCCTGGTCACCATCCCCATCAAGATCCATGGCATACATCTGCGAGCATTCCTCGCTAATGGCTGCTTTATGAAAAGTCCAGTTGGACTGTTTGCGATCTGCAGGCGCTTCCCACCAGCCTTCCCTTGAAATCACATCCTTCCTGCCATCCTTATTAATATCCCCCAGTCCAAGGCCATGCGTATATTTATGAGTTCCCTGCAAAGTGTCTGAACTGATGATATGTTCAGTCCAGCCCGTATCCTTTTTAGATTTTGGCGCACTCACCCACACTATTTTCTTATCCACTGAATTATTACACAGCAAGTCCAGCTTCCCATCTCCATCAACATCAATCAAAGCGGGCGATTCATTACCCACCGATTTGTACACCCAGTGTTCTTTCCAGTAACCTGTTGCATTCTTTGGATTTTCGTACCAGGTAGATTCATCACCCGGGTAGCCTACCCGGATCAGATCAATCCAGCCATCATTGTTTACATCCATACTAAAGTTCAAAAAAGAATTACTATAACTGGTGATGATAAATTTTGCAGGTTTAGCAAGTTCATGCTGTTTCCAGTCAGGCGCTTCAAACCAGTACGCACCAGCCAAAACATCAATCTTGCCATCCTTGTTTACATCACCAATGGCTACGCCTTCAGAAATAAATTCAGTAGTTAAGATGTGTTTTTTAAAGGTAACTTTTGTTTCCTGGGCATAACAGGAATGGCTGATCGTAATGATAGCTATCAGGAGCATACAGCGAATTCTCAAAGCTGTTATTGATTTTACAATAAAATTGAACATAATTGTCGTTTAAACGGGATAACTTTTCAAATGGTGCATACTATTCCGGATCGTAAATATAATGGAAAAAAGGCTGTCAGCTATCAGCCTTCAGCTATCAGCTATTTTAAATACAATGGATGACCCTGGTCATCCATTGTATTTAAAATTTATTTGGTCATTATGTTTGTTGTTTCCGGCTGATAGCCGAAAGCTGACTGCTGATAGCTTTCTAATTCCCCTTGCCAAAATCAGGCGCCGTCTTATCGTACCAAACCCGTTGAGTACTTAAACTTGGTATATCCTGGGCATTAGGTGTAAACCCTTCTTCCGTGAGGGCTGCCGTCCAGTTGGCCCTGTTTACTACACCGGGATCTGTTGTCCACCAGCGCCTTGGGATGATCTCATTAAAAGTTTCCCTGGCATAATAAGCAGACCCGATTTTAGGATACCCCGTGCGACGAACGAAAACATAGGCTTCATTCGGCAGCCGGTAAAAATTAAGGTATTGCTGAATGTAAATTCTTTCCAGGTCATTGCCAGCTCCTAATTTCACTTTGGGATCATTGAGATAAGAATTTATCAATGCCTGTCCCTGGGCGTCTGCCGTGTAAGCTGCACCTGAAGCGGCAAAGACAGCAATCTCATTCATGGTTTGGATGGAAGAAGTAATGCCTCTGGTATACCAGTCGTTAGCGGTGCCTTTTGTGTTTACGGAACCTGCATATCCCTTGGTAATAAATTCTGCGATATAAAAACAGGTCTCGGCATAGGTAACTTCCGCTGCTTCAAAGTTACCAAGGGCACCGTTCCATTTAGGTGCAAAGAATAACCGGTTGATGTACGACATCAGGAAATATTTTGTTGGAGTGCCGGGTATCGTAAAGAAATTAGTAAAGTAACTGGCCACAGCAGCATTGGTTGTCCAGTCTGCAGGGCCTCCCTGGTAACTGATCAGCGGGTCATTCATGTTTAAGAACGCTGGTAAGGTAGCATTGTATTTTACTAACGTGTCTTTGAAATTACCTACCAGGTCATTCTTACTAAAATAAATGCCGAGCCTTGGGTCATTCACCGACTTCAGAAAATTTACAATGGAAGTGGAGCCGTAACGAGGGCTACGATAATTGATATCATTTCCAAACGGCGTATAGGTAGTACTCTTATACACTACCTGGGCGGCATTGCTGGAAATTGGTCCTGTAGCATTCTGCATAACCTGTTGAAAAATTTCCTGGGTTTTTGTTTTGTTTTGATTCTCATAACGCACGGCAATTCTTAGTTTGAGAGTATTGGCCAGCATCACCCATTTACTCCAGTCGCCCTGGTAATAGATATCCGAGGCACCGTATGTTTCCTGGTTTGCTAATGAGGCGTCAGACAACACCTTTATGGCATTATCCAACTCGGTGAGCCATGTTGTAAACAGGGCCTGCTGGTTATCATAAGCAGGGCTATAAACTCCTTCATATCTTCCTTTGACAGCGTCTGAATAAGGAATGGAACCGTTCATATCCGTTACCTTAAGTCCCTGCAATACTTGCAGGATGTAAGTAGCCGAAGCCATTTTCTGATATTTTTCCTTATCGGTTTTTACTTCTATCTGTTTTCTTATTTCAAATAGATTAGGAATGATTTACGAATAGAAACTTCCGTACCGGGCGTTTACATTACTGGATACTTCATATGACTGGCTGGTAACATGCTGCGAGTAGCGTAACAGTTGCTCCATTCCTTCCCATATCCATTCACCTCCCTGGTAGGTTACTATGCTGTTTTCTGAATAAGTAAAGAGATATTTTATATCCGGAACCACTACTACGGCCGGGTTTGTATTTATTTCGCCAAAATCTTTTTTGCACCCGGAAGTAGTTACGAGTAAAAGGATACCCAGGCTGTATAAATAAGACTTAAAATATTTAGTCATGATTATTTTTTTAATTTGAACCAATTACATCTACAATTTAAAATCCGATCCTGAGTGTTCCAGTGATGTTACGCGTCATTGGCAGAAATCCTTCCTCACCGGAATACGCCGCATTATTGGAATTGTTGGATTCAGGATTATATTGATAAGGTAACGTGTTATATAAATACACCAGGTTACGACAAACCAATGAAAAACTGCACGTGTTAAGCTTTGCCCTGGATATAAGTTTGGGAGAAAAATTATACGTTAATGCCACCTGCCTCACGGATATCCAGGAGTTTTTCAGAACCCAGTAATCCGCAACACCTGTTGATGAAGAACCATAACGATAGTTAAACTGTGGCAGATGGGTAGGTTCCACATACCCTTTATCGTACGCTTCCTGGTAAGACAGACCACTTACATCAACCTGGCTACCATTGGGCTGCGTAACTTTTATACCCGGGCCAAAAACGCCATCGGGGATTATTCCATCATCATATGTTTCACCATCAAAAGCACTTTTCCATACTATGCCGCCGTGTGCGGCATCGCGACCCTTGAGCGAATTAGGAAACACCCCGGTATGGGTTCCGTATCTATAAGTAAGCAACGCAAAATCACCACCGATTTTAGCATCCAACAAAATATTCAGGCTAAGATTTTTATAACGAAAAGTATTATTCCAACCTCCGCGGAATTTAGCATTAATATCTCCCACCTCCTGCAATACATTACTTCGCACTGGAAATGCCGCACGTGCATCTGCGCGCCATGTTAAAACAGGTTTACCATTGTTTGGATTATCGATATTCGCACCACTCGAATTTTTTGCCTGGAATGCCGGTGAATGTGCGGTAGTTCTCAAAACACCAAATGATTTGCCTTCCACCGCCCAACTGCTTATTTCAAAAACATCTGCAGACAGATTTTTTTCTTTCAACCCCGCAGAAAGCGACACTACCCGGTTTTGATTATATGAGTAGGTTACAGAACTGTTCCATTCAAAATTTTTACTTTTTACCGGAGACCCATCCAGAGCTATTTCTATACCTTTATTTTGCAAGTTCCCCGCATTGATCGTTGTTCCTGATATACCTGACTCCCGCGGAACTGAAATATCGATTATCTGGTTAAAAGTATTATCCTGGTAAAGAGATACATCAAAGCCCAACCTATTTTTCAGGAAGCGCATTTCAGCACCCAATTCCTTCGAGACTTTTCTTTCCGGTTTCAGGTTTGGCTGAACAGAATTGGAAGCGCTGTACGTAGATATTGGGTAGTCGGTACCACCCGCATTTACATAACCGTTTAATGCAAAGCCAGGGTTGATGATATATGGTTGCGCAGTATTTCCAAGGGCGGCAATATTTGTTCTGAATTTTCCGTAACTTATCCATGATGGTAATTGGAAAGTTTCGGAGAATATCCAGGAGAGGCTCACTGCCGGGTAGTTATAAAAATTATTACCTGTTCCATTTGCATAGGTAAGTGCGGAGGACCAGTCACCACGCCAGGTGGCCTGCAAAAATAACTGGTCTTTATAACCTATGTCGGCGCTTGCGTATAATGAATTATATACTGTTTTATTTAATAAACCACCGGAAGCAGAAGGCCTGTCTTTTGAGTTGGCAATAAAATAATTACCCGGGTATATCAAACCATTTACCGTGGAGGCGGCATTGTACGTTTGTTGCATACTTTGTTTCTCACCACCTACGGAAGCATTTATCTCGAAATCTTTATGAATTGTTTTATTCATCACAACCATCCACTTGAGAAAATTGGATTGTTTATTATAATGTGACAGGGCATAGGAGCCACCCGCGAAATTAATTCCTGTTCCCAGTTCTTTTGTTTCGTTGGTGGTGTAAAGGTTATTGATATTGCCTTCCAGCACCACCCTTGCCCATGAAGTAAGTGTGGCGGTGAGGGCTATGCGCCCAATCAGCATTTCTTCTTTGCGACGGTATTTATTTTCACCGATCCTAAACCAGTAGTCAAGAGAGGGAGCCTTGTTGCGTTCATTCAGATCATTTGCATTGGGAAGACCACCGAATTTGCTGATATAGTTTTGCCGTTGCATCCAATATTTTGTGTCATAGTTACGTGGTATTACCCAGGTGAATAATTTACCGTAACTGCCTCCACCGAGTTCGGGGGGGTTGAATCCTTCGAATGTGTTGTAATCAGTAGTTATATCCAGGCTAAGAAATTTATTTATCTGGTGAGTAGCCCTTAATGAATAACCGTTCTTGGTCATATCATTCCCATGAACAATGCCCTGGCCGGCATTATGATTATAGGAAAGCCTGAAGGTAGATTTATCATTACCGCCTTCCACGGCAACATTAGTATTTGATGTAAGACCGGTTTGAAAAACATCCAGGAAGTTATTTGGCACTGCCACATATTTTGTTGGGGTACCATCATAATTTAATACATCCTGACCGTCGAGCCTTGGCCCCCAGTTCTCCAGTTCCCTTCCTATCTGGCGATCGATATACGGTTTGCCGGTTGCAGGATCTGTCGGGAATACTTTAGTTCGCCAACCTTCATTGGCTTTGTAATTCACATCTCTTGTATCTGTAAAGTAAGCACCCACCGTACCGCCACCAAATTCATTCTGAAAATCCGGCCCCCTGTATGGGTCTTGAACTTCAACAGACTGAGAAACAGTGATACCCAGCCCTTTTCGCGATTTACCCTTTTTGCTTGTAATAAGTATAACTCCATTGATAGCACGTGAACCATACAAGGCTGCTGCTGATGAACCCTTCAGTACAGACACGCTTTCAAAATCTTCCATATTAAGATTTTTCAGGTCGTTTCCAAAATCACGTGAGCCACTAAGAATATCATTGGGAATAATTACCCCATCCATTACAATAATTGGCTGGTTATTATTTCTCAACGTGGAATTACCACGTATCAGGATCTTTGTATTACCAAAAAGTCCGCTGGCCCCACCCATATCAATCTGCACGCCGGCCACTTTTCCCTGTAAAGCATTGATGGGATTTATTTCATTGGTTTTTGCCAGTTCTTCTCCTTTCACTTCTGTTACAGAAAAGCCAAGGCTCTTTTTTTGTTTCGAGATACCCAATGCTGTCACCACTACCTCACTTAAGGGGTTATCATCCCGTAACAGGCGAACGCTAACCCTGCTGGTATTGCTGGTCACTGTTATTTCCTGCAATACAAAGCCTACATTACTTATGGTTAAAACAACCTGGCCATCCGGAACGCTTAATTTAAAAGCGCCCGACCTGTCAGTAACCGTGCCGGTAGTAGTGCCTTTTACCGTTACGCTGGCATCAGTAACCGGTTCACCCTTTTCATTGACCACCACACCAGTTATAGAACGATCGAACAGCGGGCTGTTTATATTGGCCCGTGTTGAAGAAACCAATACAACAAGTAAAATCACCTGAACAATAATGATTTTTGTCGTATGCATTACCAAAGCAGCAAATGGCTTTCTTTTCATTTCTTTACTTATTAATTATTAGGGGAAAATAAATTCACTGCCAGTGTACATCGGCAGCCTTATTACAAAGCATCCCGGGAAACACTACCAGCAGGTATTGAGCAGAAATGTCAGATTTTTAATTGGTGCGGCATGGTAGTTTGGTTTTGGTTAATATTTTGGATTTTTAAGCAGTATTTCCAAAAAACTAAAATTAACCCTTTATTTGTAAACAAGGATCTCTTTACGTAACAGACAGGTAAATTATCCCTCGCTCAAATTGAGGCCAGTGTATCATACGTCATCAATCACTCTCATCGATTTTTTAGGGTAGAATTATACTCAAATATCTGTTAAATCCATTTAACAATAAATAAAAGCTTTTATGGAGAATTTTGGTAATGTTCAAAAAATAACCTCCAATTTTTAAATGAATGGTACACTCAACAGTTTTGATTATTTTGCAGACAATATTATTCCTAAAAAGATTTCTATGTCTAACAAGTTAACCGCGAAAGCGAGTATAAATATCAATGTGCCTGTGAGTAAAGCGTGGAAGGCTTTAACAGATCCTGCTATGATCAAAGAATATTTGTTTGGTACAGATACTAAAACAGACTGGAAAAAAGGCAGCAGCATTATATATTCGGGAGTTTGGGAAGGGAAATCATATGAGGATAAGGGTGTGATCGTGGACATAGTACCCGAAAAATTATTACACACCACCTACTTCAGCGCCATGAGCGGTAAAGAAGACAAGCCGGAGAATTATGCCAATGTAATTTATAAAGTTAGCCCGGACGATGGACATTCAATTATAACTATAACGCAGGATAATATTGATGATGAAAAGCAGCTAAACCATATGGAAGAGAATTGGGGGAAAGTGCTGGAGGGTATGAAGAAGTTGCTGGAAAACTGAAGTTAATTGTTAGTTGTCAATTCTACTTTGACAAGTCATGAAGTTTTCTGTTTATTCTGTTGCATCTCTATGTAACAAATATATTACACAGAGTTACACGGAGAAGGCACAGAGATGCACGGAGAGTTCATGATGTTCCATTGGGCATCTCCGTGAACCCTCCGTGCATCTCTGTGTAACAAATATATTTCGCAGCCTTAAAGAACGTTCGAAAGGGAACGGGAATACCGCTGCGAAAGAACAATTAACAACTAACAATTAACTCCACGCTTTTCTCAAAAACCGTATAAAATTTCCATGCATAATATTTTCAATATCCATTTTGGAATATCCCCTCGAAGTTAATAATGCCGGCACATTTTGAAGATCAACGATAGTATCTAAATCATAAGGCGATTGTTCTCTGCCATAACCACCGTCCAGGTCAGTACCTATCCCCACATGTAACGCGTTTCCTGCAAGCTGGCAAATATGATCCAAATGATCAACCATAACTTGCAGTGAGCAATTCATCGGTTCCGGCATTGATTGACCCCGAATCCAGTTGGGCACCATCATCCAGGCGTCCAGCGGCATGCCTATCACTGCATCTTTTTCTAACAACACCTTAATAATTTCATCACTAAACTGCCGGTTATGATCTACCAATGCCCTGCAGTTGTTATGGCTCGCCCATACATGACCGTTATATAAATCCATAGCATCCCAGAATGCGTCATCACACAGGTGAGTGGCATCCAGTATAATACCCAGCCGTTCTATTTCTTTAATCAACGCTCTGCCCTGTTCATTCAGACCTCCTGTTGCATCCGTACCATTGGCATAACGACCGGGCCCATAATGAGCAGGACCAACAGCCCTCAATCCCTGTTCAAAAGCACCTGCTAAATAATCAAGAGATACCAGTGAATCAGCGCCTTCGAGGCTTAATATATAACCAATGGCTTTCTTATCATTGGGTTCCTCATTGTTCCAGTAAACAAGATGTTTTTCTAATCCCTCCAGGTCTTTGATCATGATCATCTCACCGGCAGCTTCCATTGTTTTGTACCAGGTAAGCTGTCCCTGCGTTTGAGCCCAGGCCTGTTGAGGTGAATTCCATCCAGGCAAAGGATTACCGGGAGCCACATATCTCGCGATCTGAGTGGCCACTACTATCCCGATGTTACCCTTTCTCAAGGCATCAAGAGAAACCGTTCCTTTGCCACGGTCAGGCTTATCTGACAAACCCTTTTCTCTTTCACGGATGGCAGTAACAGGTTGTGTAAGATCCCTGTTCCATTCCATAGCATTCATGCTTAAATCCAGGTGTGCGTCGATGATGAACATGGTGTAACGTTTTTATTTGAAGAGTTTGGCTATCAGCCGTCAGCTATCGGCTATCAGCCGTCAGCGTTCCGCTTCTTAGAAGAGAATTATTAGAAAGAATCACTGGATGCTGAATTTAATTTGTTCACAACTGACTGCAGATAGCTGATAGCCGATAGCTGATAGCCGTAAACAATAGCCATTCACTTCCAATCTTTATTAGCCTCCGGCCCCATTTCAAAAACCAGTTTACGTCCACTGATTATTTCTTTATGGCTGATAAACGGTTTGTCCAGCAGCTTGCCATCCAGCATTACTTTCTGAATATATTTATTCTCTTCTGAAATATTATTAGCCAATATTTGCAATGACCTTGGTGCTCCGTTTACTGAATAATTAAGCGTGAGTTTAGGAAACTGCGGAGCGCCGATGGCATACATTCCGGAAGCAGATGCTACCGGGTAAAAACCCATCACGCCAAATATATACCATGCTGCCATTTGCCCGCAATCCTCATTACCATTGATACCAAGTGGCTGGTTGCGAAAGTTCTCCGTAGTATGTTTTCTCACCAGCTCCTGCGTTTTCCATGGTTGACCACAATAGTCATATAAATAAATATAATGATGGCCAGGTTCGTTATCATGACGGTAATGTTTACCCTCGAAATTCTCGTCCAGTTTCGCAGCAAATTTTTCGTTTCCTCCCATCAGTTCAATCATGCCGGGCACATCATGCATCGCGCCAAAAGCATAGGTCCATTGATCGCCCTCCGTAAAGCCATCCTGCCTGCCCAATTTATCTTTTGGATTGAAAACATGAAATTTACCATCAGCATTTTTAGGAATAAAAAAACCCGAACCAGGATCAAAAAGATTTTTATAATTTTTACTTTGCTGCAGGATAGTTGTATAATCCGACGTTTTTCCAATAGCCTTTGCGAATTGGGCCACGCAATAATCATCCACCGAATATTCGATGGTACGGGAAACCGATTCGGCGGTTTTGCCAAAGGGAACGTAACCCATGGTTTTATAATAGGTAAGTCCGGCTCTTGCTTCGAAGCCTGTCCATTTGTCGCGGTCTGAATAAAGCAACCCAGTATCATTTTCCGGGGGAACCGTTGCATCTTTAAGCACCGCTTCATAAGCCATGTTAGCGTTAAATCTCCTAAAGCCTTTAATATAAGCATCTGCAATTACCGCGTCTGCATGCAGGCTGATCATAATATTTGTTTCAGCAGGATTGGGCCACATTGGCAAACGACCACCTTCTTTATACATCTGTAACATAGCGGTGATCATATCGTTTACCCGTTCGGGTTGGATAAATATCAGCAGGGGATGCAAAGCGCGAAACGTATCCCATAAAGAAAAGTCGGTATAAGAAAGGCCATTATGGATTTTATCATCGAAGCCGCTATAATATTTTCCATCTTCAGAAAATTCTCTCGGAAACTGCATGGTATGAAACAGGGCGGTGTAAAATATGGATTTCTTATCTTCTGACACACCATCAACTTTTATTCTACTTAAGTTCTTCTGCCATATTTCACGGGTGTTGCTGACCAGTTTGTCAAAATCCCAACCGGGCAATTCTTTTTCAAGATGTTTTCTTGCCTGGTCAATACTGATAAACGAAGAAGCAATTCTCACCTGAACTTTTTCTCCCTGCAGCGTTATAAAATTTATAAATGCGCCCATACGGGTGCCGTATTGTTCTGCTGTTGATGGGTTAACGTTTTCATTATCCCAGGTGCCAAATGATTCGATGTCTTTGTCGAATTGGATTACGAAGAATCCTTTAAAATTAGGAAGTTCCGGACCTAACTGCGCTGAAACACGATCCGGGTTATACCCCGTTATTTCTTTTTTTTCTTTATCTATTTTGATATATCCTTTTAATTTTCTGATCCTGTCTTCATAATCATTCGACTCATCTTTTAATGCCGGATTTAAATTGATACCTTGTATGATAAGATGCGCTTTTTCAGAGGCAGGAAAACTAAACCTGAATATCGCTGCCCGCGAAGCAGCAGCAATCTCAGATTTGATTTGCTGGTTATTGCCGGCATCTAACAAAACAGAATAATAATATGGTTTGGTAATTTCATTCCCGTGATCAAATGGAAGAGCCCTGTCTTTTGGCAATAGTTTAAGATCCCCTACCTGTGGCATTACAGAAACATATCCATAATCACCCATCCATACCGTTGGCTGATGGGAAGCTAAAAATCCCATAATGGTTTTGTCTTCATAAACATATGAAGTGCGACCCATTTTATTTTCACCTGTTTGTGCCAGGAAGTTGGTCATGGCATAAGGCTGGCCTACGCAGGGAAGCGTGCCACCACCTTCCAGTCCTTCCGCGAATCCTGCGAAAGGCGTTCCTATAATGGTATTTACATAATCAACCTCCTTTTTTTTCGCCGGTTGCTTCTGGGCAAAGCAATAGTTTATTATGAAAGCAAATGACAGAAGCGGGATATATTTAAACATATAGGTATGAGGTATGACGATGAGGTGTGAGCATCATCTTAAAAGTATGAATGTACGATGTATGCGCCATAAATATTAGTAAGAGTTTGGTGGGCAATTTTTTTAAATAAAAAGAGCTATTGAATTATGGAAAATCCAAATTCAACAGCTCTTTTATTTATAAAAATATTATCTCACGATATTCACTTCCTCATACCTTTTATATAACCTGCGCCAATAACCAGAGTTATGATCCAATGCCTGACTAAAATGCAGGGGCGTTTGTAGGGACAGGACTTGCCCCCGCACTGACTGCATACGAAACTGCCAGTATATTTGGAGACGTCGACAAAATACCACACGTATCCGGTGTAACAGGGCGGGGGCAAGCCCGGCCCCTACAAACGCCGCGCATCAAAAATGTTATTTACACGGGTGATATCGGCGCCGCTGATCGAAGACTCATACCTTATACCTCTCCTCCTAAGCAGGTATCTTCCTGGGCTTTTCCCTCTCCCAAAATCTATGCTGTGCAATAGCCTTAATAAACAGCTTCGCCAATGCGCTCGCATCATTGCTAATTACGATCCCTTCGGTAAGAACACTTTCATTGCTAAAATCCGGCGGAAGTTTTTTGATAAAGTAAGTGGCCTGTAACACTTGTAAAGCCTGGGCATCTGCTGCGATAGCCTTACAATGTTTGAATGCTTCATTTAAGAAATGAACAGCATCCGGATCCGCTTCCAGCGTTGCAACGCTATTAGTGCCCCCCGGCACATATACCGCGTCATACAAAACGGAGGAAGAAGTAAGGAAACTTTTATCCACGGGTATTTGCTCATCATTCGCCGAAACTACATATCCTTGCCGGGGAGCAATAATATCTACTACTGCCCCTTCTGCTATCAACGCTTCTTTTACTGTATTGACTGACTGCCCATCAACACCATCCGCTGTAAGTATCGCTACCTGGCGCGTTTTTATAGTATCTTTTATGGTATTTGCCATACTTAAGGCTTCCGATTTAGCTAATGAACCTTCTACGGATATCGGTTGAAATTCTGCTGGAACACCATCGGCGGGGATACTTTGATTCAAAAATTCTTCACTGTCTTTCGGAATATGTAAACGAAGTGCAAACGCAACTTGTGCAGCAAGACCTTTATCAATTTCTGCCAGTATGCGTAACATGCGCTCACGAATAGCCACCGTTTGCACTTTACCTAATTCAAAACTCAATGCATCTGCTATATGATTTTTTTCCGGATCTGACTGGCTATTAAAGAACAGTGTCGCCTGGCTAAAATGATCAAAGAAACTTTTGCTGCGTTCCCTTACTTTGTATGCGTCAATTTTTTCAGGGTACGAAGCAAAGCCTGCATCTGCTTTAGAAGCCTGGAAAGGGCTGCCGTTACCTAATGAGTTAGGGTGATAACTTGCCTTTCCTTTGTTGATCGTCTGACGCATGTGCCCTTCGCGCTGGTTATTATGAACGGGCACTATAGGACGATTAATGGGAATTTCGTGGAAGTTTGGGCCACCCAATCGCGAAAGTTGCGTATCAGTGTAAGAAAACAAACGACCTTGTAGTAGAGGGTCATTGGTAAAATCTATTCCTGGCACTACATGACCAATATGAAACGCCACCTGTTCCGTTTCCGCAAAGAAATTATCCGGGTTACGGTTTAAGATCATCTTACCAATTCGTTGAACTGGTACCAGTTCTTCCGGTATTAGTTTAGTGGGGTCAAGCAAATCAAAATCATATTTATGCTCGTCCGCTTCAGGAATAATCTGAACGCCAAATTCCCATTCTGGAAAATTGCCATTTTCAATAGCATTCCATAAGTCTCTGCGATGAAAGTCCGAATCCTTGCCGGAAATATTCTGTGCTTCATCCCAGGCTACAGAATGTACACCCAGTAATGGTTTCCAATGGAATTTGACAAAATTGGAAACGCCTTCTTCATTAATAAAACGAAATGTATGAACTCCAAAGCCTTCCATCATACGAAGACTACGTGGTATGGCGCGGTCGCTCATCACCCACATAATCATGTGAGCGCTTTCGGGCATCAATGAAATAAAGTCCCAAAATGTATCATGTGCAGAGGCGGCTTGTGGCATCTCATTGTCCTGCTCCGGTTTTACGGCATGTACCAGGTCAGGAAATTTAATCGCATCCTGTATAAAAAATATGGGCATATTGTTTCCTACCAAATCAAAATTGCCTTCCTGCGTGTAAAATTTTACCGCAAATCCTCGTACATCCCTTGCCAGGTCAGAAGAGCCACGTGAGCCGGCTACCGTGGAAAAGCGAACAAATACCGGCGTTTCGAGGGAAGGGTCCTGTAAAAAACCAGCTTTCGTAAGTGCTGATTGAGACTCATACACCTTAAAAACTCCATGGGCACCCGAACCTCTTGCATGCACAATACGTTCAGGAATTCGCTCATGGTCGAAATGCGTAATTTTTTCACGAAGGATAAAATCTTCTAACAAGGAAGGGCCGCGATTACCTGCCTTTAAAGAATTCTGATCATCATTTATTCGTACTCCATGGTTGGTGGTCATAAACTCACCAGTGGCATCGGCTGTATGAGGAGCAAGACTGGTAGTTTTATCGTTGTCGGGATTTATCGCAGTAACGTCATCAGGCTGAGGATTTACGCTATCCCGAGCCGGTTTTTTAGTTGGCATAATTTAGATTTTGAATTACATAAAAAAGGCAGCACCTGGGTGCCACCTGACTATAATTTAAGAATGATCAGGATTTTTCTTCAGCTGCTTCATAGTTAATATTATTTTCCGCAATACTGGTAAGAGTTTGATCGGCATCTTTTTCCTCGGCTAAAGTTTGTGAAAGAAGATCAGCAACTTCTGCTAATCCCAATGTGGTGGCTAACTGAGCGAGTCCTCCATAAGTAGCAATCTCGTAATGTTCTACTTTTTGTGAAGCAAGTATTATTCCTACATCACGGGTTGCAGTGCCTTCATCGGTATCTTCTAAAATACTTTCACCTTCCCTGGTAATGCCATCCATAGCATCACATTTTTTTGCCTGAACCTTTTCTCCCAATAATTCAAACACTTTTTCCAAACGTGTAACATGAGTTTCGGTAATTTCTAAGTGTTCGCCGATAGCATTAGCCAGTTCAGAAGAAGTAGCGGCTTTCTGCATCTTAGGAAGTGTCTTTACCAGGTGTTCTTCAGCCCAGTAAATATCTTTTATGCCCTCTATAAAGAATTCCAATAGTGCTGGTTCTGTTTTTTTAGGCGCTTTCGCAATCTTGGCAGGCGCTGCTGCTGCGGGTGCGGATTTTTTACTTTTCGATGCAGTGGCCATAATATAAAGTTTTACGTAAATAGTAAAATATTATGCCACCTGTTACAAGCTGGTAATATTGTATTCAGTGCGAATTAAGTGGAATGTTTGAGATACCGTTTAGCTTATGGGAAATAACTTCCACATATATAATCGATGCCGGAAAATCCGGTTGACTATATAAAAACCTGTTTCTATTTATGCTATCACATCGCCCATCGCGGGATCTGTAAACCCTGGAGTACCGGTTTCAGCTCTGCCGGCATAACGGCGTTCAAAAGATTCAATACCGGTAATCTTAACGCTGAAATCATACCAACCAAAGCTTTTGGAAAGATCAAGAATAACAACAGATTTGCCGGTTGTATTGATAAATTTTGAGTGATTATTCGTTTTATAAGCGTGATCTGTTATTTCTATTTTATATGAAAGTTGCTTGTTAAGATTGGCAATTCTTCATTCAATTTGTCCATCAGCTTTGTTAGCCGTGTTACGATGGTACTCGCAGGTAATATCAATCAGTGGATCATTGGTTGTTCCTTTAAATTAACGCAAAAATCCATTCGGCCCATTTACCTGCAAGTGATAATTTCCCTTTTCAAACGCCTGCAAATTCCAGGTATCTGTCAAACTATCACCAGCAGATACCGCGTAGTTCCAGGCTCTAAATTCCTCTTTTGGTTTTGGATTATTAATTTCCGCAGGTTGAAGCATATATTTTCCCGGCACATACACGTTAAAAGGCGCGCCTGATTATCAGTAAAATTGGATAACCGGGAATCGTCCTCCGAACTGAGGCCGCTAGGCAGACTTATCTCGTTCTGATAAACATTCCAGGAAACACCGCTTTCTTCCAGGCGCTCCGGAAATGTTTTCCATGTTGGCTGTCTTCCATAATCAACTTCTTCAT
>JBDSBP010000271.1:0-7295 GCA_039921525.1 Chitinophagaceae bacterium | reverse complement strand
TGATCTTTATAAAGATATCATTGGAGGAAACCATACTTCGGAACAAAAAGTTGTCTGGCTGGAGGGGGGATGAGGTTTGAGGTTGATGCTCCAAAAGTTGAATGGAGTATTAATTTGTAGCTTTATTGGTTAACCTTAGCCGATAACCTTAGCCGATAGCCGATAGCCGATAGCCGATAGCTGACAGCCCTTATTATTAACATTTCGAATAGTAACATTGTGTTCTAAAGGACGTCTTATTCCTCGGTGGGATATTTTCCTGCCTTTTTCCAACCAGAAAAACAAAATTTATGAAAAAATACAGGCTCTTTATCGTCTTCTTTTCTTTTTTCACTGTAGCCTCTTTTACCGCATCCTCCCAGCAGTCGGGGTGGCCAAAAACGTTCAACACCAATGCCGGTGTTGCCAAACTTTACGAACCGGCACCTGAGTCGTTCCAGGGCAATCTTCTAAAAATAAGGGCCGCTGTTTCGCTGGTACGCGAAGGCAAGTCGGATCCCGTTTTTGGCGTTTTATGGGCCGACATAGAGATTGACAACGGTCAGAGTAATAATCTGAATTGGCAAAATGCTACCGTTACCAATATCAAATTCCCTGGTGAAGCGAATGACAACGAATTAGACCAATTAACGAAATCTCTCGAAAAAGAAGTTCCCTCCTGGAATATTTCAATATCGAAAAATGATTTGATGTCCAAACTGGAAAATAACCAGAAAGAATCAAAACTTTCAGAGACCCTGAATAATAATCCACCGAAAATAATCTATACTAAAAACCCATCTATCCTGGTTCTGATTGATGGCCAGCCTCAGCTAAGTAATAATACGGAGTGGGGTGTGGAGCAGGTCAGCAACACTCCTTTTACTATTATTAAAAATACTGATGGTCAATTTTACATGTACGGTGCCAAACGTTGGTACAGGGCTTTGTCTATCAACGGCTCATGGTCAGGAGTAAATCAACTCCCCTCCAGGTTAGATAAAATAGACCAGGCGGTACGCGCAAGTGATACATCCAAATTCGATGGTAACAATGCTGTCGCTAATATAATTGTGAGTACAGAACCTGCTGAATTGATTCAATCTGATGGCGAAGCTAATTTTACTCCCATCCAGGGAACTAACCTGCTCTATATGAGTAATTCCGGGAATGATATCTTCATGGATGTGAATTCACAACTGTATTATGTGCTGATTTCGGGCCGTTGGTATAAAGCGCCGGCTTTAAACAGTAGCTGGATTTATATATCCGCTGATAAATTACCCGCAGATTTTGCGAAAATTCCCGAAGGTTCCCCTAAGGATGTTGTACTTCCGAATGTTGCCGGCACTGATGCTGCCAACGAATCGGTGATGGAAGCCCAGGTGCCTCAAACAGCAAAAGTAGATCGTAAAAATGCCAAGGCTAGCGTTGTTTATGATGGTGACCCGACATTTGAACAAATTGAAGGCACCCACCTGAAATATGCTATAAATACGGCAGGTACTGTGCTTAATTTGGGGAGAAAATATTATTATATCGAAAATGGAGTTTGGTTTGAATCAAACTACTCAACGGGTCCCTGGATAGTTGCTACTACCCGGCCAGAGGAAGTAGAAAATATTCCACCCAGTTACCCGGTGTATAACGCTAAGTATGTGTATATCTATGACGCAACCCCCGATTATGTATATATGGGATACACTCCCGGATATTTGGGCAACTACGTTTATGGACCTACCATCGTTTATGGCACGGGATATTACTACAAACCATGGAGGGGAAGATATTATTATCCCCGCGCCACGACATGGGGTTTTAATATGCGTTACAACCCATGGACAGGCTGGAATTTTGGGTTGGATTATTGGGGAGGCTGGTTTTCATTTGGAATAGGCAATTACAATTACTACCATGGACCTGTTTGGGGTGGCTGGTGGGGCCCCCAGGTATATCGCCCGGCATATTGCAGGCCCTACAACTATAATTATGGCTATTACGGATACAGGCAAAACCGGAATATTATTGTAAATAATTACAGGGTCATTAATAACAACCGATCAAATAATAATATATACCATTACAGAAGAGATGTAGTAACTCACGACAGGCCGGGGTTCAATAATTCACGAAACAACGGAGTCAGGAGACCTACTTCTTTTAATAGTTCGAATAACGGCCAGTATAATAATAACAATGGGCGGGTTATGCCAGGCAATAATAATAGCCAGGGAAACCGAACTCCTGATAGAACACCAAGTAGAAACCAGGGAGACAGACAAGTTACCCGTACATATCAACCTAATAATCAACAAGGTCGCGGAAGTAATCCTACAAGAACAGATGGGAATACCAGCCAGGACAGAAATACAACAGGTTCACTGAGAACCCGCCCTGGCAGCCTGCCAAACGGCGACGCGAATGAACGTATTTATACTCCTTCTCAAAGAAATGGTAGGGTTAACGAAGATAGGTCCGCTAATACACCGCAGAACAGGCCCAATAATCCTGTAACGGAAAATACTAGGCCATCCGTTAACAGGCCCTTTAATCAAAACAGGTCTGCAAACCCTGGTAATACAAACCCGTCTGCACAGGAACAACCTGTAAGGGTTGCGCAAGATAGAAATTTTAATCCACGTCCTGCACAGGATAATAGCCGCCCACAACGTGAAAGACCTTCCCTGGGTGGTGCACCCCAGAACAGGACATTTACACCTCCGTCGTCTTCCCCTTCACCTAGAGTAGAAAGACCTTCCGTGGAAAATAGCCGGGGCAATGGTGGTGGAAGATCTGAAAACAATTCACGTGGCAGAGGTGGCAGGGAAAATTAAAATTTCGTGATCACACTACGGTAAGCAGAATGACAACATAGTAATGAACAGGAATTGAGTTTAAAACAGGAGTCAGTTGACTCCTGTTTTTTTATGCAAGCATGGCTGGTGTCACCAGCATCTACAGTTTAATAGTACGATTGAAATTAACTGCCTCGTATTAAAAAGAAATACTGAAGCGATACAACTATTTTCTCTTTTATCAACTAATCAATTGATGGCTTGTTGGTATGGATAAGGTTATATTAATCTTCGCATACCTTTCATTAATCGATCATTTAAATATCTTTTATGAGTCATCTATTTACACCTTTTAAGATCAGGGATATAGAATTCAAAAACAGGATCGTATTATCTCCCATGTGTGAATATTCAAGCGAGGATGGATTTGCCAATGACTGGCACCTGGTTCACCTCGGCAGCAGGGCGGTTGGCGGCGCAGCACTGATAATCGCTGAAGCTACCGCTGTATCACCGGATGGAAGGATTACTCCCGACGATCTCGGCATCTGGAAGGATGAACATATTGAACCGCTGAAAAGGATTACTGATTTCCTTAAAATGCAAAATACAATTGCAGGTATTCAACTCGCACATGCTGGAAGAAAGGCAAGCCGTACATCACCCTGGAAAGGTAGTACTCGCCTCAACAATTCGAATGGTGGTTGGCAGAATGTTGCACCTTCTGCTATTCCTTTTTTTGCGCAGGAAGAGCCACCGGCAGAACTGGATGAGGAAGGTATCGATAAAATAATCGCCGACTTTAGATCCGCCACCAAAAGAGCCCTCGAAGCAGGCTTCCAGCTAATTGAGATCCATGCTGCACACGGATACCTGGTAAATGAATTTTTATCGCCCCTGGCCAATAAACGAACGGATAAATATGGGGATAGCTTTGAAAACAGGACAAGGTTTTTGTTGGAAATTATATCAGCCGTCAGGGAAATATGGCCTGAAGGGTTGCCCCTGTTTGTGCGAATCTCCGCTTCGGACTGGAAAGAAGGTGGCTGGGATATTGAAGACTCTATTTCCTTAGCAGAGATTTTCAAAAATAAAGGAGTTGATCTGATAGATTGCTCTTCAGGCGGCGTAATTCCAGATGCCGTAATTCCGGCTGGTCCCGGATACCAGGTGCCTTTTGCAGAAACAATCCGTAAAAGAACAGGTTTCGCTACCGGAGCCGTTGGAATCATTGTAACAGCAACACAGGCAGAAGAAATCATCTCGTCTGGCAAAGCTGACTTTGTAATACTTGCCCGTGAAATGCTACGCGACCCCTACTTCCCGCTGCATGCGGCCAGGGAATTGGGTTTTGATATGAAATGGCCAGTGCAGTATGAACGCGCTAAGAGATAATTACGAATTCCGAATTCCGAATTCCAAATTACGAATTTCAAGCCAGGCTATTAAGAACCGTGTTTAACCGCTTGCGAACCCGTAATTTGTAATTCGTAATTGATTCTTCGCCCGCCGGGAAAAACGTCTGCTTTACCGGCAATATTGGTAGTATTACCTAACTAACCTTGCGCCACTCTTATTCCTTTGATAGTTTTGAGGAAATTTTAAAACATCATGGATAATCAGGATAACAATAAAGGAAATAGTCGCATAGTGGCTGGCTTATTCTTGTTAGGAATTGGGTGTGTTCTTTTTCTAAAACAGTTTGGATTTTATATGCCCGGCTGGCTTTTTCGATGGCCGGTGATATTAATAATTGTGGGATTATTTATTGGCCTTCGTCACAATTTTCGTGGTCCGGCATGGTTAATTCTCCTATTAATAGGAAGCATTTTTTTGAGTGATTCTATCAACCCTGAATATTCCATCCGCCGGTATACCGCCCCCGTAATTATTATCGGCATTGGCCTGATGATGATCCTCAGGCCTCACAGAAACCGAAACAAGAATCGCTATTATGCACATCGGGATTGGCAGAATAACCTGAGCAACCAGGATCAGCCAGGGTATCAGTATCCGCCGGAACAAGAGGCATTCCAGGAAAAAAAATTCTCCAGAGAAGATTACATCGATTCCGTTGCCATATTTGGAAATGTTCTTAAAGTAGTGGTATCCAAAGATTTTAAAGGTGGCGATATGGTGGCCATATTTGGTGGCAATGAAATAGACCTTAGCAAGGCCGATATTAACGGAAGAGTTGTTTTGGATGTTACTGTAATATTAGGGGGAACCAAGCTTATACTTCCTTCTCATTGGGATGTTAAATCAGAAATGGTCGCTTTCTTTGGTGGCATTGAAGATAAAAGACAAATTCCAGCTGGTGTCAACAATCCTGCTAAATTGTTAATCTTAAAAGGCACATCTATTTTCGGCGGAATAGAAATCCGCAGTTACTAATGAACTTGCACTCTGCGTCATCAATATGATAAACAAGCCGGAGATAAAGCACAGGCGGGCGGTAATATCTTAATATAATAATAACTTCTTAAAATATTCATGTATGAATTGGTATCTAACTAAAATCATCTTCCGGATAATTTGTGGAGAGGGAGCTCATACGCCTCAATTTGATGAGCAGCTAAGGCTCATTGAAGCGCTTAATGAGCAGGAAGCCTTTACCAAAGCACAAAGTATAGGATTAAAAGAATCGGATGCGTTTATAAATGCTAAAGAACAATTGGTGCAATGGAAGTTTATTAACATTGCGGAATTATACAAGATCAACGGCTTTATAGATGGTGCGGAACTGTACTCACGTATTTATGAAACTGACAATGCAGATGAGTATATCAATCTTATCCAGCGAAAAGCTGACAACATTCAGAATGTTGAGACGCATAAGCTTCTGCAACTCTTGTAAATTTATCAGTATTGGAAAAAACACCCTTATCAGTAAATAAATACAGGCTTTTTTTTATAGCCTGGTGGGTGCTTTGGGCGCTGCTTCAAATTTTTGTATTGAGCTGGCTCGACTTCTCCCTGGGCGTTTCGATTGCCGATAGCATTATTACAAACTTTTTGCTGGCAGCATGTTGTATCCTGGTTAGTAACAACCTGAAATATTATTTACCGAAAAAGGATAGGCATTGGTATGTACTGGCGATGAGCCTGGTGATGAGCGGTCTTTGGCTGATAGTTTGCAGATGGCTCCTGGTGTTGGTTTTGGAGGATACAGCTGGTTATTATTTTTTCTTATCAAGGTCATTGCCTTTCCGTTATGGCATTGCTTTTTTATTAATTGTCTGCATGATTTTGATAAGCGTGGTGTGGTACACTTTTGAAGAACAAAAAGAGAAGGTTATAAGAAAGAATGAAATGGAAAAAATGAACAGGGAGGCTGAATTGTATAAACTTCGTCAACAATTGCAGCCTCACTTTCTTTTCAACAGCCTCAATTCCATCAGTGCTCTGATAGTAAGCAATCCTGAACATGCGAGAACCATGATCCACCAGTTATCGGATTTCCTGCGGAATACACTTAAGAAGGAAGAACATGAATGGGTGATTCTTACAGAAGAATTACAACATCTTGAATTATATCTCGCCATTGAAAAAGTGAGATTTGGCCATCGGCTGACAAGTATAATAGAAAGTGATGATAACAGCCAGCATTTAAAACTCCCCAGCATGCTTCTTCAGCCTATTGTTGAAAATGCCATCAAGTTTGGTTTATATGACACTACGGGAGACATTATCATCAGTATCCGTGCAACAGTAAAGGACCAGCAGCTCATTATTACTGTACAAAACCCATTTGATCCCGGGACCTCCCAATCGATGCATGGAACAGGTTTTGGACTAAGCTCGGTTAAAAGAAGGCTGCAATTACTTTTCGCGAGAACAGACCTGTTGACTACAACCAAACAACAAAATTTATTCACGACCACGGTGAAAATTCCCCAACTTTTATGATAAAAGCTTTATTGATCGACGATGAACCGCTTGCCAGGTCTATTGTAAAAGAATACCTGGTAAACTATCCGGAAATAAGCATCGTCAAAGAATGCAATGATGGCTTCGAAGGCGTAAAGGCTATTGCGGAACACAGACCAGACATTATTTTTCTCGATATACAGATGCCCAAAATCAACGGCTTTGAAATGCTGGAACTGGTGGAAAATCCTCCTGAGGTAATTTTTACCACAGCCTATGACGACTACGCGATAAAGGCTTTTGAAACCTATGCGATAGATTATTTATTAAAGCCATTCAGCCGCGAACGTTTTGACAAGGCAATTCAAAAATGGTTATCCCGGCAAAACATACCAGCAGTTTCCAAAACAGAAACTCTATTGGAAACAGCTTCCCTCTCGCCTGCCCAGAGTCAACGAATTGTAGTGAAAACAGGGGGGAAGATAAAAATCATCCCGGTGCAGGAAGTTATATACCTGGAAGCGGCCGATGATTTTGTAAAGATCCATACACAGAATGGTTCCTTTCTTAAGAACAAAACAATGAATCATTTTGAAAAAGTTTTGGAAGCACAACAGTTTGCGCGCATTCACCGGTCTTATATTGTAAACA
>JBDSBP010000270.1:0-4523 GCA_039921525.1 Chitinophagaceae bacterium | reverse complement strand
TTGTGGAATGGGCAGGTATTCGTCGCGTCCCGCTGTAAACTTGGCTGTGGTTAAAAAACTCCGCCTTGTTTTTTCAACGGTGATGTAGGCGTTTAAAGTCTGTTCCGCAATACCCCATCTAACCAGGTCGAAGAAACGCGCGCCTTCTGTTGCAAATTCCAGGCGTCTCTCCCACTGCAGCGCCCTTCGTGCATAATCCTGTGTCCAGCCAGCTGCCGTATATTCTTTTGTATTATAATTTGATGGAAAACTACCATCTAATTTTTTAAGCTTCCCGGTACTTGACGCTGCCCGTCGTCTGATTTGATTAATGATGGGCAAAGCATCCGCTTGTTGACCCAGTTCAATATATGCTTCTGCCAGCATTAACAAAACATCGTCATAGCGGATAATATCATAATTTTTTGCAGTTCCTATAAATGGCCCGAGCTTGAAATAAGATGAACTTGTTGCAAGCTGCTGGTAGCGCATGGTGTGAAAATTTCCGTACACACCAGCATCGCGTATCCAGCTGTTGCTGAAAGGTTTGGTAGCATCGTACTTGTATGGATGGCCATCAATGCCCACCGTATGATCGAGACGGGGATCTACCGTAGCTGTTTTCAGATCAGCAATGGTGTTGTTGAATGTTGTAAAATTGGGTAACCCATTTGCGTCAGTAGTATGCGCATTTACCAGGTTCTGGCTCGAGGCGTGAAAGCCGCAGCAGCCATACTGTGGTGCACCGTGGGGATAATTCAATCCATCTTCAAAATCCATCCTGCCCGCGGTTGTACCATCATTAATGGTGAACTGTATGGCAAAAACAGATTCAGGACTGTTTTCCGTTTCAGGCAAAAAATCATCCGCAATATCACTATTCAAAGAATATTTTCCGGATGCCGCAACAGCCTGGATTAACGTAACAACTTCTTTCAATCTTGATTGATTAATACCGGTTACTTTGTAAGTAGCATTCTGTTCGTACGCCTGGTACAATCTTAATTTTGCAAGATAAGCCTGGGCAGCAGTTTTGTTAACCCTCGCAAGTTCTTTTTGCGTGGCGGGCAAATTATCAATCGCGAATTGAAAGTCCGCTGCGATCTTATTCCAGGAATCTTCATTTTTGAGGTCATTGGAAACTTTCAGGATATCCTCGCTGGCGGCAGTTTCATCAAAGATGGGAATATTTTTGTACAATAGTTTCATAGTGAAATAGCTATGTGCCCTTAGGAACTTTAGTTCTGCGAGCCGCTGTTTCTTTTGAGGAAATACAGCATCCGTTAAGGCAGTTACGGCACGTATCGCCGCGTTTGCTCTTGAAACAGACTTGAACAGATTTTGCCAGGTACGGGTAACAAATGAATTCATGGTCGGCGTAACCAGGTTGTAATGTTCCAGCGCATCCACTTCACCCACGTCACCGGTACCGCCACCTCCTTTGTAGGCGTCATCAGAACGCACACTTCCGTATGTCCAGTTACTATAAATGGGCCCTATCATGTCGCCATTTCCTATGGCAGCGTAAGCGGCTGTAACTAATCCTTCTGCAGCGGAAGGAGATGTCAGATCTGAAGAGGATAATACACCTGTGGGAGTGTAGTCGAGCGCCTTTTTGCATGAACCAAAAATCAACAGCCCGGACGTTATAAAAGCAGTGATAACTAAATTTTTCATTTTGATATAATTTTTAATTCGTTAGAATGACGCGTTAACACCTACGGTGAAGGTTTTTGGAATGGGCACCGGGTCCAGATCTATTCTCTCCGGATCAGGACTCAGGTAACTTTTGTTTTTAAACCAGAATAAATTCTCGGCCATTGCAAACACCCTGATTCTTGAGAAGATGGCTTTTGGTACCACGGCATACCCCAACTGCATATTGCGCATTTTGAAATAAGAAGTACTAACAATAAAGTAATCAGAAGTACGGCTTTCGTTATTATCGTCTTTAAGAGTCAATGACGGAACAGTAGTATTAGTGTTTTGTGTTGTCCATCCGTTGAATACGCCGGGCCCTACATTTTCCCTGCTTTTCATGAGCTTGTTGTAGGAGGTGTACACATCAAAACCCTGTCTGCCACCCACGCCTGATCCAAATAAAGACAGGTCAAACTTTTTATAAGTGAGATCCACTCTTAATCCATATTCCATTTTAGGTAGTGTAGTACCGATCCAGGTTCTGTCAAGGTCATTAATTACTTTATCGTTATTAATATCCACATAACGGATCCTTCCCGGGCCCGCGCCAATTTGTGTGGGGGCTTTATCAACCTCCGCCTGCGATTGAAAGAGGCCATCTGTTTTATACCCAAAGATGTCGAACTGGGAGTGGCCAATAATAGTGTTCACCAGGTTACCTACGTAAGCGGGACGAACATTTTCTGGCAACTCTGTTATTTTATCCCTGAAGTGGGCAAGATTCAATTTCACATTGTAAGAAAAGTCTCCGGCTCTTTCACTTTGGTAACCCAGTGAAAATTCCCAACCGTTATTACTTTTTGACGCGCCGTTCACTGCTTTTGTCTGACCTTCGCCCAATGCTGATGCAACGGGTGGTGTGATCAATATACCGGAAGTTTTCCTTTCAAAATAATCGAATGATCCATAGACTTTACCCTTAAGCACGGAGAAATCTAACCCTACATTCACTTCATCTGTGGTTTCCCATTTTAATCCTGAGTTGGCCGCCTGTGTTTGAACAAAACCTGATGGTAAGGTACCGGTATTCGCACCCGACAATGAATAAGCGGTGCCTATATTCATATATTGTTCCCAAAACCCGGGAGTGAGTTGATTTTGCGTGGTGCCGTACCTGGTATCGAAAAGACCAAAACGTGCCAGGTCACCAATTTGCTGGTTCCCTACCCGGCCAACCCCGGCCCTTACTTTTAACTCTGAAAAAAAGCTCTGTTCCATGAATCCCTCCCGGTCAATCCTCCACCCCACGGAAGCAGCTGGAAAAATACCATATTGGTTATCTGCACCAAAACGGGAAGAGCCATCACGGCGAACAGTAACCGCAGCCAGGTATTTATCGCTATAACTGTAATCCACACGCGCGAATTGAGAATATAACCGGTTGCCGGTTGATCCACCTGTAACGGTCGTATTCCCCGTACCTGCATTCAGCGTAAAATAGTCTTCCGTTTGAATGGCAAATCCTTCTTTTTTTGTCGTCTGGAAATCCAGATCCGTTTTAATATACTCCGTACCTACCAGGAACTTGAAACGGTTGTCTGCATTAAGGTTCCAGTTATACCGCAATGTGTTGGAAAAGGTGATGCTTAAATATTTGTTTTGATCAAAAAATAAACTGTTTGTCGTGCGGCTCAGCGCGCCTTCCGTAAAAGTGGGCGTGATAACTTTATTCAGGTAATTGGCATTATCTGCGCCGATATTCGATTTGAAAAATAAATTTTTTATCGGTTGAATTTCTATGAACATATTACCGAATGAACTCAGGCGATTGGCGTTATTCCACTTTGCCAGGTCCTGCATATGCAAAGGATTATTTCTGTCAGAATAACCTGCTCCCAGTTCACCCGCATAACTAACACCGTCTTTCTGGTAAACGGGAATGGTAGGGGCAAGGGTAACTGCTAAAAATGTAGTAGCTGCTCCACCCAGGTCCCTGGCGGTTAATGTTTCATTCGAGTTGGCTACACGCAGGTTAAGGCCGAACGTTACCCTGTCATTAAACGATTTTGTTATGGCATTGATGCTGCCACTCAACCGTTCGTAACCAGTAAAGCGTAACATACCGGTGTTCTTGAGATGGCCCACATTTATTTCAACGGAGGAGTTTTTGTTACCCACCGAAGCTGTTAAACTATTGTTTGTAACAACACCTGTTTTATACATTACATCCTGCCAGTTTGTATTACCAACCGGGGTGTTAGGGTCTCCGCCA
Organism: Chitinophagaceae bacterium; assembly: GCA_039921525.1. Classification (GTDB taxonomy): domain Bacteria; phylum Bacteroidota; class Bacteroidia; order Chitinophagales; family Chitinophagaceae; genus JADCRZ01. The sequence goes on along the minus strand of JBDSBP010000270.1, from coordinate 631 downwards.
ACAAAAGGCTTAAGCGTTACTCCTTTTAGTACCGGGTTGGCAAAATCGTTGTTCCAGTCGAAAGTATAAATATCACCATAACCAGCTGTGGGATCCTGCTTATCATTAACGGACGCCTGCCATAATGCTTTGCCCCTGTCAAGCGAGCTCAGCATGTTGAACCGCATAGATTTTTCTGATTGAAGGGAAGTGCTGTTATTAAACTGAAATTGCACTTTACCGTTTGTATTGCCACCATTTTTGGTGGTAACGATGATAACTCCATTGGAGGCACGGGCACCATAAATAGATTCTGCCGAAGCATCTTTCAAAACCTGTACGGATGCAATATTTGAGGGGTCCATATTTTGAAATACTTCCGGCCGGGTAGTGGGTATTCCATCTATAACATACAGAGGGTCGTTGTTACCCAGCGTATTGGCGCCGCGGATCAGGATCCTGCTATTGGCACCATTGGGAGAACCATCTTTTTCGATGTATAAACCGGCTACCCTTCCCTGCAATGCCTGCATGGTATTACCGGAACTGTTATTTTTCACCGGGGCAAGATCCACTACCGCAACCGCACCGGTTACATCCTGTTTCCTTTGAGAGGTGTATCCCACTACCACTACCTGGTCTAAATTGGATT
>JBDSBP010000269.1:0-2884 GCA_039921525.1 Chitinophagaceae bacterium | reverse complement strand
AAAAAACAAAACGAAGGGAACAGTATTTTATGACTCAATCTTATTTGCAGCTTTATTAATTGTATATTCTTTTTTTGTATTGTTACTTGTTGTACTGTGTAGCATTATCATAAGCCCTATTTGCCTCTTAGTGGGGATTGCAGTCCCCTTTTTACATTGATATATTTGTATTGGAAAGATTGCTTCGTCAGGACTATTAATTATTTTAAAATGCAAAAGAAGGAACAGAAATTACTGCAGAAGTTATTGTAATAATTAGGTCACTTTATTAAAGCCAAGCATACCCATAATCCAACCGGGAAGAGGTTCTTCGTTTTTAGTTGTCTTCAGGTTCGAATGCCAGTTAAATTTTTAGTATACAGCAGGAAACACCAGCTTACCAAATGGTGAATTAAAAAATATCATAAAATATAGAAGAGTAAAAGTTGTTAAATTTTTGGACAAGGGAACAAACTGGCATTGTATTTCTTTAGTTTATAAAAGCTTACGTGGGGAAGAGTCCTGAAGGTGAGCAGCATAATTGTCATTATATTTTCGACAAGTGAGGTATAACAAGAGAAACCGCGGTTGCGCAATTTCAAGGAGAAAAATATCCGACGACGTCAGTTCAAATTGAGTTGCCAAAATAGCGTTGTATTTCGGACAAGCTGCCAGCTTTAATTGGGAATGTATTTAAAGAGGAATTTAAAAGGTATCGTAAAAGATAAAGAGGTGAATAACAAGTCATAAATATTAGTCACGAAGGAGTGCTTCAATTATTCTGGGCTGATTTTTCATTTGTATTTTCTAGCGGCGAACGCATGAAATTTACAAAATTTAAGGTACACTCCAAAAATATTACAGTGCAGGGAACCTGATATGAAATCGTTTTTTTTATTTTTTAGCTGATTAAAAACTATCACAGATTGATTAATGAAATGATAAGAAAGCCCTCCCTGCTTCTAGCTGGAAGGGCCTTTTATTTTTATATGCTGTTTGGTTTAATATTTTACAGCGTCTTTTTTCATTTTTGTTACTTTCCAGATCACGCCTGTTCCAGCTATGTATTCATAAGGTTCACGTCCCATTTTTGTACGTTACATATTGATTTTTACCTGACCATAATCAACAATATACATAGCACCATCCGGGCCAAACCTTACATCAAAAGGACGTTCCAGCGCCTTACCAGCCAAGCCCTGCTCTGATCCGGGCCTGTCTATATTGTTCATTAAAAAAGGTAAAACCTGCTTCTTTGCCGGATCTATTCGAACAATTTTATAACCTACCCTTGTTACATCCGGATCTGTGGGAGGTGTAAGATCTCCCCATTCAGGAATAAATAAATGTCCAGCATATTCCCCCCAACTCATAGGAGCTACATCCGGTATCGACGGGGACGTATGGAATTTGTGCAAACCTAAAACAAGGTTTTTATCCGGAGCTGTTAAGCCGCTTGCCTTATGATCTATAACAAATCCGAGGTTTTTACCCTGTGGCACGCCGTTCATATAAACCTGTGCCTGCAAATCATCTCTTACTTCAAATTTAGGGTCAGTCAAAGGCTCCAAAGAGGCGGAGAAATCGGGAAAGCCATACCAGACGCCCTTATTGATCTTGTAGGTGGCATCATACATGTCTTTGACCGGTCGAGATCCCCGAACATCATATCCGTTTACGGCAGCATACATTTCACCGTTGTGGCCCCAGGCAAAACCAATGACATTTCTTAAGCCATAAGCATAGGTCTGCAAAGTTCCCTCAGCATTATTAGGATCAAAAGAAATAATAGCACCTCCAGGCTTATTCGTACCATGAATAATTTGTCCTGGAGTTGTTGAAACGCCAAATGGCACATAAGCTCCTGTTAACACTGAGTCCTTAAGATTGTCTTTGGTGCGAAAATCCGCTGACATGAAATTTTTTCCCAACAGAACCAGGTCTTTTGGAGAAGAGGTATGTAAAGAGGGAGTCCGCATTACAAAGGGTTCGATGTCAGGACCAACTACACCAGAGTTTGCGGCCGGACCCACTGCTAAGTACATCCTGCCATCAGGGCCCATTCTAATATCATTTAAGGGATGTTCAGAACCGGCATCTAAAAAGCCACTAAGGATCTGCTTGATAGTTGAACCGTCTATGCTAACCCGGGAAACTGCCCCGCTCATATTGGAAGCGCGATGGGTAATATAAAAAGAGTTGTTATAACAGGTAAGGCCTACAACCGGCGCAACAAGACCTTTAGCAGTCAGGTTTACTATCTCCTTTGTTGTGCCTCCATCTATTTTTAAAATCCTGGCGGGCGGTGGTTCCTGTAAAAAGCCGCCTCCTGCTTCCACAACATACAGATTTTGTTTGTTATCCCATGTGATGGAAGTCGGGAAACTTAAACCACTTACAACTTTTTCAATCTTAAAACCTTCAGGCACTCTAATGGCCGAAAGATCAGTATGTACGTTGTTAGGTTTACAACTAACAAAAAAGACCGTCGCTGCTAAAATAATCAACGGAAAAACCAGGTCAGACGATCTGAAGAAATTTCTTTTCATTTGCATAACATAAATTTTCAGGTGAATAAATATGGCTTAACGGAAGGAAAAAGGATTTGTAAAATATTAGTGAGACAGTTTGAAACTATCGAAAACTAACTATAACTGTTGGTGATAGCCCTTGCTTTTTTAAAATGACAATTGAAATAAAGGTAGGGTATATTTTTGTGTTGGGAGTTAAATTAAAGCAAGTATGCTAAAGTAGGATAAAGTAGGACAAGAAGTTACTTTAACCCACATTGCAGCGTAAAATCATTCAAATGTTAAAAAATGGGGTAAAAACTGTTAAAAAAACGATTTTTATCCAAACTAAAATTTATAACCTGCTCATTATCAATAGCACATTTTTTAAAAGT
>JBDSBP010000268.1:0-6312 GCA_039921525.1 Chitinophagaceae bacterium | reverse complement strand
ACCAGTTCATGATTTTTGTCGGGCAAAAAAGGCATAGTGACAAGGAGGTGCTTAACGCACAGGAATTAATTGAAAATAATCCTGCTGAAAAATTTACGGTGGATGAAATCTGTTCAAAGTTTGATGTTGGTAGGCGAACATTTGAAAGAAGGTTTAAAAAATGTACGGGGAATTCAGTGTCAGAATATGTACAAAGGGTTAAAGTGGAATTTACAAAAAAACAACTGGAATCGGATACGAAAACCGTTAACGAAATAATATATGAGGTCGGGTATAATGATATAGATGCATTTAGAAGGGTATTTAAAAAACATACAGACCTGTCACCGGTTGATTATCGGAAGAAGTACAGGAGATAGAAATTTCAGCGAATAACCATCTAACTATCCTTCAATGGCATAACAAATTGGTATTTTCTTTTGTGTTAATAAGTCGTTTTAAAGCAAAGAAGGAATCAGCGTTTTCAACATATTCAATCATGATCGATTAAACACGTAGGTAATAATAATTGTATCCGTTCCAATTCTGCTTTTGAAATGAGATTACCCCTGATATCCAGCGTATGCAGCGCTTTAAGTTTTCCAATATTGTCTGGCAAAACGGTTAATTTATTATTTTCCAAACTTAAATGTTCTAATGTTTTAAGTAGCCCAATTTCCGTTGGCAGTACTGTTAATTTATTACCGTCTAAATACAGCCATTTTAGATTGCTAAGTTGTCCTATCTCTTGTGGCAGGATCGTCAATTGGTTATCAGACAAACCCAATGATTGTAATGCTTGCAATTGCCCAATTCCGGCAGGCAACCATGTTAATAAATTATCATATAAAATTAGCATCTCTAAGTTATTAAGTCTTCCGATTTCTTCCGGTAGTTCCGCTAATTTGTTAGTATGCAAATCTAATATCTGCAAAGCTTTAAGTCGTCCTATTTCAGGAGGTAAAATCTTTAATTGATTTTCACTCAAACCTAAAAACTGTAATGAAATTAAGTAGTTTATTTCAGTAGGTATCTCCAGTAAGTTATTAAAACTTAAACTCAACAAGTTTAAATTTTTAAGTTGTGTTATCTGGGCAGGTAAGTTCGATAACTTATTACTATCTAAATTCAGGGTTTGCAGATTTTTAAGTTGTCCTATTTCCGCAGGCAGTATCGATAACTGATTATTAATAAGGTCCAGCCATTCCAATTTCTGCCATGATTTAATTTCTGCAGGCAAAACTGTTAGTTGATTATTACTCAACGCCAACCCGTGCAGATTTGTTAGTTGACCTACTTCGGGAGGAAGTAAGGTTAATTGATTATTTCTCAAACCGAATGTTTTCAGATTTGTTAGTTTTCCTATGTCGGCTGGCAAGACCGTTAGGTTGTTATAACTTAAGCCCAGCGATTTCAAGTGTATTAGTTTTCCTATACTGGCTGGTAAAACCGTTAATTGGATAGAATCTAGCATCAACAGTTGTAATTCCTTAAGTTGTTCTAATGTCGCGGGCCAGACCTTTATCGAAGCACCACTTACATCCAGCGAATGTAAGGATTTAAGCTGCCCTATTTCATCGGGCCAGCCTTGAAACTGATTATAACCCAACCACAACGTTTGTAAGGTTTTAAGATTTTTTATCACTTCAGGCAAATTCTTTAACTTATTATATTCTAAGTTTAGCATTTCTAGGTTTTCTAATGCTCCTATTTCATGGGGCAGGATCTCTACCTGACTATAACTCAAATCCAGCATTTGTAAGATTTTAAGTCGGCCTATGCCGGCCAGTCTTTTTATAACGGATTTGTTTATTAAAAGAATTCGCAATTGCGGATGGTCCATTATTTCCCGGGGAAATTCAGTTAATTGCTGATCTCTCAAATCCAGCGCGGTAATGTCATTATCCAGCGTTTTTAATGTGTACGCAACTTTATATTCTTTACCGGTAGTATCTATCAAATAGTCAGTCAGAGAGCCCTCGTCATCATATCTTTTGACTTTAGCAAGCAAGTCTTCATAATCAAACTGTTCGGCTTTCTCATATTTATAATCAATAACAGGATCAGCCTCTTTGTTTATAAAACCATATTTTTCTCCGTTACCCATATCTTTAATCGCTAACGCAAATTTTTCATCATAAAAATAAAAGGCGTTGATAAGTTTATTGGCTTTCGCCAAGGCTAACTCGGTTTCACGTGTTGCCTCCTGGGCATTCCTTTTTGAAACTTCTGCTACCTGTTTTTTACTGTACGCCCATATTGCCAGGCCAATCATGGTAAAGAGCGCCACACTGATCCATCCTATAAAGCGTTTTTGTGATTTTTGGTTTTTTTTAAAAAATTGCTGACGTTCCAAAAGGTATTCCTTCTCTGCTTGCAGTTGTTTTTGTTCTGCTGCTTTTTCATTGGCAACTGCTTCATAGCTTTGATCTATTAATACTTTTTCTTTATCGGTCAAATCTAGTTTCTCAAAAAAGGGCTCAATAAAATTTAATTGTTTTTCGGAAAATAATTCCCTGACATCCGCTTTTAACGAAGTCTGGCTTTTGACTAATCGTTTAATTTCAAGAAGTGCTATTTCTTCATCACTTCTTTTTTCTGCGATCCGCCTGGCAAGTGAATCATGGGCAATTTCATAAGTATCCACATCTTCCGTATAACGTAAAATGCGGCTTCGAATACATTCTTCCACCGTAGCACTTATCAGGGAGGGGTTAATATCTGGCAACCGGTCGTACAATTCGTGTTTGCCAATTGGTTCCTTGGTACCTTCCAGGGTTGCAAATGGTGATAATATCTTCCATATCGTAGCTATTACAATACCCGGATATTCGGTACTTAATTTTCTATTGATCCCAACCACCTGTTCTTCCAGGAAATTCCGAAGAACATCACCGATATCCCCGATATTTTTAAGTGCCTGTGTAGTAAAAACGGCTTCCGTCGTACGGGTTTCATCTTTTGTGATTTCAATATAAAATTTATCCAGAAAAACCTGCAGATAAGGCAGTTCTATGGTGAGTGTTTTTTCTTTGGACTTTATCTTTTCGAAAATGCCTTCGGCAATATTATTTGTTTCATCAGTTTGTAAATGCACATTGGAGTTTTCATAACTGGTTGCCCCTACAATTACCTGCCGCACTTTATCCATGTTCATTGGCTCTACGCGCAGCTTTTTGCGCAATAGTTGAGGTACTGCCCTTTCAAATGAGTCTAAGTATCCCAGGTATTCTTCCCTTATGCAAAAAATTATTTTAACGGGCGCTTCTGCTTTTAATATCCATTGTATTGTTTCGATGAATTGCTGCTCTTCTGTTTTTGATCCAAGAATATAAAGCTCTTCAAACTGGTCAAAAATGAGGTAAATCGGTTTGAAACAATTAAGGTAAATAGCCTTCAATGACCGTGCAAGTGGAGATAACTGTTCAGTTGTTGTCGCCAGTTCTTTTCCATCCATCAGTTCTTTAAGCCACTCCAGGTCATCTTCCTCCCCTGGGAGATTGCCACCCGAATCTGCCAACGATTTCTCGAGGGAGGTATTAATATTGCTTCCCCTTCGAATTGTTAATGCCAGCCAGTCGTGAGACTGAAATTTGCTAGCCAGGCCGCACTGGATCAAACTGGTTTTACCAGTGCCTGATGCACCATAGATCAGCAAAACAGAAGATTGAAATACCATTTCATAAAGGGCGTTAATCTCTTCGCTGCGGCCAAAAAAAATACCGGCATCATCCCTGCCATAAGCGTCTAAAAATTTAAACGGATATTTTTTCATTTGAGCTGCCGGTATATGCATTAGAAGGTGTAGGTTAAAATGGATTTTCGCAATCAGCTTCGTCGGTTGTTCCAGTAACATCGTCTATTCCGGTAACCGCTCTTTTTGCCTCCTGGAAAAGATCAAACACAGTGTCAAATTTCATGTCTTTGCGTTTTTTTGGATCCAGCAGAACGTCGTTGATGTCGATCCCGGGTTTAAGCGTCTCTGTATTAAGAATATTTACAACACTGTTGTCTTCTAAAAAATTATAATTCAAACTGCCGTTTGCATTATCGTGAGAAGCATAAAAGCAAATTTTTGCACCGCTTTCAAATGAAAGAGCATTTATATCTATAATGAAAGGAAACAAGTTTACATTTTGTTGGTAGCTTCCCTTATACAACAAGACGGCATCCGTATTTATAGGGAACTCCGCATAGTTAACCCTTTCCTGGTTTATGTTGGATTTACTATCTATTCCCAAAGCCGTGTAATTGTACAGGTAGTGCGGCTTGCAGTTGCGCATTTCAGAATAACCAATACTTTTAATGGACACCATTTTATATTTAGCAAGGAATTTTAGCGTTTGTAAAACAGATGCTAGTTGACTCTCAGCTTCGATACACTCACCTAAAGTAAAGGTAGAGCTATCTAACAGCACGCTTATAGCGTGCAGGCTGGTGCAGGCAACCAGGAAATCGCTATCTTTTTGAAGGTTTGGTTGCAATTCATGTAGTTCAGTAATGGGAAAGTCCAGGTTGTTGTCTGTAAAAATCGCTGTAAGTGTCATCAACAAATTGATAAAGCCCATGATGTCTAACTCAAATTCATCATCGAAAAAATTTCTACAAATGGACGTTTGGCATGGTGAAATTGTAAAGTTTTTTTCTTTTTTATAATCCCATAATTTTGAGAGCAACGCAAAACATAAAAGCTGTAATGCTCTTTTTGAAGTGAGTTGGCAATTTTCAAGATATTTCCTCTGTTTATATTCGGACATATCTTCTTTACCAATTGCCATCAATTTACGCAGTTGAATACCCAAAACACCCACAAAACTAAATGCAATAATTTCTTTGGCGGGATCGCTGAAACGGGTTTGCGTTTCCCAGTGAGGTTCCATTCTTGTTGCATTTTCTAAAAATTTCCTGGCCCTGGGGCTGTAATCCTGGATCGCTTCTATCAATCTGCACGTAAGTATTTCATTGAAGGCATTTCTTTTAGGTTCATTGTCAGGAGTGCAAGTTGTATGTTCACCTGTCGCCAAAAATGGGGCATTTTCATGGCGGGTCATCCCGGGCAGCATATTATCTAACTGAGTTTTAAATTGATATTTAAGGTTGTCAATATTCGTATAACCGGTGTAGAAGTGACCGAGTTCACTAATTTTTTTCTTGAAGGAGAATAACGTCATAATTTCTTCTGAAATTGATCCTGTATTTACCGGGGCGTCTTTAAAGTAGGTCCAGATTCTTGGTCTGCCTGTAACCTTGAAAACTTCGTAGGCTGTATGGAATTCCTCGGCAGTATATTTTCCCACTTTGGTGAAAAAAAGGCAGAGTGCAATGTCGCATTCATGAATGGCTTTATTATATTCATCCTGGAGCCGTGTATCTGAAATAGCATCCAGGAAATTCTCCCACTGCACTATTTCCAGGTAAATACCCTGTTTGTTAAGGCGGTCATTTTCTATACTGATAAAAATTCTGAACTCATCTCTATCTGCTTTCAATTCAGCAGAAGAAGCAATAAAATTTTTTATTGTTTTAAACGACATATTTTTTTAATTCAATTCAACATTCATGACGCACAAATAGTAAACAATGCCTGCTGAAATGTATTTGCCAAAAAGGGAACGTTTCCCGCCTCCTTTGCGGGAGAAGCCGGAAACGTTCGTTAAAAAAACAAGCTTTTTTTCATCAGTGAAGGAGGAGTATGGTGCTGACAAAATATTAAAAATTCAGTAAAGCCGGCCCGATAAACAACCTAACCCATTGTATAAGACCCATCTTCAAGATACGTTAGTGTATCCCCTAAATTAACTAATGCCATCTGGGCAGTTCTCCTGTTATCACCCAGAAGTTGCGGAGGACTTCCATCCATCCTGACCTGAACATTCGGAGTAAGCGTAGCGGATGGTGGAGTAAAAAACAGGTCTGATTTCGGACTGACCATTTTATCTCCCACTCCGGGAAATGGTTCGTAAAATAGCCCCGCAAGATCATCTCCATTGAAAAATAAAAATCTTACATTACGGCTAGACTGATTTCGGACAAGTACTGTTGAAGTTTTGCTATACCTGGCTTCCTCGCCCCGAAACAAAGGTTTAGCTTCAGCCTTTCTGTTGTTCCAGGTGTATACAACCGATGCAAGATCATTTGGCATCTTCCAAAACCCCAAAACCCCAAAACCCCAAAACCCCTATTAATTTAAATCATTAATGAAATGATATAAGGGTAAATTAATTAACAATAATAATAATTTACAAACGATGCAGCCAACAATCGTGCAAACTGGGGGCGGCTAATAAGCAATTAAGGTATGAATGTCCTACAAATGTTACGCAGACTGCTAAT
>JBDSBP010000267.1:0-51653 GCA_039921525.1 Chitinophagaceae bacterium | reverse complement strand
TCGATATTGCTGGCATGAATAAGGCAGATGTTTCCTCCTTCATCAACTCCATTTTTCAATGCATAGATATATACCGGAAAAGAAATGAGTATGCTGAAAATCACAAAAACCCACTGAAGAAAATCACGGCTGAAATAATGGCGAATGTGGAGGATGAGAGTATCCAGGAATAAGGTATCAGGTATGAGGTATGAGGTATGAGCCGAAAACTAAAAAGCTTTAGGTACGACTATAGTATTGTATCTTAAAAAATTTAGCAATATTAAAAAGATATGAATAATCTCAAGTACCTTCTCTGGTTAAGTTTTATTCATACCTCATACCTCATACCTCATACCTCATACCTCATAGCTCATAGCTCATACCTCATACCTCATAGCTACTTAAACACAGCATCAGAAACCCCTTTATTAATAATATAATTATTGTATGTTATCTCCAGCATGCCTTTATTAGATTTTAACGACTCGGTTGCTTTTTTTTCGCTTCCATCGTCATAGTCAAAGGTCACGCCTTTGGGAAGTTTATATTCCTTGGTATTGAAGGTAAATGTGGCTTTATCTGGCAAAGCGACGTTCGCATACTTTCCGTATTGCATACTTATTTCATAAGTTCCATTTTCCCGGGTAGTGGTTCGGGCTTTTAGTATCAACAATCTTGCTTCATCGATATATAAAGTAGATAATACAATTTCCGAATTATCATCTGTTGGCAACAATTTTATTACTTTGACAGGGATACCATTAATTATTTCATTCCCTGTAGGAATAGCCGTGAACCCTTTGTTAGCCATCAGGTTGCCAAGACTCATACTGACAGCGCCTTTCGGAACCAGTGATATTCCTTTTGGGTTTTTTATTTTTAATTTGTCAGGATTTTTAAAATATATGGTTACCTCCGCCACGGGTACTTTTAGAAAAGGTACATTCGTTCTCATGGTGCCGGCAGCTTCATAATCTTTCACCAGTTCAATTTTTGTTTTGACTTTTTCCACCAGCGCAGGAGCATCCTGGCCATAACTGAATGATAAAAAGAAAAAAAGAAAAACCGTACTAACCGCTATCTCTTTCATACAATATTTCATTTACGATAATATATCTTTCTTACGGAAAACAATAACCGCAGAACCAACAAATAATATAATATAACCAAGCAGCACGCTTAAACTTTTCATGATGGCCGGAAAGTTTTCTAAAGTACCTGCTATTGACTGCCCCTCTCCATTCGATTTAGAATAAAAAAATCCCTTCCAGGCCAGCATGTGAGAAGTAAATAACCAGGGCTTTACCGTTTTATCATAAATGGGGATTTGCATTTCTGATAAAATAGTAAAAACAATAACAATGCTGATAGTAGATACAATCGGCCCAATAGAATTTTCTGCGAATATTGATAACAGGAAAGCCAATGCAGCCACTGTTGTTAGTGCCACGGCAGCATAGGCAAATGCAGCCAGGTAACGCCATATAACATCATTTCGTTGAATTTGCTCTACCACATCATTTCTTGTTATGATCATATCATTGGTGCCAAAAAGAAGTATACTTACAAACAGGGAAAGCAGAGCCATCCATACTAACAACATGATGGTATAAATAACACAAGCCGCAAACTTGGTTAACATGAATTGCGTACGGCTTACAGGGCGCGTTAGCAACAACCGCAACGTTCCCATATTTGCTTCACCGGCGATAGCGTCACCGGCTACCAGTGCTACCAGCAGCGGTACATGTATTAATAATAGATTTAAAATAATAAAACATACCAGGTATCCGTTTAACACCATCTCATAGGGTATTTCAATCGACCCCTTCATCCCACCCATCAAAAATTCGAGATAAGATATACCATCTGCTTTCAAGGCTACTTGTACAATACCCACCATTGCAGCGATAGCTGCAAAGCTTATATAGGTACGCGGTCTCCTGAATATTTTTACTAATTCAATCTTTAAAAGTGCCCACATATTGCTTACCTGCGGTTATCTGTAAAAAATAATTTTCTAATGAATTTTTTGCCTGAAGGCTTAATACGCCAATTCCTGCATGAACCAAATCATGATTCAGTTCAGGGATAGAATCCTTATGAATTTGTAAAAGAATATTATCTGAAACTGGTTTCACCAGGAAGGCTTCCCATATACTGTTCTGAATAAAATGCATGGCTCCCTGTTGGTCAGTAGTCTCTAACGAAACCAGGGTTTTAGATGGATCTACTAATTCATCTACGTTGCCTTCCACGATCTTTCTACCATGGTCAATAATCAGCATGCGTGTGGCTACCTGTTCTATTTCACTCAATAAATGCGATGAAACCATTATTGTTTTTTTTAAATGCCGGCTTAAATGTAAAATAAGGTTTCTCATATCGGCAATACCCTGAGGATCCAAACCATTAGTGGGCTCGTCTAATATTACCAGTTGCGGATCATGCACCAGGGCGATAGCTATTCCTAAACGTTGTTTCATGCCTTGTGAATAGGCTTTAGCCTTACTGTCTGCACGGTCAGCAAGCCCAACCAGTTCCAACTGTTCCATTAATTTTTTACGCGATGAATCAACGCCATTCATTTTTGCAAATAAAGCCAAGTTCTCCAATCCGCTAAGGTATTTATATAAATCAGGACGTTCAATAATGGCACCAACCTGCCGCAGGATCTCCTTACGATGGCTCTTTAAGTTTAGGCCGAACATCTCAATCTTACCATCTGTCGGTTCAATCAAAGTAAGCAACATCCGGATAGTGGTGGATTTACCAGCGCCATTCTGCCCCAAAAAACCATAAACGTCTGACTGGTTAACGGTAAATGACAGATTATCCACCGCTTTGATATCCTTGAATTGTTTAGTTAACGAATTGACATTTATAATTGGCGGCATGTAAGAAATGCATTAATACATTGTCTTTAACAGGTTGAGGCAACATTTGTTGACTTACTGCTTCCAACAAAAATCATTCATTCTCTCTTGGCAGAAAGATAGGATTGAAGATTCCTAACATATTCGTCAAACGCATCAATACCTTTGGCGGTAATTTTACAGGTAGTTTGTGGGTAATTATCCTTGAATTGCTTTGCCACATCAATATAGCCGACCTCCTTTAACTTATTAATCTGCACACTAAGGTTGCCCGCAGTGGAATTGGTCTTTTCTTTCAGAAATGTAAATTCAGCCTCCTTAACACTTATAAGAAGTGAAACAATAGCTAATCGTAGCTGAGAGTGTAATATTGGATCTAGCTCTTTAAACATCAATATGCCCTGAAAATTTAGGTGCCATTACTGGGTGCGATAGCGGAATTTTAACAAATGTCCGGGTATAATGTAACTTACCAGGATGGAGACAGCCGCAAATAAAATATGCACATCGTTATGGAACCAAACGCTAACGGCTGCCAAAATCCAACTGATGATACCACCCCATACCAGCGGTTTAAACTGCAAAATTTTGCCTGAAACAAAAGTGCCCACGCCATATAACGTTATGTAAAACGGGTAACAATTCCACCAACCCAGTTTAACGAATATTAAACAAAAAATAAAAAAAGTTATACCGAGGCCCGTCCACAAATAACGCATACTTTCTTTTACATAGGTCGTGGCTTTCTTTTCGCGATCTTCTCTAATGGTCCAATAAATTGTGATAAACATACAAACGAAAGTTATCAACCATACCATATAATGATAAGGGGACTTGAAAAAATATATTAAGACAAACTGGCCCAGTAAGGCCAGAAAAGTACACCATCCCCATAAAAGAAAATAATGACCCTGATCAGAAAATCGCTGCCGCGTTTTCTCAATCATGTTTTGAATTAACTTGATGCTTTCTTCCGGTGTAAAATTTTCGATTGCCATAATCTTATTTAGAAAATCACGCAGTTGCCGTCCAGTTTATGAACACCAACTGCATGTTCACTTGTACAATTAATTGCATTGAGCCAGAAAATACGCGGTAGTCGACTTGCCCCAATTGGGATGCAAACTGGTTTCCGGTTTAAATGTATCAAACATTGTCAGCGCTTTTATAAAAAGTTCCTTTGCAGGCGCTTTTCCACCACCAAATGACTCGGGCGTATAAAATTTTGACTGGCCTTCCAGGTAAACCGGGCGTGGGTTAGCTGGGTCCATGGATTTAGCTTTGGCAATATTACTTGCGGAAGCCTCTCCATACTGCTGCCAGCGAGCTTGCGGATCTACCATCATGTGAGAAGAAGCTATCATGCTTTTGATGACACAAATCTCAGAATTTTCTTTCCCGTTAATGGTTTCTGCTTTTTTGATTAGCTGTTCCGCCCTGTCGGCTATTCCATCCGTTTTGCTTTTATCTGGTTCAGCAAAAGCATTGCCAACAGCACAATAACTGGCATAATAGTAAGGCAGCCATTGCGTTTTCTCCGCATCAGCAATGCGCTCAAAGTTATTAGAAAGCTCTGCCATGTTTCCCTTTATGTACCCGGAGTCAAGCATAGCAATATTGCTTTGCATTGCTTTCATATATTTTTCACTCTGAGCAAATAGAATTGTTGATGAAACTGTAATAGCAAGTAGTACGAGGATCTTTTTCATGTTTTATAAATTAATATTGATTGATTGTTTGACATAAATTTTTCCTTACTAAAATGTTCGTCGGTATTTATAAATTACTATTGATGACATCATCAGACCTGTCAATACCAAAACTTATAAAACAACCCAGGAAGAAAAAGCGAGTAGCCGGCGGCGTTACTGCCTCTTTGTTCATACCGTTATAAGAATAGTTGTAACCAAATACCTGCCTGCTTCCCAAAACGTTGTTTATAGAAAAAACAAATACGGTAAATCTGCTGGCCCCGGTTTTACCTATATTGGGGAGGTAGTTTACACTAAAACTAAGACTGTTATAGTTTATAGTTGTGCCTTCATCAAAAATTTTATAAGATTTCGCAGGGGCATTATACCCAATATTATAGTAAGGACGGCCCGTAGCGAACGTATATGAACCATTGAACTGCGTCTTTAATTTTGTAACAAATTTTTTAACTACCAGGGAAGCTGTATGATGTGTAGCAAAATTAGGTTGCATGGCCATTGGATAATTTAAGTAATCTCTTTTTGTATCCAGGTAAGAATAAGAAACCCAGTAGTCAACATTCTTGAACGTTTTCCTGTCTCTCCAAAAAAGCTCAAAGCCTTTTGCATCGCCATACCCTGCATTATTGAGGCTATCTATACCGTTATTACTTGGAATTGTTTTAATAAGGTTATGATATTTTTTGTAAAACAATTCTGCACGTAAAGTATACTCCCGGGTAACCTTTTGGAAATTGGCAATATAATGTGTTGCCCTGGTATATTGCAATTCATTGAACCGATAGGTGCGTATAAAATAACTGTTGTCTGGCTTCTGATAAAATATTCCGTAAGCGAGGGAAGCCTGTCCTACTTCACCTACTTTATATGCTAATGAAATACGCGGTACAATATTGGGTTTATCTAAAAGTGATGAATGCTCTACCCGCGTACCTATTTTCGCTGCCAGGTCATTGGTTACATAAATATCTACTTCTGTAAAGGCTGCTTTCAGGTTATCAGAAGAATGGCTGTTTACCTGGTAAACTGAATCACTCGAAAAATCGCTTTTATCTTTATTGTAAAAATATTCACCTCCTATCCTGAACATACTTAGTCCTTTCAACCTTCTTTCAAACACGGCTTTCATTACAGCCAGATCTGCATTTGCTTTAATATCAAAATTCTTTTGAGAAAATGGGTAGTTAATAAAAGTTTGTTTACTGTTTGCCTGGTCCTGCAACTGGTTATTTATTTTATCTGTATTCGTGCTGTAAGATAAGCCCAGGTTCATTTTCCAGTGTTTACCTAACTTTTCACGCCATGACAGGTTTCCGTAAAGATTAACGTTTTTCAAACCGAAAGCATTTTTTAGAACCGAGGAGTCAATGTCAGATCTCCGGAGGCCGAGGTTACTGGCATTCATATAACCATAAAACTTTAGCATGCCCGTTTTTGAAGTTTTTACCCGGTAATTAAAATCAGTATTATGAAATTCAGGTACATGAAAATAGTCAGGCTTTTGTTTAACAACCTTAAAATAGGGCAACAAGTTGGTGTAATTGTAACTGAATCCCCAGCTGGAGTTTTTATCTTTAGCCAGGCGTTGGTAGCCGGCACTTACGCCTACCGTAGAAATACCCAGGTTTGCGGAAGTTCTCTCAGGCAGGTCGATGCTTTCGAGCAGCAACACCGACGAAAGTGCCTGGCCATACTGGGCTGAATAGCCTCCTGAGCTGAAAACGGTTCCTTTAAACAGGAAGGGTGAAAAGCGGCCACGTTGTGCTATATCAGGTACACTGCTGAAAAAGAAATTATTTACCAAAGTGCCATCTATAAACACTTTTGTTTCGTTGGCGGTTCCTCCGCGTACAAATAATCCTTCACTTTCACCTACCTGTTGGGCACCGGGTAAGGTTCTTATAGCGCTCGTAACATCCGCATTTGCACTAGCCGTTGTAACAATATCAATAGGGTTTAGCACAGTAGTTCTTTTAGAATCGCTTGCCTCAAACGTGCCAGCCGTGATTACTACCGCTTTCAACTCATTGGGTTCCTCTTTTAAAGGGATATCAAGATTAAGTGGAGCATCTTTCAAGGTGATTTTCTGTTCAAATGTATAATACCCGATAGAACTGGCGACAATAATTTTATCTCCCAGTTCGGTAGTTTTAAACGTATAAGTACCAATTGAATCGGATGTGCCTCCATCATAAGAATCTTTTATAGTAATGCTGACGCCGGGCACCGGCCTACCCTTAGCATCTTTAGTTTTTCCGGAGATAACAGATTGTGCAGATGAAGAGAATGAAAAAAGGATATAAAATATTAATAAATATAATTCTCTCACATCAGTAAATTTATCTCAAATTTAAAGTAGTTTACTTTATAAACCAAATAATTTAGAAAAATATTTTATGTGTAATTCTTGTCAGTTATTCATCAATAAATATAAATAAGAAGTCGAATTATAAACGCGTCCGTTGCAATTCGTAAAACGTAGTTCGTATTTGGTCTTTACAGCTAATTCTTAATAACCTTAATTGTACGATGGGCCACTGAAGATATAAACTGGATAAAATAAACACCAGCGGGCACCATTTCTATGTTTATTGATACCACACCATCGGACGCGACCTCGGGGAATTTTTTAATTATACTTCCTTTTGAATCTAAGAGATTTATTTTTAAGGCTGCATATCGTATGCCATCTATGGTGAAACTCGCGCTTTCACGAACAGGATTGTTCATTAGTTTAATGGTCAACTCCGCGGCAGCAGTTTTCTGAAGCACTCTTGCCGTGCTGGTAAAGAACCGGCCCGTAACATCTTTTTTTACAACCCTGTAATAAACTTTATTCCCTGTAGTAAAAGGATTAACATCATCGAATTGATAAGTGTTGTTGGGTGCCGACCCATCCGCAGTTACAGTGCCTATATTTGTCCACGTCGTACTGTCGCTGCTGCGCTCAATTGCAAAACTAACACTGTTATCATTCGAATTTGTTTGCCAAACCAGGTGAGCATTACCGCTAGTTAACAAGGAAGCTGTAAATGAAAGCAGTGGTATAGGTAATACCACGTTTGAATTAGCGATTTTTAATACCGTTACTGAATTGCGTGGCAGGGAAATAAGGTAAGGAAAACTACTCACCCCAACTGAATCTTTATAAGTGTAAGTTGGTTGCGTGTCGTTCATATCAGCACCTTTATATTCCCATCTTACAACGGATGGATTAGCGGTAAACCCTGATACCGATACATTTGTGGCCTGGCTAACGTTGTCTTTATTAATTATAATGATATTGAGCTTATTGGAAACATTATCGTAAAAAGCAAATGTTTTCAGCTTTCCTTCTTCCGTTATTTTTACCATTGACGGTAAAATGTTATTGGCAAATGCAGAAAGAACAAGACCGTTTGCATTAGTGCCACTGTTTTTGTTCAACGCATCAAAAATGTCGTTTGGCTTTATTACATTATCGATCCAACGGGTATTCCACATTAGCATCGATTCTACTTCTTTTGTTCTCAACCCTTGTCCCAATATCTCAGCTAATAAAAGAGAATGCCCAACATCATTGGCATCGGGCCATACGCGGCTCCAATCCATCGAACCAAATTCGGTGGCAATTACCTTAATTCTTGATTTATCTGTAGCTGATGCAAAATTGCTGATAGCCTCAGCAGCCGTTTTTAGATCATCTCTTAAATCCAAATTATTATTTCGGTATTCGTCATATCCTGCGCTATAATTATTTACCGGGTAACAGCTCACTCCCAGGAAATCTATTACACTGGCCGAAGCAGGAGTCGATACTAATTTTTGCCACCAGGCAGTTCCCAATCCATTGGCAATTATTTTAATCGTCGGATCAACAGAACGCATTGCATTAGCGAACTCTACAATATCAATGGCATACTGATCAGGGGTCACACATCCATTATAATCACATTTGTTCCAGCTTTCGTTACCTATGCACCAATATTTTACATTGTAGTTCTTTGTTTTATTCGCGTATCGCACCCATTCTTTTGCGATATCAATTAATTGTTGCTTGGTAGGTTTAATGCCGCAAGGATAGGGGGCGGCGATGCTGCCACCATAATAAGCGGCATCATAAGCGCAAACTATCATAGGCTCGGCCCCAACTGCCCTGGCCATTACCATAAATTCGTCAAAATCCAGCACTTCTGGTTTACAAGTACTTAAATCTGTTTGAACAAACCGACTATCGTTGGAAGGGAACTGGCAATTGCCGGTTAATAAAACCGCTGGTTTTGCACGATCATAAGGAGCAGAAGACCACTTGTAATTATCCGATTTTTCACCACCCGGATACCGAAGCACCTTCATTTTCATGTTTTTAATCGTTTCAGTGGTATTGCTGGTGGTATTTGTTGAAATATAACTGCCATCCATCAGGTAATCGATATTGATTCCAACCGAATTGTCTGGAATCGTTTTAATTACCTGCGTCACATCCGCGGAAATATTTAATTGTGCAAGAGCATATGAGGAAAGTGCGATAGAAAGAAATAAAACAGTAAAAATTCTATTAAAAAAAATCATCATTATACCTGACTTGAAAAATATTATTTGATAAGATGGCGCAAAACCATCAAAATTTACTAAAAATTTTTAAATAGATATTGGATGTGGAGATAACACAAATTCTAAACCGAAATAAACTCAACTTTACTATCAAAATATGGTCCTAAATGCTTGTCTGCTGTTTTATGAGCAATTTAGCGGTCTTCCTCCTCATTCATACATTCTTAACACTCCTCCAAATTCCCAAATCTGGAATAAGCGGGAATTTACTGGTTGATAACTTATTATTATTTATAACCAAAATGATATCCGATAGTTTTAATGCCTGTCTCCATTTACCGGGTGATCCCAGCAAAAAACCATTCTGACTACTTCTATCGCCAACAAAGGTATTAACTATATACGTTCAAAATAATGATTAAGATCGACCTTAAACGTATCTCATTATCTGAGTAGCCAAAAAAAAAACGATCCTTGTATGAGATCGTTTTTTAAGAAATTTAAAGATAATAAATTATTTGTACGCAGGCATCATTCCCTTTGCAAGTTCTACCATTTTTTTAATGCCATCTTCCGGAAGATTACCTTTTTTAAACTCATTCAATATCTCAGGATACTTATTTTCCATTTCTACCAGGAAATGAGATTCAAATTCTTTTACCCTTTTAACCGCTACTTCTCTTAATAAACCCTGCGTTCCTAAGTAAATGATGGCTACCTGTTTTTCCACTGCCATAGGTGAAAACTGCAACTGCTTAAGAATTTCCACGTTTCGGGCTCCTTTATCGATAACTACTTTGGTGGCAGGATCAAGGTCGCCGCCAAATTTGGAGAAAGCTTCCATTTCACGATATAAAGCCTGGTCGAGTTTCAACGTACCGGCCACTTTCTTCATGGATTTGATCTGGGCATTACCACCCACGCGGCTTACAGAGATGCCCACGTTGATCGCCGGCCTAATGCCCGCGTTAAACAGGTTACCTTCTAAAAATATCTGCCCATCAGTAATAGAAATTACATTGGTAGGAATATAAGCTGATACGTCACCGGCCTGTGTTTCAATAATCGGCAATGCCGTTAAAGAACCTCCTCCTTTCACCAGGTGGCGGATAGAGTCTGGCAGATCATTCATTTTCCGGGCCACTTCATCTTTATTGATAACTTTTGCTGCCCTTTCCAGTAAACGGCTATGCAGGTAAAATACATCACCCGGATAAGCTTCACGTCCGGGAGGTCTTCTTAATAATAAAGATACTTCGCGGTAAGCTACAGCCTGCTTGGAAAGATCATCAAAAATAATCAGGGCAGGTCGACCGGTATCACGGAAAAATTCACCGATAGCTGCACCAGAAAATGGTGCGTAGAATTGCTGCGGTGCCGGGTCGGACGCAGAAGCTGCCACGATTATTGAATACTCCATGGCGCCGTTTTCCTGTAATACGTTCATAACACCGGCGATAGTAGAAGCTTTCTGCCCGATAGCCACGTAAATACAAAAAACAGGATTGCCCGCCTTGTAAAATTCCTTTTGATTTATGATCGTATCTACACAGATAGCACTCTTACCAGTCTGACGGTCGCCAATTACCAATTCGCGTTGTCCACGACCGATAGGGATCATTGCATCAATAGCCTTGATCCCTGTTTGAAGCGGTTCCTTAACCGGTTCACGAAAAATTACACCCGGAGCCTTGCGTTCCAGCGGCATCTCGTACAATTCGCCCTGGATGGGACCCTTTCCGTCTATCGGTTCACCTAACATATTAATAACCCTGCCAACAAGACCATTGCCAACTTTAATAGAAGCGATCTTGCCGGTTCGGGTAACTTTAGCACCTTCTTTTATATCACCCTGGTCACCCATCAACACCACACCAACATTATCTTCTTCCAGGTTCAGGGCGATTGCCTTCACGCCATTTTCAAACTCCACCAATTCACCTGAACGAACATTGTTTAACCCGTAAATACGTGCAATACCATCACCTACCTGAAGTACAGTGCCTACTTCTTCAAGGTTAGCACCCACATCAAAATTGCTTAACTGCTGGCGCAGTATCGCCGAGATTTCATCTGGTTTAATTTCCGCCATGGTTTATCTTTTTTTTAAATTCAAACTATCGTAGTTTCTGAATATAACTGTTATCCTGGAATTGCTTTTTGATATCCTTCAGATCCCTGAGGATACTGGCATCCACTAACTTGTTATTAAATTCCAATACAAATCCGCCTACTAAGGCCTCATCTACTTTCGCTTCCAGTTCAATATGTTTTAAAGTGGTAGTAGCTGCAAATTTATCTATAATGCTTTGCTTTAATTCATCACTCACCGTTTGAGCGGTTGTAAGTTTCACTTTGTAAATACCCTTGATATCATTGTACATATCAATAAAAGCGTCTACAATCTCCGGAAGATATTGTTCCCTTCCCTTTTTGATCATCAGTTCGTTAAAGGACGCGGTAAGAACACCAACTTTGCCTTTTGAAACGATGTCTACTATTTGTCGTTTTTTATCTCCCTTAATTATCGGGCTTTTCAGCAGGTTTACAAATTCACGGCTAGATTTACAAATGCCTTGCAAATACATCATATCATTATATACGACATCCAACTGATCCTTTTCAACAGCAAGGTCGATAATTGATTTCGCATATCGTCCTGCTAAACGTGGATTCTGCATTTTTTGAGTTTATTAATTAAGCTTAATATCATTTGCCAGTTGGCTGATATATTTCTCCTGCTCGGACTTATTAGTTAATTCCCTGCGAAGAATTTTCTCTGAAACTTCAATAACCATGTTTCCCACCTGGTTTTTTACATCAATCAAAGCAGCCATCTTTTGCTGTTCAATAGCAGCATGGGCATTCGCGATTATACGATCATATTCTACTTTTGCTCTTTCTTTGGCTTCGGTTACCATTTTATCGCCTAATTCCTTAGCATCTCTGATCATGCCGGCTCTCTCTTCCCGAGCTTTAACCAGCAAGGCCTCATTTTCGCTCTTCAAGGCAACCATTTCCGCTTTAACTTTTGTTGCGGTAGATAATGAGTCGGTAATGATAGTTTCTCTTTCTTTTAACGAACTTAAGATAGGCTTCCATGCGTATTTTTTCAAAATAAAAAATACGATCAGGAAGGATAGTAATGTCCAGATTATTAAACCGAACGAGGGAATTAACAGATCCATATCAAATATTTAAACTTTAACCGGATAAATGCAAGAAGATTACTGCACCCGCCGCCCTGTGCTTTGTATGCAGTAATGAATTTGTGTTACACGAACATTGCCAGAATACCTGCGATAACCCCAAACAGGGCAACCCCTTCAATAAGGGCCGCTGCAAGGATCATGTTAGCGCGAATATCATTAATAGCTTCCGGCTGACGTGCAATGGACTCAACGGCACCTTTACCGATCTGCCCGATACCGATACCGGCTCCTACTGCGGCCAAACCAGCACCAATTGCTCCGCCAGCATTAGCCCAGGGAGTCGTGCTTAACAATACTAATAAATCCATAGTTGTGTTTTTATACTGTTTAAGAAAGAACTTGTTTGAAAAATGAACCAGAAAACGATCCAACCTATACTATCACGGCATCATCATATTTACCGGCCTGATGATCCTCTGCGGGATGAGCATGCGTATCTTCAATCGCCTGACCGATAAAAACAGCAGACAGGTTCGCAAAGATGAAAGCCTGGATAAATGCCACCAGTATTTCAATAAAATAAATAAAAACAGAAAACCCCACTGATATAGGTGAAAAAGCCCAGCCAACGCCTTTATTTAAGGATCCAAAAATAAAGATCAGCGAAACCAGGCAGATAATAATAATATGGCCCGCCAGCATATTTGCAAAAAGACGTATCATCAGAGCAAAGGGTTTGGTGAAGATACTCAGCACTTCCACCAATACAAGTATCGGTTTAACTCCTGTAGGAACCGGGGGGTTGATGATATGACTCCAGTAATGTTTGTTTGCACTAAAGATGATTATCAGGAAAGAAATCATCGACAACACCAGGGTGAAGGCTATATTACCGGTAACATTCGCTGAACCGGGTATCAGTCCAAAAATATTATTGATAAGAATAAAGAAGAATACTGTTAATAAATATGGCAGGTATCGCTGGTATTTTGGTCCGAGATTAGGCTTCGCAACTTCGTTTACCACGAACTCCACCATCAGTTCAATGGCTGTTTGCACCCCTGTGGTAGCCCGGTTGGTTCCAATGCCTTTTTTATATTTTGCTGCTATATTAAGCATCAGCCATACAAACAACGCCAGGGCAAGCAGCATTTGAACTACATTACGCGTAAGGGAGACATCATACACTTTCACGGAAGGATCAACGGGAACAACTTTACCATCTACCAGTTTATAACCATCTACTACTTCGCCATGATGAAAAGCGGACGAAATAAATGTAGAAAAACCGTTTTGCGGGGAATATAATATTACAGGAAGTGGTATGGCTAACTCATGTTCTGTACCATCACTGCCTTCGTAAGATAAAAAATGGAATGCATGCGCATCTTTGACATGCCCGAAAATAACCTCGTTAGCATCGAAACCTTTTTTCTTCTCATGATCCTCACTATTGGCTTGTGCTGAATGCCCTTCATTTTCTTGTGCAGACGCATTAAAACCAAATAACATACTTAAGCTTAAAACCGCTACCAGTATTGATTTAACACTGTTCAAAGTCATACCTGTTTGTTAATTTGCGCAAAGATAAGGATGGATGCCTTAAAAAACGAATAAACGGGAATAAATGGCAAAAAAGTGCTGTCAGCTTTCGGCTATCAGCTATCGGCAGGTCACTATGTTATAAGTTTCCTCCTGTTAGCTGACAGCTGACAGCTACTAGCTGATAGCAAAAGCATCAGACTAAGGTCTTTAAGCTATTACTTTTTGTTTTTCAAACTGCAACTGATGCAGTTGATAATAAAACGCTTTTTTTGCTATCAGCTCTTCATGGCTGCCGATTTCCTTAATCTCCCCTTTATCTAAGACGATGATCTTATTTGCCTTGCGTATGGTAGAAAGCCGGTGGGCTATTACAATAGAGGTTCGTCCCACGATGAGTGTATCAATGGCATGCTGGATAAGTATTTCTGATTCCGTATCTACCGAAGAAGTTGCTTCATCGAGGATGAGTATGGAAGGATCATATAGTAAAGCCCTGATAAATGATAGTAACTGCCTCTGCCCTAATGATAAACTGTTCCCTCTTTCCATTACATTAAAGTCATACCCACCGGGAAGTTCCTCGATAAAATCGTGCATGCCAATCAGGTTGGCGGCTTCGATAACTCTCTCACGACTTATGTCAGCATTTCGCAGGGTAATATTATCGAGTACCGAACCGGAAAACAAAAAAACATCCTGTAATACCACTCCAATTTTACTGCGTAAAGCCTCCAGCTGGTAATCCTCAATCTTTATATTGTCAATCCGGATTTCGCCCTTTTGGATGTGGTACAAGCGGTTTATTAAACTAACAATGGAAGATTTCCCACTACCCGTATGACCTACAATAGCAACAGTTTCTCCTGCTTCTACCGTAAACGATACATCTTTTAAAACGTATCTGTCATCCAGGTAAGCAAACCATACTTTATCAAATAAGATTTTGCCATTTAATTTAGAGGGCGCCAGCTTTCCTTGTGTTTTTAAATAATCTTCATTATCAAGCACTTTAAAAACCCTTTCACTGGCTATCATTCCCATTTGCAACACGTTAAATTTATCGGCGATAACTCTTAAAGGCCTGGAAATAAGATTAATCAATAGAATGAAAGAAATGATTTTGCCTGTTAAGTCCACGGCTTCTGCCCTGGGTAAACCCATTGCCTCGCTTGCCGCCCACCATACGAGCAACCCGGTTGAAACGGCTAGTACAATTTCTACGATTGGGAAGAAGACGGAATAGGCAAATATTGCCTTGATGTTAGAATTACGATGCTCTCTATTGATTTTTTTAAATTTATTGAATTCCCTTTCTTCTGCAGCAAATGCCTGAACTATCTGCATGCCTGTAATATGTTCCTGCACAAAAGCATTGAGCTGGGCCACTGCGTTACGAACGCGGATAAATGATTTGTTCACGCTTTCTTTAAACATATAAGTAGCTACA
Organism: Chitinophagaceae bacterium; assembly: GCA_039921525.1. Classification (GTDB taxonomy): domain Bacteria; phylum Bacteroidota; class Bacteroidia; order Chitinophagales; family Chitinophagaceae; genus JADCRZ01. The sequence continues at coordinate 36,406 of JBDSBP010000267.1, read as the reverse complement.
AAAAGAAAGGGAAAGGGACTTAAACTAATAAGCGCCAGTCGCCAGTCGATCCAGAACATACAGCCAAGAATAGCGATAATGGAAAGAACATCGGCTATGATAGGCACCAACCCATCAGCAAAAATATCGTTAATGGATTCAATATCATTGATAGTACGGGTGGTTAATGTGCCGATGGGAGTTTTGTCGAACTGGGAGAGGTTCAAACCCAGTATCTTATCATAAACTTTTACCCGAAGGTCTTTTACAACGGCTTGTCCCAGCCACGCAGTAACATAGGAAAAATAAAAACGAATAAGCGTTTCAGCAATCAGTAAAACGATCTGCCAGACAGTTATAATGACTATCATCTCCAGGAAGGGGTTGCTGGCCTCGCCAGTAACTGCAGCCCCTCCTTTGATGTATTTATTAACGGTGATTTGTATCAGGTAAGGACGTACGGGTGAAATTACCGCCAATACTATAGCCATCACTAAAGAAAGATAAAAACGGTTCCTATAGGGCGCCGTAAAAGTAAATACCCTTCTCAGCAACGTAAAATTTAAAATTTTCCTGACAGGAGAAGCATCTGACATAGCGGCAAAGGTAATTGTTAATGGTTAATGGTTAGCTCTTGATAACTAATGGTGATCACATTAAGGATTGATTGCAATTAACCATTAACCATTAACATCTATTCTTCCCCTAACGCCTTCCTGTATGCTTTGATAAAAATAGCCCCGAGGTTTTTATATGGAGGTATATAATCGTCGAACATTTCTTTTTGTGCGCCCGAAAACTGTTTACTCAAGTCACGCCACATCGGAATCCATTCAACGCTTTTGCCCGCTCGCACTGAGGTATTAATTGCCTGTAAAATGGGTTCATTTACTGTTCTGGTACCCACCTGCTTGGAAGAAATGATATGGGCGTCGTTGCTAATGTTAAGTACTTCATTGAGATTATTATATCCGCCACATGATCCCAATACAACTATCCGGGCACTCGATTGAATTTGTTCCAGCGAATATTTTACATGATAACTATGCCCCCGGTGTATAAAAATAGTAGGCCTTATATTACGGTCAAATAGGTAATCACGTAATTTTGCCTGGGCTTTCGCATCTGGATCTTCGGGACCATACAATGGCTTGTTGGCAAATATCCATACCGGCTTTCCTTTAACTGATTTTATCCATATCCAGTCAGGGTTGTTGTCGGTAATGCTCCATTCGGCTTTATTGCGGAATAAGGTTAGAAAGTTCGCATAAGAATTTTGCCCGTCCTTATCTTCATCCCCATAAAAAAACACCTGTTGCACCACTCTTCCACTATCATCCAATAATGAATTGTAATCAACAGAATAAACCGGTTCAATCCCTAGTTGCTGCGTAAGATTAACGGAGGTATCACTAGCGGATTCAAACAATGTTTTTTCCAGGTTATAGATTACCTGCCCATTCTTGTTGCCATTTTTAATACAGCGTTCAAGGTTCCAACCGGCCTCATCCAGCATAAACATGGCTAGCTTTTTGTTTTTTTCAAAGATGCTGCTGTACGAGTCGGCAACATCCACTGCATCTTCGGCGTTTGTGGGACTAGTGCTTTTTTCCAGGCCTATCATAAAGGCCCGCATAAGTGATACGGCGTTTTCCTGCGGCATTGATTTCAGCAACGTATCAAGAGTATTGTAGGCAGCGGCCAGCTTAATAAATTTCCTGAAATAGTCCGCATTCACGCTCATTATAAGGGTATCTCCCCGTGGCACCTTCATGCGCTGAAAAATGCGCTTAAAAACACCAATATAACTGGAAGTATATATTTCATCTTCTCCCAGTACACACAGATAGTACAATTCTTGTGCGGTGAGCGGTTCAATTATTTTGAACCGAACGGCATCGGGCGAATCATGCAAGCCATTAATTGCGCGTATGAATTCTTCTTTAGCATTTTTAGAAATCCGCTCAGTAAGGGCCGGCATTCCCATAGGTGTGTCCCTTTGAAGACCTGACATCCTTCCCGCATACTCTATCCTGGTTTTTACCAGCAGCCGGTAATAACTAAGCGCATTATCTTTTACTTTATCTATTTCTTCATAACTGATCTTTCCGCTCAGGATCATATCTATAAAAGGAAAGTACAGCCTGCCGCTTCTACTGGTGGCCATCCGGGAAACCGTTTGAACAAGAGGATCGGTGTTTGAACGTATTTTAGCACCTAAACGGTCACGTGAAGACGCATAATCATACACCTGGTTAGGATTTTGATAGGTGGCAACTTTAATAAGACTGTCTGCAAACGGCACATTTATATTACTCATTAAAGCAGTAATAATATCTTTGGTGGTGGAGTGCAATGTTATATATTTTCTTACCAGCAGTTCATTGCCCGCGCTCACGCCTTTATTTTCCTTGAAACAAAAACAATCTACCAAAATTTTTCCTACCGCATAAGTGTTTTCACTTATCACCGGCTCGATACTTTCGCCTTTCTTTTCCAGTTCCATTGCCCTGGAAAAAGCGTCAGTTAATGCCTGGGCAATGGTAACCGGGTAATCCTGCCGCTGGTAATGGGAGTTATAGCCTTTTACGAGAGATTCGAGGCCCAATAGGTATTTAATTTTATTATTGTTCGAAAGTGTGGAATCAGTTTCGATCTTTTCCTGGAGATCATCCACTCCTTTAATTAAAGCATATTCTATCTGAAGATTAATGGTAGAATCCCGGGAAATAGTAATCAGGCTATCATCCTTACCATCTAATTTCAATAACCTGGCCTGCTCGCGGTCTATTTTGTCGTGCCATAGCAATCGGTTCTTTTCAATCTTGAACGATGTGCTGACGCTTGACTGTGCAAATATTTTAACGTTCAAAAAACTCAGACACACTATTAAACCAAGTAAAATTCTGTACATAATATCCTGTTGAGGGTAGCTTTTTGCAAAAATACTACCAATCCTTCAATTAAAGGACGGAGCAATTGCTTTGTTATGAGGACAGTCAAATTAGTTGTTTCGTTGCGTTTACTAATCTAAAATGGTGGATGTTAACTTTTCATAAGCTATATTAAAAAATTGTGAACTAAATCTGCCCCGGGGTTCTGTGAGCATATTTTGCTATAGGTTTGCGTAAACAAATTGTTAAATGGATATTAAGGCGAATAAAATTTTGATTGCAGATGATGAGCCCGACATTCTCGAGATCCTTCAATACAATCTGAAAACGGAAGGATACGAGGTATTTACGGCGAAAGATGGAGACGATGCCTTGCAAAAAGCAAAACACATCAAACCAGATCTGATTATTCTTGATATAATGATGCCCAAAAAAAATGGAGTAGAGGTTTGCGAGATTCTCCGTTCACAATCTGCCTTCAAAGACACCCTTATCATCTTTCTTACCGCCCTCAATGACGAATCTTCACAAATGAAGGGCTTTGAAAAAGGCGCCGATGATTATGTAAATAAACCAATAAGTCCAAAACTCCTGATGAGCCGGGTAAATGCTCTGTTCAGAAGGCTAAACAAGCCTGTTGGATCAGAGAATGGAATATTACAGATCGACAACCTGGTTATAGATCCCATCCAATATTTAGTAAAAGTGGAGGAGAAGGAGATGTCGCTGGCAAAAAAGGAATTTGAGTTGCTTTATCTTCTGGCGTCAAAACCAGGGAGGGTATTTCTTCGACATGAAATTTTAAACCAGGTTTGGGGAAATGACGTAATTGTAGGTGATCGCACCATTGATGTACACATAAGGAAAGTAAGGCAAAAAATTGGACTTGATTGTATTACCACCGTAAAAGGAGTTGGGTATAAATTCGATTTATAGAGAAGCGCAAAAGAGTAGCAGGTAACAGATTTAACAGGTAGAATAATTGAAGTAAGGGAAAATACGGGAACTGGTAAATTGCGTAAAACAGGAGGTGGATGCAAGACAGGCGTATATTCTACTAAAGTGATGCAGGGCAATAAAGTAATCACCTTGAAGTTGGTGAAGCAATATCCGCAGGTTAAAGCTTATTTTTAATCGTCGTAATTCCCTTTGCAGGAATAATATATTTATGGTTTAGGAATACTTATGGATATTAAAAATCTTTCTCCAAAGCAGATCGCTGCCATCAATGCAGCTTCCATTTCTTTGCTGGTTTCCATAGCAAACCTTATTTTTCTAAAAAACTGGATGATAGCATTGGGAACGTTCGTTGTCCTTTTTATTATATCATATTTTCTGATCTTTTTCTTTCTGCAAAAATTCATCTATCGCAGGATCAAACTCATTTACAAATTTATTTATCAAACCAAAGCAAGTAAGAAAGAGGAAGTTTATTACAAATACATACTTCCTAAAAAAAGTATTGATGAAGTCAGTGAAGACGTGGCCAAATGGGCGGTACAAAAGAGTAATGAAATCGAAATACTTCAAAAGAACGAATCCTATCGCAAAGAATTTTTGCAGAATCTCGCGCACGAATTCAAGACACCAATTTTTGCGATCCAGGGATACGTAGATACCTTATTAAATGGTGCTATGGAAAAGCCGGATATAAGAAAAAGGTTTTTAGAAAACACCTCGCGCAACATAGACCGCCTGGTAAACCTGATGAATGATCTTGATGAGATCTCTCGTTTGGAACATGGTGAACAGTTGTTATCCAAACAGAACTTTATAATGCAGGATCTGCTTAAAGAGGTCTTTGAATCACTATCTATAAAAACAAATGAAAAAAATATAATTTGCCAGGTAAAGAAAGGATGTGAATCTCCTGTTGTAGTGTTCGCCGATAAAGAAAAAATCAGGCAGGTGATCATTAACATGATCGAGAACGGATTTAAATATGGAAAACTCAACGGTAACATTATTGCCAGTATTTACAAAACGGATGGCAAACATGTGTTGGTTGAAATAAGCGATGATGGGATCGGAATTGAAGAAGAACACCTGCCCCGTATATTTGAACGCTTCTACAGAACAGATAAGGCTAGAAGCCGTGACAAAGGCGGCACCGGTTTAGGATTAGCCATCTGCAAACATATTGTCGAGGCTCATGGAGAAACCATCCATGTGCGCAGCTCACCTGATGTAGGAACTACGATTGGATTTACGTTGGAAGGGAGGAAGGAGGTGTGAGGTGTCAGGTTTGAGGTATGAGGCATGAAACGTAGAGGTTGTTGGTTTTATGTATGAATTTGCCGTCATCATTCGATTTCTTTGAAAATAATCTTTTGCTTTTATCAATTCGTTTACTCAAACATCTCAATGTAACTAAAAATTTGCCTAATAAAAATGACAGAATTCCAAATTTTTAAAAGTTAATTTAAATGGTGATATTGGCCCGCCAATCGTTTACTCATACCTCATACCTCATACCTCACACCTCATACCTCATACCTCATACCTTTCTTCTTTCTTACAAAATAAATCATCGAAATAACCACCCCTATAATTCCGAAAACGGCCACCCATGATACCATACCTGTGTAAAAAGACAACCAATTTATTTTGATAGAAAATAAAGACCTGCTTAATAACACACCGACGCTGCCAAGATAGCCGAAAGAGTCGGCAATATAAATCAGGAAGCCTGTATTTCCAGCGTATCGGAACGCTGCTATAAACCGATCGAATAATATGCTATTAAAGGGTATGTAAACCATATATAAACCCAAACCGATGGTGGTCATCCAGGTAAAGAGATTCAGGTGGCCGTTAGTATACATAAATGTAACCAGCAGGGCGAGTACGAATCCTGCAAGCATGATGATCTGTGCTAACAGGAAGGCACGGAAATTATTTCTCACCAGCACCATCGAAGCAATCATCACCAGGATAATAATGCTGATGATGGTTTCCGTTTTGGCGAAAACCGCTGGTTGAAAAAGTTCTCCCGATTCCCGCCACATATCAGCCATAAAGTTATCGCGAATTTCCCTCAAAATAGTTATCAATATATAAATCAGAACAAGCGCCGTAAGTCCCGGGTAAAATTCCTTAACCAGTTGCCATCTTCTTTCCTTTGTCATCGGCAATCGTTCTGTTCGTTCGGCTTTATCATTGTCATCCGGTGCCGGTATTTTTTCCAGCAGGTAAACAAACAACAGCAATGGGGGCATAAAAACCAGCCCGGTAACAAACGGCATCCAGTATTCGCTTACATTCCAACTGCTCATTAAATATTGAGCAACTGATTTTGCTAGTCCTGATGCGAAAATAAAACTTACCGCCAATGAAGCGCTGATGAGGTCGGTGGTTCTTCGGCCTTCCACATAAGAAAACACAATTCCCCATAACATGCCTAAAGGAAATCCATTCAAAAATAGACACCAGAAATTATAAGGGGCAGGTAACAGGGCAAAAAGTAACCAGGCCGCCCAGGAAATTCCTACTAATAAAATGATAAGTTTTCCACGTCCGATTCGTTTAAGTTCGGCAATAAAACGGATGCCATAAAATTTACTGAGCATATACCCAAACACCTGTGTTATAACAAGAACAATTTTATAATCGATTCCCCATAGGGTATAACCCTGGTAAGCAGCTACATTAAATGCCTTGCGAAAAGAAAAAATACAGGTGTATGCTGAAAAGCTAACAATGGCAGCAAGGAAAGCTACTGTCAATTGCTTTGATGTGATTTTTGTACTGCCGGATTTTAAAGTCAAGCTTAAGATTATGGAATGAGAAGATGCTCTAAAATACGGTATCCTTTTGAGCTTTTAGCTATTAGCTACCTCCTTACAAGATTAGGTTAACTTGCCTGTGCATAGGAACCTGATATTATCGAATTGTTAATCAATGATCAATCGACTGCACAACTAACATTAATGAATTGTTACGTTAATTACCTGTTGAAGGTTTAAAATCGACTTCGAAAATTTACAGCCAGAGAATGTATAAGCAGGGGCAAAGTGCTGATATGCTGAATGTTGTATATTGATATATGCAATAATTCTCATGTTAAGAAATTATTACCAAAAAGGTTTTTGTTAAATGCAAGACCATTAATTCTATTTTTGTCCAAATTGTACCAATGGGTTTAAATTCAATAATGAAAATCTTCATGCCGAAGGATAAAGTATTTTATACTTTATTTGAAGAAGTGGCGGCAACGGTCAATCAAATGGGTAAGTTATTAAAAGTGGTAGTTTGGGAGCCTGATTTTGATAAGAGAGCCGCGATCATTTCCAAATTGGAAGATTTTGAACATATTAATGATGACTTCACGCATAAAATATTTACAGAACTGGGAAGGAATTTCATTACCCCATTCGACAGGGAGGACATACATCATCTCGCTTCTTCCCTCGACGATATAGCCGATTACATTTACGCCTCAGCCAAAAAAATAAACTTTTATAAGGTAAATCCAAACGACCAGGGCATCCAAAAAATGGCAGACCTTATTGACCAAAGTACAGAACAAATTAAAAATGCTGTTCATGAACTCCGGAATATGTCCAATATGCGTAAAATAACAGATGCATTGGTAAAGGTTAACAGCATTGAAAACCAGGCAGATGACATTTTTGACTTAAGTATCGACCGCCTTTTTGAAACAGAACCCGATGCCAAAGAAGTTATCAAAAAAAGAGAGATCTACCAGGTAATGGAAATTGTTACCGACAAATGCGAGGATGCTGCAAATGTGATTGAGTCAATCATTATTAAATATGCTTAATTTATTTGGAATAAAAAAAATCCAATTTTGAAATGTCGTCTCCCTTTAAATTCATTTCATATTTGCCATTTTTTATTTTCCTATAGTAATTTTTATGACCTTTCTAGTAATCATCATCATATTCGCCCTGGTATTTGATTTTATCAACGGTTTTCATGATTCTGCCAACTCTATCGCCACTATTGTTTCTACCAAAGTATTAACTCCATTCCAGGCAGTTGTATGGGCAGCAATTTTTAATTTCGCCGCCTTTTTTATCTCAAAATATTTAGTCGGCGAATTTAAGATAGGCAATACCATTGCAAAATCGGTAAATGAAGGTTTTGTAACCCAGGAAGTAATTTTCGCCGGTTTGATAGCAGCAATATGCTGGAACCTGTTAACCTGGTGGTTTGGCATCCCTTCCAGTTCATCTCATACTTTATTAGGAGGATTTATGGGAGCCGCCCTGGCCCACGCTGGTGCGTTAAGTAAAAATGGAATTGACGTGATTAATTACGAAAAGGTAATACCCACTTTTCTCTTCATTTTCCTGGCGCCGGTAATCGGGATGGTCATCGCATTTATGATTACGGTAATAATTGTAAATGTCTGTCGAAAAAGTATGCCTCACAAGGCGGACAAATGGTTCCGCAGGTTACAGCTGGTATCTTCCGCTTTATTTAGCTTGGGGCATGGAGGAAATGATGCACAAAAGGTAATGGGGATAATTGCCGTTGCAATGGTTGCAGCCGGCCAGTTAGATGATATTATGAATATTCCTAACTGGGTTCCTTTTTCCTGTTTTGCAGCCATGGGACTCGGAACGATGAGCGGTGGATGGAAGATTGTAAAGACCATGGGCACCAGGATTACTAAAGTTACTCCGCTGGAAGGGGTGGCTGCTGAAACGGCCGGAGCTGTAACATTATTTCTTACAGAACACCTGGGTATACCTGTAAGTACCACGCATACTATAACCGGGGCTATCATTGGAGTGGGTGCTACCAAAAGATTATCGGCGGTTCGTTGGGGAGTTACTGTTAATCTGTTATGGGCATGGATATTAACCATTCCTGTGAGTGCAGTATTGGCTGCAATCGTTTATTATATCCTTAAAATCTTCATATAATTAGCAAATCAGTCCGTTTGTGCCGGTAATTTTGAAACTACCCCCTAATGTTCCATCGTGGATAATTATCCTGAAAAGCTTTCCATCATAAAAAATTACATAGAAAAGATAAAAATCATGTTATTTTATCAATCTTTTAAAACTGGTTATTTGAATTGGACTAAGGCAATATAATAATTTTCACTATGGCTGCCTGCCTTTTACATAATTCCTGAAACCAAATTAAATTCTACGAAATGAAAGGAATAATCCTGGCCGGGGGATCGGGCACCCGATTAAATCCCATTACCAATGCCATTAGTAAACAAATAATGCCTGTTTATGACAAACCAATGATCTATTACCCACTTTCTACCCTAATGCTGGCGGGAATTCACGAAATACTTATTATATCTACTCCGCACGATCTTCCATTATTTAAAAAACTATTTGGAGACGGCTCTCAATTAGGTTTGCGGATTTCTTATGCTGAGCAACCGTTGCCAAACGGACTGGCCCAGGCTTTTGTACTCGGGGCGGATTTCATAGGAGCCGATAAAGTAGCCCTGGTACTTGGCGACAATATTTTTTATGGATCCGGGCTTGGGAAAACCCTTGAGTCGAATACAGATCCTGACGGTGGCATCGTATATGCTTATCATGTCAGCGACCCGGAACGTTATGGTGTAGTGGAGTTTGATAAAAATATGAAGGCTATCTCCATTGAAGAAAAACCTGCGCATCCAAAAAGTAATTATGCGGTGCCTGGGTTATATTTTTATGATAATGAGGTAGTTCAGATAGCCAGGGACCTGAAACCAAGTCCACGAGGTGAATATGAGATCACCGATGTTAATCGGGAATACCAGAGAAGAGGGAAATTAAAGGTATCTATTATGGACCGCGGTACGGCCTGGTTAGATACCGGTACTTTTGACTCGCTGATGCAGGCCTCGCAGTTTGTGCAGGTGATCGAACAAAGACAGGGTATCAAAATAGCGTGTATTGAAGAAATTGCCTATCGTAAAGGATTTATAACCAACAGCCAGGTTGCTGCCATGGCAAAGCCATTGCTGAAAAGCGGGTATGGACAATACCTGATGGAGATCATCAACGAAGACTGATAATTTATTCTTTCATTAACCCCACATTAAATGTTGTTATCTTTAACAATGGGTCTTTTATTGAAAATCAATTTTGAAAAGGCTTTCCCATTATCTTAGTAACATCCCTTATTATAAACCAGACAAAATGAAAAAAATTCTTGTATCGGGTGGATGCGGTTACATTGGTTCGCATACTATCGTAGACCTCGTTGAAAATGGCTTTGAAGTTATTTCCGTTGATGATAATTCGCATTCATCTGCAAGAATTTTAGAAGGAGTGGAAAAGATTACCGGCAAAAAAATCAAGAACTATAAAGTCGATCTCTGCAATTTTGACGACACTTTTGCCATTTTCCAGGAAAACGAAGATATACTGGGAATCATTCATTTTGCCGCTTTTAAATCGGTAGGTGAATCAGTAGAACAGCCCCTTAAGTATTTTGAAAACAATCTTATTTCATTAATAAATCTTTTGAAATGCGTACAGGAATTTGAGATCCCCTATTTTGTTTTTTCCTCCTCCTGTACAGTTTATGGCAATCCCGATACAATTCCTGTAACAGAGTCAACCCCTTTCAAACCGGCCGAGTCGCCTTATGGTTACACTAAACAGATGGGAGAACAAATTATTAATGAATTTTCGAAGGCTCAGCCAGCAAAATGTGTATTGTTGCGATATTTTAACCCGGTTGGCGCTCATCCGTCTGCTATAATTGGAGAACTACCTATAGGAAAACCGGCTAACCTGGTGCCTGCCATTACACAAACAGCCATTGGAAAATTGCCACAAATGAAAGTTTATGGGGATGATTACCCTACTGCTGATGGTTCCTGTGTACGTGATTACATTCATGTTTGCGATATAGCCCATGCACACACGCTTGCTATTCAGTTTCTTATTGATAATAAATCAGCTAACAAATCAGAAGTATTTAACCTCGGTACTGGAAATGGAGTAACAGTTCTTCAGGCCATTAAAGCGTTTGAGAAAGTGAGTGGCATAAAGCTTAATTATGTAATTGGTCCACGCCGGCCAGGGGATGTTATTGCTATCTACGCAAATAATGATTATGCCAAAAGCAAGCTTGGTTGGGAACCCAAATACTCGCTGGAAGAAATGATGGCTTCTGCCTGGAAATGGGAACAACATCTAAAAGCCGATGAAAAATTTTACAATACCCAAAAATCTGAACTGAATTAAAAGACTTTCTCTTCTAAACTATTGTTCTGCATGTATCCCGTAATTTCATGTGAAATAAATTAAATACAGTCATTCAAGTACCATGGCAATAAATATGCAATTATTTATAATATATAACTTCCAGGGTAATTACAATGTGACATTCGACCAATATGGGGAACAAGGCTGATGGATGATAGCTGATGGCTGATAGCTATAATCATATATTTCATGAAGTCATAAATTTTACCCTAAATTAAACCCGGGCAAATAAAACCCTTCTAAACCACTTCTAACAAATTTGAGAACCTTATGGCTGTTACTACCCAAGACACCGAACTTCTCTTCCAATTTCGAGACCCATCAACGAAAGAAAGAGGATTTACAGCTATAATAAAAAAATACCAGGAAAAATTGTATTGGCACATCAGGCGGATCGTAGTGAGCCACGAGGATGCCAATGACGTATTACAAAATGTATTTATTCGGGTGTGGAACGGATTGATCAATTTCCGGGAGGATGCGCAATTGTATACATGGTTGTATCGCATTGCTACTAATGAATGCCTCACTTTCCTGGAACAGCAAAAAAAGAAGTCATCTGTTTCAATGAGTGACGTGGAATCAGGATTGAGTAACAAAATAATAGCGGATAAGTATTTTGATGCCAATAAGCTAGAGTGGAAACTGCAGTTAGCTATTCAACATTTGCCTGAAAAACAACGAATTGTGTTTAATTTACGATACTTTGATGATATGCCGTACGAAGAAATGAGCAGGGTACTAGAGACGTCGCAGGGCGCACTTAAAGCATCCTATCATCATGCTGTAAAAAAAGTAGAAGAATTTATTCTTAGGGAAGAATAATAAAAATTTTGGGTGATATTGGAATATTGATCTAAATTATTAAACTTTAATTAACAAAACTGGTCGTATACAGGTTATGGCACATTCCCATCAGATATTAAATGAATTGATTACTATTAGTGAACTGGTTGCAAATCTTCCTGTTGATAACCCATACAAGGTTCCTGCAGGATATTTTGAAGGCTTACCCAACAATCTGATGGCACATATAGCCACTTTGAATCCCAATGAAGTGAATACGTCTTTTACTAAAACAAAATATGTTACCCCTTACAAAGTTCCAGCAACCTATTTTGATGAATTAGCAGGTAATATTCTTAAACGCATTCAATTACAGGAAGCAACGCCTCAAAACGGAGAATCGGAGGAAGCTTTATCCTCACTACTTATACAGTTAAAGAAAACAGTGCCGTTTAAATTGCCTGAAAGGTACTTCGATGAATTTCCATCGGATTTCGTCGCAGGTGTAAATGCAGTGGAGTATGTTAACCAGGAGTTGGAAGCACATGCTCCTATAATTACTGACTTAAAAATAAAAAATGCTTACCAGGTTCCCGATGGATATTTCGATAACCTTGATCAAAGATTATTATACACTGTTAAAAGTCAGCGAAAGACTAAGGGAATTTTAATCAATTTTAACAAGAGGGTTTTACGATATAGTATGGCAGCTTTAATAGCAGGAGTAGTGTCTGTTGCCGCATGGATGTTTTTTCAGAACAAGCCGGCCGTCAATACGGGTGGGGAGCTAGCCAACATGGAAAAAATCAGCAATGATGAAATGATGGCCTACCTTGACTCAACACCAGATGTGCCAGGTGATAATTCTGGAAATGCATTTTTTACCATGAAAGAAGATGATGTAAAAGAACTGTTGACCGATCTTCCCGATGAAGAACTACAACAGTATCTCGATCAACAGGCTATTTCAAAAGATCTGAAAATAAATTAATTAGTGATGATGAGAAGGATTGTATATGCAATAGGATTTTTTTTAGGATTAACCACTTGCGGTTTTTCGCAGGATATTACACAAAAAGATGGTGGAAAATTAGAAGTTTACAAAGTGGCATTTTTAACAAACAGGCTTAAGCTTAGTATTGATGAAGCCCAGAAATTCTGGCCTATTTATAACAAGTATAAGGATGAGATAAGGCAGGTTAGAAGAACGGATCGCAACCTGGATGAAATTGCCTTTGAAGAAAGAGTAGTTAAAATACGCAAGAGGTATAAAAGTGAATTTACCCATGCACTTCCAGAAGAAAGGGTTAATCAATTCTTTAAAGTGGATAAAGAATTTAATAATGTAGTGCGGAAAGAATTACAGGAAAGAGAACTAAAACAGATGCGCCAGCAGAACAAACGTCCGTTAAGTCCGTAGAGGTATGAAGTATAGGTATGAGGTATGAGGTGTGAGGTATGAGGTGTGAGGTATGAGGTAGAAAGGACAAACAGCACGTAAGAGCTGCGTACTTTATCTAAATTAGCATTTCAATAAAAAATCTATCTAACCTGATTTAAAAATTAATACCAACACCGCTACTTAAATAATCACATCAAACCTCCTACACTCATACCTGTTTTCAAAACGAATAAACCGGTGTTTTGATATCATGGTAAAATAAAAAAGTCCATTTATCGTCTTCACCGGCTTTCCACCATTCCTGGCGTAATTCCATACCCTTCCTTCCGTCATAATCATATTTTGCAATAAAACGGCTTTTCATCTGCTGGAACTGCGGCGCTACATCTCCCCCAAAGAATATTTTTTCTCCGCCATCTACAATCCAGAATACCTGGTGATAAGGACAATGCGCACCAGTTAATTCGTATCTGATATACCCGTTTAATACTCCGTTACCTTCTAGTAATACAACGTTCCTGGCATCTTTCAGGCATTCCAGTTCCTGTGTAATATAAGAAGGTAATGCCTTTTCGAAAGCAAAGCCCAGTTCCTCCCTTTGCACATAATAGGTGGCATTTGGAAAAGCCAACTCTTTTACCGAATTAGTACCAGTTGCCCGGCTAATTCCTCCGGCATGGTCTTTATGAAGATGCGTCATCAAAACCTTGGTAACCTCGGCTGGATTAATGCCATGCTCCATCAGGTTTTTATGGATCTGAAACGTTCCGTCCTTCTCGAAGCCAAGGCCAGCATCTAATAACAGCACATCTTCTGAAGTTATTACTACAAAGGGTTGAACTTCCACCAGCAAACTGCCTACCGGCCTGCTTTGCAGATCATCTGTGCCTGCCTCGAACGGAATAAAATGTTTCGTTTTATCTATTGTAAAGGAACCTTCAGAAAGAGGGATTATTTTCATAGTTCAGGTATGAACGATAAGGTTTGAGGTATAAAAAAGAGATTTTATCAATAGTAATTATTAGTAGATAATTTGTAGTAATTCTTCGTTTGCTCATACCATATACCTTCTATGAAACTTCCAATTTATTGACATTGTGACATCGGACCAACCTGGTGACCAAAGCTGATAGCTGATAGCTGACGGCTGATAGCCAAACTCATACCTCATACCTCATACCTCACACCTCACACCCACCTCACAGCTACCTAAGCACCATCTGCCGGTCTGCATCTAAACGGATAAGGATAAATAACAGAATCGTGAAACTGAGTAATGACGTTCCCCCATAACTTATAAAAGGCAAAGGAATTCCAATTACAGGGGCAAGGCCAATTGTCATACAAATATTAATGGCGATATGCATAAATATTATACTGGCAACACCATACGCATAACAACGGCTGAATACACTTCGCTGTCGTTCAGCTATAAAAATAATCCGCATTAATAACAGGAAATAAATTCCCATCAGGATGACACTGCCTAAAAATCCAAAGCCCTCCCCTATGGTACAAAAAATAAAATCCGTTTGCTGTTCCGGTACAAAATTATAACGTGTTTGTGTTCCTCTTAAAAGCCCTTTTCCGAAAACACCCCCACTTCCAATTGCAATTTTACTTTGTTTTACGTTGTAACCCGCGTCATCTTTTTTATTCTTTTTGCTGTTTAGTTCAATTTCCAGCGCAGCCGCCTCGGTTTTGGGTACATAATCCTTCCCGATTAATACATAAATACGTTTTACCTGATACGGTCTAAAAACGTGATCAAAAATAAAGGGAACAGCAAAACGTTGCACACCTACACAAAATGCCCAAATGGTGATGATATAAAATAAAATCCTCCTGCTTTTTCTTATCTGCCTTTTCATAAAGAAAATAGTAAGCAGGGCGATCACGGTGAGTATTATGGCCAATAAATTGGGTTCGAGTAACAAAGTTGCCACCACCAATACAGCCAGGGAAAACCCAACAATGAGGATACCTGCAGGTAGTCCTTCCCTGAACATCACCAAAAAGAAGGAAAAATAAACCAATGCCAAACCCGTTTCATGTTGCATGATAGCAAGTATAGCCGGTATGATTGCGATGGCGGTTGCAATGAGCTGTGAACGGGTTTTTTTAAAGTCAGTTTCAACACGCGATAAATATTTAGCCAGCGCCAGGTTTACAAAAACTTTGCACAACTCCGCTGGTTGCAGGTTGAAGCTGCCAAAACGTATAATTGAATTAGTTCCTTTAATTGCCGTATGAAAGGGAAATACTAGTAAGAGCAATGCTAACCCGAATGCATACCAAAGGTTAGCCGTCGCGGTAAAAAATTTGCTGTCGATGAGTAAAATAAAAGTGGCTAAAATTCCCGAGATGCCGAAGTATAAAAGCTGTTTACTGTACTCCGTTTTAAATGATAGGAATCCCGCTGCAATATCCTCGCCCTCCCGGTATGAAGCAGCAAAAATGCTGATAATGCCAATGCATACCAGCACGATATATATCCATACCAATAACCAGTCGATGCCCTTTGACATAGAAGTGCGTTGTTCCATTTTAAGTTATGGCAGTTTTCTGCTTCGGTTTTAAAGTGTCTTTTGGTTTATTTACCGGGTTATTTTGCACCGGCAGTTGTTTTGATTCTTTTTTAGGAAGGGTTGAAGGCCTGAAACCAGGCTTTTTGATATATTTTCGAATAGAACTGGAATCTTTTGTGAGCGCAAACCTTTTAAAAGCTCTAATAGAATCTTCCCGGTATTGCATCCGTGGATAATAAGCTGGCATCAGGTTAGCCAAAGCAACTCTATCCACTTCTTTTAATCGCTCTTTACGCAGCGTATCATTGAGGTATTTTTCCATAACGAGCGAGGCAATGGGGCCTGCCCATGTAGCTCCGAAACCGGCATTCTGTACAACCACTACAACTACTATTTTTGGATTTTCCCTGGGAGCGAAACATACGAACATGGAATTATCTTTTAGCTGGGTTCTTTTCCCTTCTATCATCAGGTAGTTTTCAGCGGTACCAGTTTTAGCACAAACTTTAATTCCTGGCAGCCTGGCTACTCTTCCGGTTCCTCCATCTACCACGTCTTGCATGCCGCTGATCACTGTTTCAAAGTCCTCATCCGAAATGTGACTGAGAACCTCATGTTTTGTCCTGTACCGGTTTAATAAGGTGTCTTCTTTTGTTTCCCCATCAATTTGTTTGATGAAATGAGGCACATAAAAATATCCTTTATTGGCAACAATACTTATGGCATTCGCCATTTGCAATGGCGTAGCAAGCAACTTATCCTGGCCAATGCCCAGGGTAACCATCGTACACGAACTCCATGATCCGCGGTATTCTTTATTATATGCGGCCGTGTCTGGAACGTTCCCGGTATCCTCACTTGGCAGATCCACGCCAAGCCTGTGACCCAGGCCAAAGTTATTCATGTAATCGTTCCATTTTTGAAGTCCGATCCTGGAGTTATTATACTTTGGATTATCTACTGTGAGCCGAAACGTATTCGAAAAAAAAGAATTGCACGACCACGCAATGGCAAGACGTAAACTGGCTGCGTGCCCTGCCCAATGCTCCGTGCATTTTACCGGTTTGCGGCAGGCATAATAGGCACCTAAGCAGCCTATACTGCTTTTCGACGTAATTACACCTTCATCCAAACCAATCAATGCTCCAAGGGGTTTATACGTTGAACCAGGTGGGTATTGCCCTTTAATTGCCCGGTTATATAACGGACTGGTCACATCTAATAAAAGACGGGTAAGATTTTTATGTTTAAAAGGCCCAGTGAGGTCATTGGGGTCAAAATGAGGACCCGAAGCCATAGCAATGATGCCACCACTTTTAGGATCAAGGGCAACAACGGCACCTACTTTATTGGTCAGTAGTTTTTCTGCCAACTGCTGTACTTCAACATCAAGATAACTACGCATGTTTCGTCCGGCAACGGCAGCGGTATCATTTTCACCCTTTCTCCATGGCCCCTGTATCCGGTTCTTATTATCCTTGATTAAAAACTGCATACCCCGCTGTCCCATCAAAATTCGTTCATAATATGATTCAAGGCCTGAACGGCCTGCATAGTCCCCCAACTGGTAAAACCCATTACTTCGCCTGATTCTTCCGGTGTCAACCTCGTCTACGTATCCTAATATATGACCGGCGGTGTTAAATGGATAAACTCTTACCGGCCTTTCAACAAGAGTAAAGCCGGTGAACTTGTAAATATTTTCTTCCAATTTAGCCTGCATCCCCGGAGGAAGCAGGTCTTCGAAAACAGTCGGTCGAACCGGACCGTTTTTGAATCTTGCATCATTAATGCGTTTCCTGAATTCAGCAGTATCAATTTCCAACAGGTTACAAAGTTCCATTGTATCGATATTCTTGACCTGGGAGGGAGTTACAGTAAGATCGTACATTACCGTATTATTCAAAATGGCTTTGCCTTTGCGGTCAAAAATGATTCCCCGGTTAGGATAAATACGTTTCGGATAAACCGCGTTATCCATTGCCAGCTTCTCATATTTACCTGAAATTACTTGCAGGTTGAATAATTGGACAACAATTATGAGAAATATCCCAATAAAAATAAGACGGATTATATTGCTCCGTGATTGATTAAAAACAGACATTGTCTGGTATAAGGTTTAAGTACGAATTTGTTATTTTAAATATTCGGAATTATATGAATTGTAGGCCACCGTTAGCATGCATGATAATTCTATTAACCTCTTAAATCATGCATAACAATGCGATCTGACTGCTCATTAAGTTACAATGAAAGAATCATATAGAAACATAATTATATTTTTCTTCACAATTTGTTCTTCTTTAAAAAAATCTAAAGGCCGTGTTTGCTTCATGAGCTCTGCACTACCTGTTTACATTAAAGAAGTATTCATCTTCCGCAATTGATCAGGCAGTGTTAGTTCTGAATTTTTCTTTCCGAAAGAAAAGCAATTCTGTTACAAGTATCAAAATTAGACTAACGCCGGTGGTAGCTACTACTTTACCTATAAAATATAAGAAGCTGCCGAATTGCATCCATTCGAGGAACACCAGGTAGCCATGATGCAGTAAGGTTAATACCACAACATATGTAGCATAAGGCGCCCATCCCATACTTACAATTGATGGAGAAGCATAGTTCTGATCGGCGCCTTCCTGGGAGATTAGAATATTAATTAGAAAGGGGCGTACATACGCGATAAGTACACAGGGTGCCGCATGCAAACCCGGGTAATGTAAAAAATAATCAAGGGTAAGTCCAAAAAGAAAGGAGACTAACATCAGTGAAAAACGCGACATTCTGAATGGCAGCCATAAGATATAGAGGAAATATAAATAAGGCGTAATAAACCTGTGTAAGCTTGGAATCTTGTGCAGAATAAAAACCTGCACCAATATAAACAGTGCAAACCGGATTATATTTTTCAGCAGACTACTCATGTTCTTTTTTAATGCTTTCCTCCAGTTTAATACGTTCTGCCTTTTGCAGGTCATCAATTACATACACATATTGAACGTTCAGAAAATTAGTAGCTGTTTTCAATCTGATGGTGTAAAAATTACTGCTATTATCTATCACCAGGCCATCAATCGTTCCCACCAGGATATTAGGTGGATAAATTGAAGACAATTCGCTCGTTAATACACTATCTCCTTTTTTAATAGGTGCACTTTTTGGAATATCCCTCATCTGTATATATAAAGGACTAACCCCATCCCATTCTATGGTACCATTTTCACCCGTTTTCTTTAGCTTGGCCTTTACTTTAAATTGTCTGCTTAATACACTCATTATTACAGCATAATTATCGCTGGCTTCCACAACTCTACCAACAATACCCTGTGGACCAACCACTCCCATATCTTTTCGGATACCCTGGTTTACGCCGCGGTGAATATCAAGATAATTAGTTTGCGCGCTAACAAAGCTACCCACTACCCGTGCGTCATAATATAAATACCTCTGAAATTTTAGAATGGAGTCAATCCTGATGGAATCCACCACAATTTTCTGAGTGGTGTCGGAGGCTTCGTAATTAGATTTTAACAAGCTGCGAAGATGAATATTTTCATTCACCAATGCTTCATTGGTCTTTTTAAGCTTGAAATAGTATTCGACGTTGCTGTATTTTTCATTAATCTTTCCCACAACTTCTCCGGCCACGCCGTTAAAAGCTGCTTCATGAAATTTATTATAACGAAACAGGAAGGTCAGTGCAAGTATCTGCAACACCAGGAAAAAGAGAAAGTTAAAATATCTCCTAATGAAGAGAAAAACGTTACGCATAAGCGCTATATCCACCTTCCCGACTTTTTGCCGGAAAGACGATTTTGAAAATTAATAAATAGAGACCAGCTTCTAAAATATCTTACAGCTACCTAACAATCATTTAAGTACGTTTGCTACAAGAGTACTTTATTAATCACTCCAAATCAACATATTTGCAAGTATTCTTATGTAAGAATAACTTTCCACCGCCTACCGCATCACAAACGGGTACCTGTCGTAATGTTTCAAAGCTAAGCCAGTGCCCCGCACCACGCTTTTCAGCGGATCATCTGCTATATGAACAGGCAACTTGATTTTTTGAGCCAGCCGAAGATCCAGTCCCCTTAAAAGGGCGCCCCCACCTGTGAGGTATAAGCCACGGCGGTAAATATCAGAAGCCAGCTCGGGTGGTGTAGTTTCCAAGGCTTTCAGGATAGCTTCTTCGATCTTAAAAATTGATTTGTCCAGGGCTTCCGCTATTTCCTGGTAACTTACCATTATCTGTTTAGGAATGCCGGTTACCAGGTCGCGGCCATTTACTGGTAAATCGTCTGGCGGATTTTCGAGATCCTTCATAGCCGCACCTATCTGTATTTTGATTTGCTCCGCTGTACGTTCTCCAATTAAAAGGCTGTGATACCGGCGAAGCGCTTCCATAATATCGGCAGTGAATTCATCTCCTGCAATACGAATCGACTGGTCGCATACTATTCCGGCGAGTGCAATTACAGTAATGCCGGTTGTACCTCCACCGATATCTATTATCATATTTCCAACAGGCTCCTCCACGTCAATACCAATACCCAGGGCAGCAGCCATCGGTTCATGAATCAGGTAAACTTCCTTTGCGCCTGCCTGTTCCGCACTGTCACGAACCGCACGTTTTTCAACTTCCGTTATCGATGAGGGAATACAGATCATCATTCTCCAACTTGGCGGGAACAATGGTTTTTTAGGGTAGATCATCTTGATCATTTCCCGTATCATTAATTCAGCAGCATTAAAATCAGCAATTACGCCATCTTTAAGCGGACGCACGGTGCGAATACTCTCATGCGTTTTTTCGTGCATCATCAAAGCCCTTTTACCCACGGCCAGTACTGTTTTCGGATTATTCCGATCCAGAGCAACGATGGAAGGTTCATTCACCACGATTTCATCATTATGTATAATCAGGGTATTTGCTGTACCCAGATCCATCGCAATTTCTTGAGTAAAAAAATTAAAAAGGCCCATTAGTGAGAATCTGATTTATATAGTCATTTAGAATGCCAGCAAAATTGAGGCAAATAATTCGAATTAACAAAGGCAATACTTTGATTTGAAAGGTTTTTTTGCACCATTGTTAATAGTATCCAGCGATTTAACACTTTTATACAATGATGTATATACTTATGTAAGAATTTATACTTAATATAAGACGGGAAAACTACTCTTAAAACAAATGTAATGCATCTGCAAACATAAACTGGAAAAATTGCAGAAATGATAAAGCTTGTAAATGGGGTATAGATTAACGTTAGTAGCAGCTGCGTCTTCAGGTAAGTTGCTGTTATTGAAATTCAAATCCAATATCATTCCGATAATACATTTTCTCAAAACTGATCTTTCGCAAAAGGTTTTGCGAATTCAGCGCTGCGGTGGGAATGGAATCCCCAAAAGAACTAACGCAAAACACTCTTCCGCCATTCGTAACGGTCTTATTTTCTTTTATGATTGTAGCAGCATGAAATAATAAAGAGTCGGTGTTTTCGACATTTTCAAGGCCCAAAATCTCGAACCCTTTTTCAAAATCTCCGGGGTACCCTCCGCTAACCGCAACCACTGTACAGGCGGTTCGCTGGTCAGTTTCAATGGAAATATTATTCAGATTATTAGTGGTGGCAGCAATGAATAGTTCAACCAGGTCATTTTTCAACCTGGGTATCACCACTTCTGTTTCCGGATCCCCTAACCGGCAGTTATATTCTATACAATATGGATCTTGTGCCACTTTTATTAAGCCAAAGAAAACAAAACCAAGGTAAGGAATTCCATCCTTTTCCAAACCGGCGATAGTAGGGCGGATAACCCGCTCTTCTACTTTTTGCAGGAAGTCCGGATCTGCAAAAGGAACCGGGCTTACAGCACCCATTCCCCCTGTATTTAAACCCTTATCTCCCTCTCCTATCCTTTTATAATCTTTCGCTTCCGGTAAGATAACATAGTTTTTACCATCCGTTAAGGCAAACACACTTAATTCGATGCCATCCAGATATGATTCTATGACCACTTTCTTACTGGCGTCGCCAAACTTGCTTTTCTGAATCATCTCTTCAAATTCCATCATAGCCTCGTCCCGGCTTTGGCAGATTAATACTCCCTTTCCTGCGGCCAAACCATCGGCTTTTAATACTATGGGCAAGGAATGTTGTTTAATATACTGTATGCCTTGCTCATAATTGCCAGAATCGAACTCACCATATGAAGCTGTAGGAACCTGGTGACGCAACATAAAAGCTTTTGCAAATGATTTACTGCCTTCTAATTGTGCTCCTTGTTGCGAGGGTCCTATTATTGCCATATTTTTTAAAGCATCCACAGATTGCAGAAAATCAACAAGACCCTTTACCAGCGGCTCTTCGGGGCCAATTACCAGCATATCTATATCTTTATCCAGGCATAATTTTTTGATACCTTCAAAATCGTTCAATGTTAACGCCACATTGATACCATGCCGCAAAGTGCCCGCATTTCCGGGCGCAATAAATAATTGAGAACATAAATTGCTTTGTGCCAGTTTCCAGGCAAGGGCATGCTCACGGCCACCGGAGCCGAGTAAAAGGATTTTCATGCGATTCAATTTGAATTATCTAATTGACGCGAATTAAGCATTAAATTTCCAAAATGATGAAACAAAAATTACGAATAAGAGCGGGTGAATGATATTAGTGGCCCTATTTTCATGGTATTTAATTAATGCTTACTAAATATCAGTATTTTGAGTTTAATTGTTGAATCTACCCCAAACAACGCTTTATGGCTGAAACAGATTTAGTAAAGAAAGGGCATCCCAGAGGGTTATACGTTCTTTTTGCCACCGAAATGTGGGAACGATTTAATTATTACGGAATGCGGGCCATCCTTGTTTATTTTATGACGGATGCTCTTTTGTTTAATAAACCGTTTGCCTCCATCCTGTATGGAGGTTATACCGGCCTGATCTATTTAACGCCACTGGTTGGTGGGTTTATTGCGGACAGGTATTGGGGCAACAGGCAATCGGTGATAATGGGCGGTTTAATCATGGCGCTGGCAGAATTTATTCTGTTTGCCTGTTCATCGCTGTATAAAAGCGCACCGGAAACGGCATCACTTCTATTTTATATAGGCCTTGGTGTGATGATTATGGGAAATGGCTTTTTTAAACCCAATATCTCTTCCATGGTTGGCCAGTTATATCCTGCCAGGGACAAAAGGCTGGATGCGGCTTACACCATTTTTTATATGGGCATTAATGTTGGTGGAATGCTGGGTCCCTTTGTCTGCGGGCTTGTTGGCAATACTGGTAATCCTGATGATTTCAAGTGGGCATTTTTGGCAGGAGGAATTGGAATGATCTTAAGTGTAATCACTTTTTATTATCTTAAAAATAAGTATGTAGTAAGTTATGATGGCAAGCCCGTTGGAGCAGTTCCCGAACACATGACTACTTCTCGCAGTTTTCTGAAGAAACCGGTATCTATCCTTGTCTTCCTGGGGTTAGCTGCGTATGCCGCCGTAGCAATAGGTTTGTTGTACATACACGGGCAAAAAATCTTTGACATCTCTTACCTCTTATTAGGAGCTCTGGTAGTTATTTTGCTGCTTATTTTTTCTGATAAGTCTCTTTCCAAAGTAGAGACTCAGCGGGTTATAGTAATATTTGTAGTTTCTTTTTTTGTTATTTTCTTCTGGAGTGCTTTTGAACAAGCGGGAGCATCTCTA
This sequence comes from Chitinophagaceae bacterium, assembly GCA_039921525.1. Classification (GTDB taxonomy): domain Bacteria; phylum Bacteroidota; class Bacteroidia; order Chitinophagales; family Chitinophagaceae; genus JADCRZ01. The sequence continues at coordinate 12,900 of JBDSBP010000267.1, read as the reverse complement.
TCATTCTTTGCTAAAGAACAAACAAAACTCCATATTGATACACTGAATTTTAATGTGCCCCCTTCCTGGTTTCAATCCCTGAACTCCTTTTTTGTGGTTGTTTTCGCGCCTGTATTTGCATGGATATGGATCAAACTCGGCAAACGAAATCTTGAACCGAGTTCACCCACTAAAATGGCATTTGGATTACTGTTGCTGGCGATTGGATATTTATGGATAGCTTATGGTGTTAAGGGCCTGCAACCGGGAATAAAAGTAAGCATGATATGGCTGACAGGAATGTATGCATTACACAGCTGGGGCGAATTATGCTTATCCCCTATCGGGTTGTCGTTGGTTAATAAATTAGCGCCACTGAGATTTGCATCGCTATTGATGGCAGTTTGGTTTATGGCAAATGCAGCCGCTAATGTGTTGGCGGGTAAACTAAGTGCATTATATCCGCCCGGAATTGAAGAGGTAAAAAAAGCCGGAGAAGCTGGTATCGATCTTCAAAGAATATTAAATAACAGGGCATCTGCCAGTTCGGCTGAAATAACAAAATTAACAGAACTGAAAATTCCCTATGAATTCAAATCATTCCTCGGATTTGAACTTAATAATTTATACGATTTCTTTATGCTTTTTGTTGTTATGGCTGGAGTAGCAGCATTTATATTATTATTTCTAACCAAATGGTTGCAGAAATGGATGCATGAAGCCAACAAGGATTAATGAAAGAGCTGAAAAATTTTAGAGGATAATATTGTATTTCCTACGCTGTTAAACATTAGTTGTTATGTTAACTTTAAAATCACGCTTTGGCTATCAGCTATCAGCTATAAGGAGGAAACTAACTTCTCGCATTGTTTTTCCTGATAGCTGACTGCTGATAGCTGATAGCTGATAGCCAACATAACCGACAGCTTATTATTGACATGACACTAGTTATTCTTGAATGGCACCACCATTTCGAACGCAGGTATGTTTACTTCAAATGTTTTTTTGTTGGTGATATTTTCCATTAAATAGGTACCATACATTTTACCCATCTCAGTACGCAGGTTGCAACCACTTACATACTGATACTTTTCTCCGGGATTCAGAACAGGTTGAACACCAACAACCCCTTCACCTTCCACTTCGCGGTTTTGTCCATTGCTATCAAAAATATGCCAATGACGCCTATGAAGCTTTACGGGAAAACTGTTCCTGTTTTCAATAGTAATGCGATACGCGAACATAAACTCTCCGGATATAGGATTAGAATAATCCGGTTGATAAAATGTCTCAACATTCACTTCAATGCCTTCCGAAATTTTTGATGCCATTGTAATCAAATTAAATATAAAAAGTATAGCCAATCAAATGACAAACATTGCATCGTTAAAGCTGCAATAACAGAGATTCAGTTATTACACGTACTTTATACTGATATAATCTGCTCTAAATTAATCAAAATAGCTGCCTATTGTAATGTTTGTGGAAGTTTTCCTAAAAACTAATGATTTCAATCCTAATTTTGATTTATCAATTGTTTTCTATTTGATGAGCTGGTACTATATTTTAATTAATTTATGTTACCAGTTATATATTTAAGCTAATAACTATGCTACATCTGATCACAAGAACGCTTCACTTAATACCATTATTGAATTAAAAATAATAAATATGAAAATAGCCGTTGCAAATGGAGATGGAATAGGCCCGGAGATCATGAAGGCAGTACTTGCCATTTTTGAAGCTAACAAGGTTCCGCTGGAATACGAATTTGTAGACATGGGCAAATGGGTTTTTGATAAAGGTTTTTCAAACGGAATGACCCCAAAAGCCCAGCAAATTATTGAAACACACGGTATATTATTCAAAGGGCCCATGGAAACACCAAAAGGTAAAGGAGTAAAAAGCATTAATGTTACAGCACGCAAAACATGGAACACGTACGCCAATAAAAGGGTATTTCAGACCTTACACGGTGTTAACACACTATTTTCCGATGCAGGAATCCTTATAGATATTACAGTGGTGCGTGAAAACATTGAAGATACCTATGGCGGTATTGAGCATATGCTTACGCATGATGTAGCGTTAAGCCGAAGATTTATTACCCGTCCGGGAAGTTTACAGCTTATAAAGTATGCCTTTGAAATGGCTAAAAAGAAAGGCACAAAACGCATTACCTGCGTTCATAAAGCTAATATTATGAAACTCACGGATGGTTTATTCCTTGATTGCTTCCACGAGGTAGCCAAAGATTATCCTGAACTGAATTCCGACGATATAATTGTAGACGACCTTGCAATGAAGCTTGTTGTTCGACCTAATGAGTTTGATGTGCTGGTGCTTACAAACCTGCAGGGAGATATCATTTCTGATCTGTGTGCGGGTCTTGTTGGGGGGCTGGGTTTCGCACCCAGCGCGAATATTGGCGATCATATATCCATTTTCGAAGCGGTTCATGGCACCGCTCCTGATATCATGGGTAAAAATATTGCAAACCCGACGGCATTACTATTGAGCGGAATTTCTATGCTTCGTCACCTCGGATTTATGCAAAACGCGGCTGTTATTGAAAATGCATTATTGTTTACACTGGAAAGCGGCATACATACCGGCGACTTTGGCGATAAAAAAATACCGTCTTCTAACACCACTCAATTTGCCGAAGCCATCATAAGTAACTTTGGCAAAATACCTGAAAGCGGCGCCAAACCACTATTGCCCAATCTTGATGTTACTCCTACGTTTTTTAAATTAAGCCAAAACGCGATGATGGAATCCATCGAAATCGGAAGCGAGAAAATTATGGGAGCTGACTTTTTTATAGAAAGCAATGAACAACCCATAGCCATTGCTCACAGGTGTCTGCGACATGCCGGCATAAAATTTAAATTGATCAATATCAGCAATCGCGGAACGCAGGTATGGCCAACCGGTTCCGTTTATACCAATCTTGTTAATCAGTATAATGTTCGTTTTGAAAGCCTTGATGATATACCCTTAAATCAAAATGATATATCCGGTCTGTATGTTAGCTTAAGCGGTGATTTTAGAATATGTTCCTCGGAATTGTTATTAATGTGGGGAGATAAAAAAGCGTATAGTTTAGCGCAGGGGCAGTGAGGGATGGCTGTCAGCTGTCGGCTATCAGCTGTCGGCTATCAGCTATCGGCTATCAGCTATCGGCTGTCAGCTATCGGCTATCAGCTATCGGCTGTCAGCTTTTTACGATGAATTTATTTGAATCAATCATTTATTGACTGGTAAATTAATAACTGTGAATTAATTATATCAAAAGGTAATGGGTAAGGGTTAAGGTATAAGTAGCTGATAGCCGATAGCTGATAGCCGATAGCCGATAGCTGACAGCCGACAGCCAATAAACAATACCCTACAACCTTTTCGTATTCTTAAACCCGTTTTTTAACAACCATTGCAATACTTTTTCCCGTTGATCTCCCTGGATGATAACCTGGTTATCTTTTACTGATCCTCCGGTACCGCAAAACGATTTGATTTTTTTCCCTAGTTCTTCCAGAACATTTTCCTGTCCCACGAAACCTTCAACTAATGTTACTGCCTTGCCGGCCCGCTGTTTGGTATCAAGGCGTACTTTTAATTTTTGCTGATCAGCATGTATAGTTTCCTGCGATGATACCAGATCTGATTGAAATTTAAAATCAGGATCAGTAGAAAAAATGATCCCGCCAGTTATACTATTTTTTTTCTTGCTCATTTCAGGGATATTCTAAAATTAATTGAAAGCAACTTAGAAAGATTAAAACCAAATGACACTTAAATCATATCATCACCGCTTTGAGGCTTAAATCCAGGCTTTTAGCCTGGTGAATAAGTGCCCCTACGCTTATAAAGTCCACGCCTGTCTCAGCATAACTGGTGATGTTATCAAGGTTGATACCGCCACTGGCTTCTGTTTCAAATTTGCCGTTTATAATTCCGAGCGCCTCTTTCAGTTGACCAGGATTGAAATTATCCAGCATAATGCGATCTACTTTCCCTATTGTAACCACTTTACGAACATCTTCCAAACTTCTTGTTTCGATCTCAATTTTTAAACCAGGCTTCTGGTTTTGCACGTATGACCAGGCGCCGGCAATGGCTTTCTCTATACTGCCGCAATAATCAATATGATTATCCTTTAGCATAATCATATCGTACAAACCAAAACGATGATTTACTCCACCGCCAATCTTTACAGCCTCTTTCTCGAGCAACCGAAAATTTGGGGTTGTTTTCCTTGTGTCCAATATTTTAGTATGATAACCTTTCAATTTATCAACGTATGTTCTTGTTAAGGTTGCAATACCACTCATACGCTGCATACAGTTCAAAACCAATCTTTCGCATTGCAAAATAGTATGTATGGAAGCATCCACTTCAAAGGCCTTTTCACCCACAAACATGTTATCACCATCCTTTTTATAAGGTGTGAAAATTACTTCGTTTTCCTTCATACTGAAGATCAAACGAGCCACCTCCATTCCGGCTAATATTCCATCTTGTTTTATTTTTAATACAGCTCTTCCCCTGGCAGTTGAGGGTATGACAGACAAGGTAGAATGATCTCCTTCTCCAATATCCTCTTCCAGGGCCGAGGCTACCAGAATTTGCAATTGATCTTTAAAAGATGCCATAAAAACAAAGCTAAATAAATCTGTTAAAAGTATAGTAAAGGAATAAACGGTAAGGCATAAAAAAACCTTGCACCAGATGGGATGCAAGGTGTATAGACTCGATGAGCTTATATTAATCCGCCTTTTGGAAACTTATATCCTGCAAGTATTGTCTATCTCCTTTCTGCCTCATAAACAATGTCGTTCGATAGTTTCCGTTCCTTGTTTGTAAAGTGCCTACACAATAATTCGCTCCGCCTTTTTCACTTTTATATTTCAATTCAAAATTACGGACGCCATTACTTCCAAAGAAATCCTTGATTACCATTTCTCCCTGCGTTCGACTGTAGTTATCACTTTTATCAGGAAGCCCGATGTCAACACGTGAATCAAAGTATTTTGAAAGCTGGGAAGCATTGCCCGATTTTAGTGCTACTACCACATCGTCCATTTCAAGAGTATCGATGCTTCCAAAAGAGGAGAATAGAATGGTGGAGAGAATCAACAAAAAAACCGCGGACCTTTTCATTTTGAATTTTTTTCTTTTCATGGAAGAGAATTTTTCTTAAGGTATTCAGGCGGAAACTTACTAAAAACATGCCAATTTGATGTTCACAGGTATAAATACCACATACCGGGTATAATCTTAAGATCTGGTTATATAAATTCTGTTAAATAAATTAGTTTCGCGTAATGGAAAACAAAAAAGTAATTCTCGTTATAATGGACGGATGGGGATTAGGAAAGGTTGCATCCAGTAATGCCATCGCACACGCTAATGTTCCATTTGTCAGTTCTTTATATTCCAAATATCCGAATTCAAATCTGGTAGCTTGTGGCGAACCGGTAGGGCTTCCAGACGGACAAATGGGAAACAGTGAAGTAGGTCATTTAAATTTGGGAGCTGGCAGAATTGTTTACCAGGAACTGCAACGAATAAACGTTGCGATAAGAGACGGTGAATTTTACAAGAATGAAGTTTTACGCAATGCGATAATGTACGCAAAGAATAATAATAAACCATTACACTTGCTCGGCCTGGTAAGCGACGGCGGGGTGCATTCTCACATCAATCATCTTGAAGCCCTTACTTCTCTTTTCGCAACAGAAGGTTTAAAGGAAGTATATATTCATGCATTTACCGACGGTAGGGATACTGATCCTAAAAGTGGATTGCACTTTATTACTGAACTGCAAAAACATTTGAATAAAACTGTTGGCAAAATTGCCAGTATAAGTGGAAGATACTACGCGATGGATCGGGATAAGCGTTGGGAGCGGGTGAAGCTTGCTTATGACGCCATTGTTAAGGGAGCCGGCGAAATGTCCACTGATCCTTTAACTGCCATTCAAAATGCCTATGATCATAATGTCACCGATGAATTCATTAAGCCAACGGTAATTGTGGGAGACAACCTTGCCCCTGTTGCTGCGATCAAAGATGGTGATGTTGCTATTTGTTTTAATTTCAGAACAGACCGATGCAGGGAAATCAGCCAGGTTATCACTCAAACCGACATGCCCGCATTTGATATGAAGAAGTTAAATATTGACTATACAACTATGGCGGAATACGATAAAACCTTTACCAATGTACATGTGATTTTCGAAACGGACAACCTTATCAACACATTAGGCGAAGTATTAGCGGCGAATAGCAAACAGCAGGTACGCATGGCCGAAACAGAAAAATATCCGCACGTCACATTCTTTTTTAGCGGCGGCAGGGAGGTTCCTTTCGAAGGTGAACGAAGGATTATGATTCCTTCACCTAAAGTAGCTACCTATGATCTGCAACCTGAAATGAGCGCTTACCCGCTCACGGACGCAGCCTTAGCAGAAATAGAAACCAGAGTGGCTGATTTTATCTGTTTGAATTATGCAAATGCTGATATGGTTGGCCATACAGGCGTTTGGTCTGCAGTAATAAAGGCTGTTGAAACCGTAGACGTTTGTGTAAAGAGGCTTGTAACTGCCGCCCTTGCCAATGGTTACACTATATTTCTTACGGCCGATCATGGCAATGCGGATTATATGATCAATGGAGACGGAACGCCCAACACAGCGCATTCTTTGAATTTAGTACCGTTTTTTATCATCGACCAAGAATGGAAAGGCACTATTAACCCGGGTAAATTAGGGGATATTGCTCCAACCATTCTTACCATGATGCAATTGCCCATACCGCTTGAAATGACCGGAAATGTTTTAATTTAAAGTATCCATTCTCATCCTGTATTGATATCGGCTAGGCCATCCCGTTATAAAGATGGAGGCGTGAAGCATTTATTAGTTCAACTATCGGGGAGAAGTAGATTGTTATCAAAAAGGCCTTCTTATTTCGGATATTATGTTTTAACAGTAATGAAAACGCCCATAACGATTTATTTTACGATAAATAAATGCTGATACAATTATTTTAATGCGCCATACGTTTTGAATTTTAATGAGTCTGCCAACGGGTCAGGAATTGATTAAAATCAACCTATTGAGGGTTACAAACAAATAAACGGCCTGTTTTTAAGCAATTTTAAAATATATGATCCCCAAAGCAGCAAAGGATTAGAAAAATTGTCTTAATTTACAGGTAACCAAACGGTATATATGACCGAGGAAGCCATTTTACAAGGATGTTTACGAAATGAATCCATTGCCCAAAAGGAGCTATATAACCGATATAGTCCTAAAATGCTGGCAGTGTGTTATAGATTTGGGCATAACAGGGAGGATGCGGAAGACATGCTGCAGGAAGGCTTTATTAAAGTTTTTTCTCAGATACATACGTTTCGCAACCAGGGCGCCTTTGAAGGATGGGTACGCAGGATTATTGTTCACACCTGCATAAACAACCTCAAGAAGAATAAAAAATTCAATGAGAGTGTTGATCTTATTCATGCAACCACGCTCCAGGTAAGGGAGGAAACTGTTCCTTCCATAGTTCAGGCTAAACAAGTTGTAGAATGTATCCGTTTACTACCTCTTGGATATAGAACTGTTTTAAACTTGTACGCGATTGAGGGATATTCCCACAAGGAAATTTCCATAATGCTGGAAATTGAGGAAAGCACCAGCAGATCGCAGTATACCAGAGCAAAACAGATGCTGGAAGAAATTTTAATCCGCAAAAAGATATTGCAAAAATCAAAGGAAAAGACTGGATTTTTAGCTGCTTTTGGTGGATATTAATACTTGCGTACGTTCTTAAATATTCAGATGAAATTCGATACCCAAAATAACCATACTGCTAAAGAGATTTTACAATGGAGAGAGATTTTAACAACGATGATTTTGAACTTTTCCTGAAACAAAAAGCAGATCAGCATAAGTTATTTCCTTCCGATAAAGTGTGGCGGGGAATTAATAATTCTTTGCATCCCGGAATGAGATGGTTTAAAATCGGGGGCAGCCTGCTAATTGTTACTGCTTTGGTATTCATTTTCCAGGAAACCAATTTTAGAGGTTCTTCAAACGCATCTTTAAAAAGCAAAATTCTCAATGGTTCCCACACTGCTTTAAATTCATCAGGGGAGTTAAATTCTGTAAACGACAAACAGCAACCTGCTATAACAGCGCCAGTTACGTCCTTCCAAAACATGGCGTTCGACAATTTAAAAGACAAGACAACTATTTTAGATAAAGGCAGTTCATCGCCTTTATCCAACAATTCAGTTGCTAGCGTGTCGGAAGATATTATTGTAAATAGTTTTAATACTACTTCCAACAATACTTCGAACAACACTTCGAATAATAATTCTAACAATAATTTCAGTAATACATCTAATAAAGCCGCCGGTAATCTTAAAGGCTTCATTCTTCAAAATAATGAAACCCTGAAGCAAGAACTTTCCATAAATGTTACCATACCTGTTTCGCATGTAGCGGTTTCCGAACGAATTGAAAATACAGATTTCGATTCGAAGAAAGATTTGATAACATCTGCTGTTACGGCGAATGCGCTTACAAATGAGGAAGATAGATCTATAACGGATTTCAATTGGCTTCAGGAGCTAGCTGCCATAAAGTTAACACCACAGAAAAAAAGTAAATTTAACTTACAGTTCTATTTTTCACCTACCATTAGTTATCGCCGGTTAGTTGATAATCAAACTAATTCCCAGGCCAGCCAACAGAATATTCCCCTGGCTTCAAGGGATAAGAATGTAAACAAATATGTTGATCAAAATGCCTCGATAGGCGCAGAATTAGGTTCTAATATATTATTCTCTGCGAGCCGGAACTTTACTATAAAATCAGGTTTACAACTCAATTATTCCCGGTACAATATCAAGGCTTTTAGATTTTATTACGAAAAAGCCTCCATTGCGCTTAATACGGCAGGCCCTGTTGCAGATACCATTTCGTCTTATACCTCATTCAGAAATTTTGGTGGTTATTCCCCTGAACTTTTACAAAATCAATATTTACAGGTTTCTGTTCCCATTGGGGCTGAATTAAAACTGTTAGGCAACAAGCGCCTTCAATTTAATGTAGCAGGAACTATACAGCCAACTTTCTTATTATTCAGCGATACTTACCTGCTTTCCTCCAATTATTTAAATTATACGAAGGAACCATCATTAGTTCGTAAGTGGAACGTGTATTCTAGTTTTGAGGCGTTTCTTTCATATAAAATCGGTGGCTTGCGCTGGCAACTTGGTCCTCAATTCCGCTACCAGTTAATGTCGTCGTATAACGATCGCTATCCTATTAAAGAGTATCTTTTTGAATACGGTCTTAAAATTGGCGTAAGTAAAACTTTCAGATAATTAATCTTGTTATACTTGTTTAGACCGTTGCCTGCAAAGGCAACGGTTTTTTTATTATGTAATTGATTTACTTTTATACATGAATAAATTGATTGTCATTGTTATGGGTTGTTGCCTTATTGCCTGCAATAATAATAATTCAAAGCAGCCTTTAGTAGAGGAAGCAACACATGATTTTTTCCCGGTAAATAATTTTCTGAAGGGCCAGGTTCATGAAGTGGATTCATTAAAACCACCTGTTTATAAATACAGCACGATCAACAATAAAACGGATACTATTTTATTAACGCCGGATGAATTTAATTCCCTGGCGGAAGAGTTCATGAAACCTGATATGAATGATCCCTCCATCAAAAGATTTTATAAGGAAACAAGTTTTGCGGATCAATCTATACCAAACATAACATTTACGTATTCAACCCTGAATAAAGATCTTACCCTCCAAAGAATGGATGTAATCATTCACCCCGACCCAATTTTAGATGACCAGGTACAAAGTGTTTACCTTGAAAAGATTACCAAAAGCAATGATATCTTAATTGTAAAAAAACTATATTGGAAAACAAGCAAAAATTTTCAAATCATCAGCAGCCGGCAAGCAGGAGATCATCCTGCAATTATCAGTCAAATAAAAGTGGTATGGAATGAGGAGTAATGACTATCGTAACAAATTATCAGATTTCAACTTATTATTGGTAGAACAATGAATATCCAGGATTTTCAGAATATTGCTCATACTATTCCACATCAACCTGGCATCTATAAATATTATGATGCCAGGGAGGAACTGCTATATGTTGGCAAAGCCAAAAACCTGCGCAAACGGGTGGGTTCCTATTTCAGCAAGGCCTTCAGCAACTATAAAACGCATGAGTTAGTGTTTCGCATTCATCATATAGAATTCACCATTGTTGACTCAGAGCAGGATGCTTTTCTTTTAGAGAATTCACTCATCAAGCAATATCAGCCCCGGTTTAATATTAACTTAAAAGATGATAAGAGTTATCCTTATATCGTAATCAAAAAGGAACCTTTCCCGAGAGTGTTTTTAACAAGGAGAAAAATTGAGGATGGGTCCGAATATCTTGGACCCTTCACTTCTGTAAGTAAGGTGCGTGACTTGCTCGATTTTATTAAGCAGAACATCCAGCTCAGGACCTGTAAGTTAAATCTCACCGAGAATAACATTAGAAAGAAGAAGTTTAAAGTATGCCTTGAATACCATTTAGGTAATTGCAAAGGGCCTTGTGAAGGATTACAAAATGAAAAAGATTACACCCACCAGTTAGGCCAGTTGAAAAACTTCATGAAAGGCAATCTTAATCCTGTTATTCATCATTTTAAAACTGAAATGAAGGTGTATTCAGAGCAACTTCAATTTGAAAAAGCAGAATTAACGAGGAAGAAGGTAGAACACATCGAAAATTACCGTGCAAAATCCATTATTGTAAGTAAACACCTAAGCAATCTTGATGTGTTCTCTATTTTGAAGGAAGGTGATATTGCGTACGTAAATTATCTGGTGATCCAGAATGGCGCCATTATTCAAACACATACCACACAGTTGGAAACTCACCTGGAGGAAACAAAAGAGGAAGTACTGGCGTTTGCTATAGCACAGCTCAGATCACTTTTTAATAATGTTTCAACTGAAATTATAGTACCCTTTGAAGTTGAATATCCCGATGAAGGTATTATTCTTACTGTTCCCAAAGGGGGTGAAAAAAAGAAATTATTAGATCTTTCGGAAAAAAATGTGAATTATTTTAAAGAAGAAATACGCAGAAAAAAAACCTTGCAACTGGAAGGTACTACTGACGAAGAAAAAAGAAAGGTTCTATTTCAATTGCAGGAAAACCTGCAGCTATCCGAGTTGCCGGTTCATATTGAATGCTTTGATAACTCTAATTTCCAGGGAAGTTATCCCGTTTCAGCTATGGTATGCTTTAGAGAAGGTGTTCCCAGCAAAAAAGATTACAGGCATTACAACGTGAAAACGGTTAAAGGAATAAATGACTTTGCTACTATGCAGGAAGTGGTATTTCGCCGTTATAAACGCCTGACAGAAGAACAACAAACACTTCCCCAGTTAGTGATAATTGATGGCGGTAAAGGGCAGCTAAGTGCTGCTATGGAAAGCATCGGGCAATTAAACCTGGTGGGTAAAATGACCATAGTGGGCCTTGCTAAGAACGAAGAAGAAATTTTCTTTCCGGGCGACAAAGAATCTATCAAACTTCCCTATAATAGTGAAAGCCTCAAATTAATCAGGAGAATCAGGGATGAAGTACATCGTTTTGGTATCAGTTTTCATCGTAAAAAACGAAGCAAGGGTACCTTTAAAAATGAACTGGAGAACATAAAAGGGATCGGGGAAAATTCTGCAAATTTACTATTAAGATCGTTTAAATCCGTGCAGAAAATCAGTGGGGCTGATGAAGAAAAATTAGCTCTTATAGTGGGAAAGGCAAAGGCAAAAATTATTTGGGACTATTTCAATAAAAATACTTCAGGAGAAACATATGATTAAAATGAGTATAATACATTTATTTGACTATCAACAAAAATAAGGGGCCAGGATAGAAATCCAGCCCCGTTTTTAAAATCCAATATCCTATGAAAAACCATTGTAAAAATAATAAAACAATTCAATCAAACAATACCCATAAGTGGGTATTTTTAATTTATTTTCGCAAAGATATCCAGGTTATCGATTCTTAGCTTAGTAAAATTACGGTGGTAAAAATCAGGGAAAGGTTCAAGGAAGGATTTTTGGAGGGAGGTGTTTGACAGAAGGGGTATAGTAATTTTAACATCAACTTCGGGGCAAAAAGAAGACCGCCTTTTTAAAGGCAGTCTTTTTTTTAGCGTATTGCTTAATTAATATGACCACAAATCCTGTTCGTAGTTGAATATTTTATCTTTAATATTGTCACCTTCCAATAATCTCAAGATTGGATCTTTAATATAATTTGCTATATATTGATCGTATGGATTATCATATGTGGATTTAATTATACGGCTTGTAAACATCCGGCTTTCAAAAATTTCTTCCCAGCTTGAGCGAGCTCCATAATTTTTGCCATTATATGCTTCATATCTAGACAGCATCGTACGAAGGTCAGGGTAATAAACCCAGAACAATGGAGTAACATCCCTGTAGCTACCATCTTCATTACGGATGGTTCTTAAAGGAGCTATTCCTAAAATACGAACATGCATACGGGCAGATTCTTTATCAAATACCCAATCTTCCTTAATCCAGTATTTTTCAACAGTATTGTCTGGGTTAAACTCCTCAGAAATAACTGAATCTTTCATAATGCCCTTCGAACCATCTGGATCTTCTGCCCAGTTAGGTACCGATATCTTTTTAACTTCACCAACTAGTTGTTTGGTAATCTCACCAACGGTAATTGGTGTAGTAAACCGATCGTCAATTGGGCTAAAAGCTGTTATTTCACCTGTTTTTATATGATTAAGCAAAATACTGATGAAGCGTTGATTTCCATTGTCTTCAT
>JBDSBP010000266.1:0-8963 GCA_039921525.1 Chitinophagaceae bacterium | reverse complement strand
GGGGGCAAGCCCTGCCCCTACAAACGCCCCTACATTTTAGTCAGGCATTGGATCATAACTCTGGTTATTGGCGGAAGTTATATAAAAGTCTCTCATGAATTGACCATTCAAACGTCAGGTGAGATAACTTTGTAAAAGAAGCATGATTAATTCGTTAATTATTACCAACTTGGGTTAAGTTATATAGTAGGTATGAGATATGATATTGCTGTGGACGGCAAAATTACTAAATAAAAAAATCCTTCGATCCTGGTTTTGAAACTTCAAAACCTGATCAAAGGATTTTTTTATTTGGAAATATTATTTTTTGGATGAAGAGATTCAAACCAAATTAGGAATCAAGTGTTTTTCGTCATACCTCATTCCTGATACCTCATACCCGACGCCTATTTCCCCTTTGCTTTATACACGGCATTATCCTTATTCCCTCCAGATATAAGATAAGCCATCAGGTTCTTCAATTCTTCCGGGTTTAGCGGATTGATCAAACCTGGATACATAATGGAAGGTGCATCTGAGACACTTGTTTTAAGCACATCACTCTTCGGTATTTCCCTCACTGTTTGCGGCGTAAATGGATTTTGGATGATATAATATTTATTATTGTCTTCGTTTTTCAGTCGGGCAATAATTGAACTGCCATCTTTCATATAGAAATTCGTAGCGGCAAACTGGTCGGAAATTACTTTGCTTGGGTCAATAATTGATTCCAGGATGTCATGGGCTGAAAAGCGCGTGCCAAGCTGGCTCAGGTCCGGTCCAACTGCACCGCCCACACCGCTCATGGTATGACACGAACTACAGAGAGTGGCATCGAACATTGCCTTGCCTTGGGCGAGATCCCTGGTGGAGGAGTCATGCTCTATAACAAACAATGCAGAATCTACTTTCCAGCGTCGGCCGGGCCCTATAGGACGAGGGCCGCTTATAGCCAGCCTGTTATTATTGGCTGAATCAAGCAATGACTGTCCGGATATAGAATTAAAATGTGCCAACTGATCCTTGGGAACATTTGCCAGCGCCAGTTTACGCGCGCCATCAATAAATCCAACATAACTTACGCCACCTTTATAACCAAAAGCAGTGGTGAACCACTTAAAATATTTATCCTGTAATTCTGGTGTCCAGCCTTGTTTAGCCTTGCTTAATGCTGTTGCATAATAAACCTGTTGAGCAGGTGGTTTGTTTGATAACATTTTGGCAATATCCATTCCGTATTGCGGATTACGCAGTACAAGGTCAGATGAGCTTGTAAACGTTTTCTGCAGGGTATCCGTATCATCTTTCGCATTATCCATTAATGCCATCGTTTTTGAAACCACGGTGTTATCTCCCGTATATGCCAGGATCTTAACAAACATGCGGTTTAAATCGTTAGATGAGGCCGGGTAGTTTGGATCAAGATAAGCATTCATTTTGCCAGTTACCGCAGCGTCTGGTAAGCCCATCCTATACAATGTTATTTCAAATGCCCTCAGTAAATCGAGCTGCTGCGACTCTGGTAATTTCTTATAATCTATCGTGGTAAGGGCTTCAATAATTTTGTTATTCACTTTAGAAGCCGAGTCGCCTGTTCTCGCCAGTGCAAGCATGGCCTGGGTTAAGATCTGTGGATCTTGTTCAGCAAGTGCTTTCGCCTGCCATTGAGCAGGAGGCTGATTTTCTACGGCAACACGCGCTGCAAAACGAATGTAACGATCCTCGTCTTTTAAGAAAGGCCAGGCAAAAGCAACGGCCTGGGAATTTGGTTTGCCATGAAATTCTTCCAGTTGGATCCTGGTTTTGCGCGCTTTCGTAGCGTCATCGGAAGAACTGGATACAACAGCGTCATTTGGTTCTTTATTATCTTTATAATATACCCTGTAAAAATCCGATTCCAGTCTGCGGCCGCCAGTTAAAAAGTACAATGCCCCATCTGGTCCGATTATTCCGTCTGTTAAAGGCAGTGGTGCACCGGAAATAAATTCTTCCGCAGTGGTTTTATAAGTAGATCCTTTAGCCTCCGGGTGAAGGGCATAGATAATTCCAAAACTCCAGTCAAAGGCGAAAATGGCCCGGCGGTATTTATCAGGGAACCGTGCAGTTAACCCGCTGAAAACGCTGGTGGGTGAGCCCTGGCCAATATTAACCACAGCCGGTAAATTATCGGGGTAAGCAGGTGACCATTTATTAGTTCCTGGGCGCCAGCCGAATTCACTGCCGCTGGTGACGTGGCAAATACGTGTAGGCCGGTACCACGGCAGGCCAAAATCCCATTCCATATCCGAATCGTACGTGAACATTTCACCATCTTCATTAAATGCCAGGTCAAATGGATTACGGAAGCCGGAAGCTATCAATTCCCAATTAGTTCCCGTGGAATCCAGATGAGCTACCCAGCCGCCATGGGTATTTACCGTATTATCATGACCATTGGGATCTTTCACTAATGCCAGTAGATTATCGTGTTTATAAACGGGATGCGAGCGGTAAGCATTCATTTGCGGGATCTTGGTAAAATTGCCCGCAATAACATAGATCGATTTTTTGTCAGGCGACAAAACGATGCTGTGTGGCCCATGCTCTCCTTCGCCTTCCAGCCTTTTAAGGAGCGTAAGTTTATCATATTGGTCATCACCGTTTGTGTCCTGCAGCCGGTAGAGCCCGCTTTTTCGCGTCATGTTACCCCTGTCTCCCTCATCATTAATCATCACATACAGGCTGTTGAACGCGTACATCAACGCATGCGCGTACCCAATTTTAATAGTAGCGGAAGATGTGTCTCCCGGTATGTCAACGGCCAGTTTTTCTACTTTTACTTTTGTAGTGGCAGTGTCGGAACCGATCGAAGGGATGGTTACCCGGTAAAGATAGCCATACTGGTCTGAAGCAATCATCCGCCCCTTATCATCAAAGGTCATGGCTACCCAGGATCCCTGTTCATTCCCACCAGGACTATATAAATGTTCAGCATGAAAATCAGGCAACAGTTTAAGTTTGCCTAATTTTGGATCGCCCTTGGTGGCTGGGTCTGCCTTTGGCTCCTTGGGATTATTGCAACCGGCAGCAGTGAGCAATACTACCATAACAGCCAGCAATACCTGTAGTTTTTTACCTTTGAAAAAATTCTCTGAAAATTGTCTTTTCATAGTGATTATTTGATTGATTAGCTTAAAATTTCGCTTAGGAAATGCAATTATAGTGGTTAATAATTAATGATTACCTGTTAAGGGACATAAAATTTTAGTAGAGTAAGAGGATATCGGGGGCATATGGCAAAAGTTTTTTAAATGTACACGCAAAATCAACCCTGACTGTCCTGCTCTATCATGTATATCCGCTTTTCACGAAAAACTACTCTAAAAGTTGTTTTTCAGTTAATTAGTATAAAATGAAACAAGGATAAAAAGGTAAGTCAGCTATGAAGATAACCAAACGATGGAACTTTTGAACAAACGAATTTCTGAATCAACTTTAAACGTATTACCAAATTACTTCATATTATGCGATCTGTTATTATATTACTATTGCTGATATCTTCCTTGCAAACGTATTCCCAGTTTAATGATAGTGTACATTATCATGTGTATTATGGATCCACCGGGATCATCAACAAAACAAATGACGGCAATTCTTTTGTCTTAAATAATGCACTTCGTTTCAACATAAGTAAAAAGATCATGACCCTTAATTTTTCTAACAGTTATGTTTATGGTGAACAACAGAACAGGAAAACAAATAATGACTTTTCTTCCACCATTGACTTCGATATTTATAAGAATATACAAAAACTTTATTACTGGGGACTGGGCACCTTTGATAAAAGCTATTCCCTAAAAATAAATCGCCGGTACCAGGTAGGTGCTGGTGTCGGGTACACATTTTTAAAAACAGAAACAGTTGACTTTGTAATAAGCGATGGTATAATCTATGAAAGAAGCGCTGTAGAAAAAGCCGATAATACGGAGGATAACTATGGAACTTTTAGAAATTCGGCAAGATTAAAATATCGTTGGGTGATTAAAGATCTGTTGATATTTGAAGGAGTAAGTTTTTTACAGAATTCGCTTTCTGATAAAAACGATTATATCCTGAAATCAAATAACAATGCTTCGATTAAATTAAGGAAATGGCTAAATTTCACTACTGCTGTTAACTACAATAAATTATCTAAAACACAACGAGAAAATTTATTGATTACGTTTGGCCTTACCATGGAGACATATTTTTGAGGGGAACCACTTAGGAATGAGGTATGAGTTATGAGGTATGAGGTTTGAGGTATGAGGTATGAGGTTTGAGGTATGAGGTTTGAGGTATGAGGTTTGAGTAAAACCCGAAGAGAAAGAGAAACTACTTAAAGCAGATACATTTGCATTATTCTCCTCACACCTACTATATAACTTAACCAAAGTTGGTAATAATTAATGAATTAATTATGCTTCTTTTACAAAGTTATCTCACCTGACGTTTGAATTCTCAATTCATGAGAGACTTTAATATAACATCCGCCAATAAACAGGGTTATGATCCAATGCCTGACTAAAATGTAGGGGTGTTTATAGGGGCAGGGCTTGCCCCCGCCCTGACTGCATACGAAACTAACAGTATATTTATGGGAGACGTCGACAAAATACCACATGTATCCGGTGTAACAGGGCGGGGACAAGCCCCACCCCTACAAACGCCGCGCATCAAAATTGTTATTTACACGGGTGATATCGACACCACTGATCGGAGACTCACGCCTCACACCTCACGCCTCACACCTCATACCTCACACCTCACACCTACGGCTTGTTACCCAAAATAACATTATTTTCAGCAACCTTGTCTAACCACTTGGGCCATTCTGCTTTTTCAGTTTCCAGGGTAATCGGATTTGCCATAGACAAATTATCGCCGCGACTTACTGATAAGGGGCTACCTCCAACAACCACCCAATCCTGCCGACCGGGAACAGGAGCATACTTGCCAGGTCGCACATAACCAATTTTGTTGCCTTTAATGGTATTATTTATGAAGTTAGCTACCGGAACATTACTGGCGTTCCAAATGGCACAACCACCCCAGAACCAGTCAGACCTGGTGCCATCCGGGTACCGGCCGCTGCTTATTATGGTGTTGTTATAATAGTGAATGTCGTGCCCTGCCGAAATGTTCATAGCTGAATTACAGATACTAATCACCTGGTTGTTGTATGCATCAATGAATTGCGACATTTTATCCATTGTATTGGTACCAGGGTCGCCGTCAACGGTGATGGCGCTGCCATAATAAGTTGCATTCAGCGGGTACGGGTATGCACCTTTAATATAGTTATCATGGATTAAAAAGGGAGTTCCGCTTTTTCCGCCACTATTATACATGTAGATGTTGTCATCTACAAAAGATGCTACCGGCAGGTTTATAAATTGATTCCAGCTTATGTCGCCTGTGACGTTCAAAACTGTGTTGAACATAATACCCGGCCGTTTCTCACCGGCAAATAAATCATCCCTTCTTTTGTCCGTATTTCGAATGATGTTATATCGAATTACCACACTTGTTGCCGTAGAATCAGTATGATCTATCAACAAGCCACCAGTATGCTCAACGTAATTGTTTTGAAATATAAAGCTGCGAGGTTTATAATTGTTTATAACCCGCCCCCACTGGAAATTAGTGTTGGGTAATAATCCATAAATACTATTGTGATGAATATTTAAACGGGTTCCCGAAACGCACCTGATCATGTCTCCTGCACTTGCGATAGTACAACCTGTTAGCTCTACAGGTTCTGTAGTTTGTACCCACACTGCCGGAATATTAGAATCGGTGCTTTTATAATTACCCGTGTATTTGCCACTTTTCGTAATAACAAGAGGCGCCTGGAATGCTACTGCCGGTACGCCTGTATCACCAGGATCAACCATCACAATGTTTTCTTTTGATGTACAGGCCCTTAAAAACAATAGAGCACAAATGCAAACGAATAAGAGTAAAGATGTAGATTTCATTATAGTTTCATTTTCTTAAGCAATTGCCTGTTAAATAAGCAGTTCTGCATAAATCTATTGACAATATTCCATAGCTTTTTGTTCGCTTTCTTATAAACTGTTTTACTGGCTTAAAAGTATAATTTCCCCCTTTTATTTAAACTAAACTTTCACATTTACGAAAATTAAGGTGCCGGAGTTTCTTTTCAACCGCTTATTATATGCCCTAAAATTTCTAACTGATGATATAGGCCGTTATTTGACAATGTGTTATGATAAAGTGTTTTCTATTATCCAGTCAAAGAGAAAAGTAAATATTCAAAAATTATCATTAATATTTGCCGGAAGTTTACCTAAATCAACGAATGATGAGAATTAATAATGTTGTTGCCATAATATTACTCGTAAGCAGTGGTGTACGGGCAGATACCTCCGACCTGGTTAAATACGTAAATACGTTGCAAGGCACCAATTCTGCATTTCAACTAACCCGTGGTAACACCTACCCGACTACTGCTTTACCTTTTGGTATGCATACCTGGACGGCTCAGACAGGCAGAAACGGCGATGGATGGAAGTACCAGTACTCGAAAGATTCCATCCGTGGCTTTCAACAGGCTCACCAATGTAGTTCCTGGACGAATGACTACGCCGTATTTTCGTTGATGCCGGTAACCGGAAAACTGGTGGTGGGTGAGTTCGAAAGGGCTGCCCGGTTCAGTCATGCTAATGAAATAGCAAAACCAAATTATTATAAAGTAACGTTGAACAATCGAATCACCACTGAAATGTCACCAACGGAAAGAGGGGTGCATATTCGGTTTTCCTTTCCCAAAAAACAACCGTGCTTTATTGTATTAGACGGCTACACGAGAATGAGTATGGTGACCATCATACCCGAAGAAAGGAAAATTACGGGGTATGTTATTAATGGACGTAACCTTCAAAAAAATTTCAAGAATTATTTTGAGATAGTATTCGATAAACCCTTTGTTTCATACGGCACCTGGGAAAACAGGAAGAACACAATCAAAAGAGATTCGCTATCGGGGGAAGGAAACGGAGTAGGAGCCTATATTGAGTTTAAAAAAGGAGAGATAGTTCAGGCTAAAATTGCCTCCTCGTACATTAGTGCCGACCAGGCATCATTAAACGTTACACAGGAATTAGGCACCTACAGAAAATTAGAAGACACCAAAACGGCTGCAGGAAAAGTATGGAACAGGCAGTTAAACAGGATACTTGCCGAGGGTGGAACGGAGGAAGAAATGGCTACGTTTTATTCCTGCTTTTTCCGGGCAAGCCTTTTCTCCCGCCAATTTTACGAGTATGACAGCACGGGCAAACCTTATTATTTCAGCCCTTATGATGGCAAGATACACGACGGCTACATGTTTACGGATACAGGCTTCTGGGATACTTTTCGTGGGCAGTTTCCTTTAAATACTATCCTTTACCCCACTATGCATGGCCGTTATATGCAGGCATTGCTTGCGGCGAAAGAACAGTGCGGCTGGTTACCCTCCTGGTCTTTCCCTGGTGAAGCGGGGAGTATGATTGGCAACCATGCCATATCATTGCTTTCGGATGCCTGGGTAAAAGGAATCCAGACGTTTGACCCGAAACAGGCATTGGATGCATACCTGCATGAATCTACTAATAAAGGACCGTGGGGGCCAGCTAATGGAAGGGATGGCTGGAAGGAATATTTCCAACTGGGCTATGTGCCTTATCCACAGTATAGGGAAGCCACTGCTAAAACATTGGAATATGCGTACGATGACTTTTGCGGTTATCAGTTAGCAACGCTTACCGATCAGCCATTTTATGCGAATATTTTCTCCCGGCAGATGTTTAATTATAAAAACGTATATGACTCGTCCACAAGGTTTATGCGCGGAAGAAAAATAGATGGAACATGGACGCCCAATTTTGACCCTATAGAATGGGGAGGGCCTTTTACGGAAGGCAATGCCTGGCATTATCAGTGGTCTGTTTTTCATGATATAAAAGGACTAATACAATTAATGGGTGGCGACCAGCATTTCACGGCAAAACTTGATTCAGTTTTTAGCGAACCCAACAAATATAAAGTAGGTACTTATGGAGGCCCCATCCATGAAATGACAGAAATGGTTATGGCGGATATGGGGCAGTACGCCCATGGCAATCAACCCATACAACATATGATCTACCTATATAATTATGGAGGTCAGCCATGGAAATGCCAGAGTCATGTGCGCTCCATCATGGATAAATTATATAGTTCAACTGAGGATGGTTACCCGGGTGATGAGGACCAGGGCCAGACTTCGTCCTGGTATGTGCTGAGCGCAATGGGTTTCTATAGTGTTTGCCCAGGCACTAACCAATATGTAATCGGCAGCCCCGTTTTCAGAAAGTTGACTATTACGCTGGAAGATGGTAAAAAGTTTGTTATCGAAGCGCAAAACAACAACAAGGAAAATGTTTATATTCAATCGGCTACTTTAAACGGTAAGGGGTATACTCATAATTTTTTGGTTCACCAGGATATTGGCAAAGGAGGTGTGTTGCATTTTGAGATGGGTGATAAGCCGGCGGTGGAGAGAGGGGTGAAGGAGGAGGATAGGCCGTTTTCTGTGAGTGCGAATAATATTCGATAACTACGTATGAGGCTAATCGTTAAATTTGATTTATTTAATATAAGAAAACTTGTGAGAGGAATTGTTTTAACTTGAGGCTGACAAAAAGGGATGTCAGAAAACCAGTGAGCATAATAGCCTATCTTCCCCTCTTTTAACAAGGAGGGGATGTTGTATTCCGCGGCGAAGCGCGGAATACAACGGGGGTGGTTCTGCAGGGTTTAGTCGACTAATGGTTTTCGAGCCTATGCAACTTTGATCATTATGCAAGTGTTTAAATGATGGGCGTTATTCGCCGCGAAAATTGTCTTGAAGGGTGAGTCGCGTGTGATAAATGATTGGCTAATTATTCGCTGCACCGAAGCGCGATAATAACAGGATG
>JBDSBP010000265.1:0-24914 GCA_039921525.1 Chitinophagaceae bacterium | reverse complement strand
AGGTTGAAAATGCAATCGCTTTCTGTGTACGCCGATGCGACCAATGTTTTTGTGTTTACGGATTATCCAAGTTTCGATCCGGAAGGAAGTACCAGTGGCGACAACATCGCCAAAAGCGGGCTTGACTTCTTTTCCTATCCCAATCCACGCACTTTTTCGCTGGGGTTGCGGGTGGCTTTTTAGATAATTACGAATTATTAATTACGAATTACGAATTTGAAGCACATTAATTATTGAGAATAAATTTATTTATATGCAACAGATAATAGCATCGAAACGAAATCGGCCTACCTCATACCTTACAACTCATAGCCCGATTGTAGCCATACTGGTTATTGTGTTTATGTTTTCGTCCTGCAAAAAGTTTTTGGAACTTACGCCAGGAGCACAGATCAGCACAGAAAATTTTTATAATAAAAAAGCTGATTTCGATAACGCATTGTTAGGGGCTTATGCTACGCAGCGCGGTTTATACAGCACCAGTAATAGTTTGTACCAGTCAGAGCTGGCGACAGATAATGCCGAAATATCCTGGTCATCACCCACCACTGATGAAATGCAATTCGATCAGAATGCATTAACGCCTACCAACACCCAGGTAAGAAATACATGGAATACCTGTTTATACAGCATCGCGCAGTGTAATACTATTTTAGGCAGGATAGACCAGGTAGATTTTGACGCGGCTTCAAAAGACCGGATTAAAGGAGAAACGAAATTTCTTCGCGCCTTCAGTTATTTTTACCTGGTACGGTTGTTTGGTAATGTGCCGGTTACTGACAAAGAATTTACAAGTCCGGAAGAAATTTTAGCCGCAGACCTTTCGCTACAGCCGAAGGAAAAAGTTTATGAAATTATTCTGAGTGATCTTACAAGTGCAGAAACATTATTGCCTGCTGCACTTAACACGGATAAAACAAAAGCATCGCGCGCAACTGTAAAAACCCTGCTTGGAAAAGTATATCTGACGCAACATGACTATGCGAAAGCAGCGGCCAAATTAAAAGAAGTGATTGATCTAAACCAGTATTCACTTGTGCCCGCTTATAGAACGCTTTTCACTAACGGGAATAATAACCTTGCAGAATCCATTTATGAAATTGAATATGTATCTGGTAAAAGCCTGGGCAATAATTATTCCGCAGTATTTACGCCTGCCATCACCAGCATGGCAATCTTTCCCAACAACCTCCAGGGTTCAGGAAGAATAGTGCCAACACTGGATCTTATTAAATCATATGAAGCAGGTGATGCCCGCAAGGCTATCTCTGTAAGTGATTCCGTGCTTCTAATAAATGGTCAGAAATCGTATGCCCGTTACGGTTTAAAATTTGTTGACTTTAGAGCGGTAGACCTTGGCGACGGAACGATATCTTATCTGGTATTAAGATATGCGGATGTTTTGTTGATGTATGCCGAAGCGCTGAATGAATTAAATAACACGTCTGCAGCGCTTGATTATATTAAACTTACCAGGGCTCGCGCGGGACTGGCGGTTTTACCGGCTCTCGACCAGGCAGCCACCAGGCTGGCATTAGAGAAAGAAAGAAGAGTTGAATTTTTATATGAGGGCCATCGCTGGTTTGATCTTGTTCGCACAGGCCGTGCACGTACTGTTTTAAATGCGCATTATGCCAGCCAGGGTTTAAATTTTTCGGTGGAAGATTTTGAATTGATATTACCAATACCGCAGAATGAAATTGATTTGAACCCGGTGGTAAAGCAGAATACGGGGTATTGATAATGGTTAATTGTATTGCTACAGGTCGCGCTGAAAAACCTATAAGGTTTGCGTTTTGGGTGTAGGCAATTCAGGTTTAAACCTTATAGGTTTGGATACAGAGTCTGACCGAAAATATAAATGAGGGTTCGACCTTATATGTTTCAAAACCCTCACAGGTCTGAAATACGGGTAGATTCCCAATTCGATCCCTCTTCTGAGTTGGGAAAAGAATTAATAGAAACGAATTGCAGTAAATCATTATAATTTTTATGATCTTGAATAACCTGTATAAATTATTGTCCGCCGGTTTGCTTGTTCTTTTTTATATTAACGGTTATGCACAGCTTAGTCCTTTGCCAGGCAGCTCTTTCATCAAAGGAAAATCTTTTAACAACATCACGTTAGAAGCCTCTCTGAAGCCTTTCAAACAAAAAGATAAAGAATACATCAAAGCAGTCGCCAAAGAAATCTTTACCCAGTGGTATTCCTTACTCAGGCATGCAGATACGGTCTCTGTAATGTTATGGACCGCGGATGGTTCTGAGATTCTTGAATACAGCGGCAATCTCTCGCAACCCCTTGAATGGGCGAAATATATGGGCAATCCAAATACGGAACATGAAGTGGGATCGGGGCCGAAGGAATTATCGCTTCATGAAAGGGCATATTTGTACATTAAAAACCCGCCGGCATTTACGTATGAGGATCTGCGTTATATCATTCAAACGTTAAAAGAAACAGGTAAAAGCATTACGGGGAAACCCATACGGGTAGGAGCTACATTTGACCCCGGTCCTGAATTCGCGAAATCCGATTTTAAATATAATCGGCATACGGAAATATTGGGTGGCAATGCCATGGGGCATAAAACCTTTGTAAGCTGCTATTCTACGCTTAATGCAGATAAAGTGGCGTATGCAGGTTTTCCGAAAGGCATCCCCGCAAATACGCCTTTTGGTACTTTCTTTGGAAGACAAAGCCAGCATTTCTTAAAAGACCTCGGGTATGATTATATCTGGTTTAGCAATGGCTTTGGCTTTGGTGTTGAAGGCTGGTCATCTACCGGGGCCATATTTAATGGTAAAGGATTTGAGCAGGAGAAACTGCAAGGAACCCGGGAAAAAATTACCACCTTCTGGAAATTGTTCCGCAAAGAATGCCCGGTTTTCAGGATAGAAACCCGGGGAACTAATTTATCTGCGGGAACGGATCTTGCACGGGATGGTGTTGATTTAAAAAATATTTACAATGGCGGTTATAATATGCTTCCTCCTCCAAACTCTCCCTGGGCCGCGTTGGATGGAGATTTTGGCCTGGAGCTCACCGGTTATATGTCGCGCATGGCGGAGTTGCCCGACGACCGGTATATCTTCCGGTACTATACACACGATCCCTGGTGGGTGAACAGTCCCTGGCTCGACCGGTACGGAAGTGAGCCGCATGATATTTACCTGCCGATGTCTGTTACAAGGATCAATAGGAAAGGCGAAGTGAGAGTGCCGTCACACTTAAACTTTCTTACCATCGACAACTCCTATGGCGATATGCCTTCGGAAGTGCCTGATGAAGTGATTCCGCATATTCTAAAGGCAAGATATGATATGCCAACGGCACCGGGCCCCCTGGTATGGGTATATCCTTTTGATGAGTATCACGACTGGGCATATACGCAGAAAGACCGGTTGCCTGAGATTTATTATGGCGACTGGCTGATACGCCAGGCAATCAATAACGGCTTCCCGTTAAACACGATTATTTCCACCACTTCATTTCAATCTGTTATCAAAGATAAACCTGTATTGCTGAATGAATCTATATTAGTTTCCATCGTTCCACCACCTGGGTCGCCTTTAGAAAAGGCATTAATTGCGTACGTCGAAAATGGTGGAAAACTGTTGATTTACGGGCCCGCGGATCACGCAGGAAAAGCATTTCAATCGTTTCTTAATCTAAAGAATAATCAATCACTTGAAGGTGAATTTAACATCGTGTCTGACCTTTCCAATGACAAGCTAACAAAAAAATATCCAACCCTTATCAAACATTCGGCGCTTTTTTCCGGAGGCGGAATATGTACCAATATCGATAATAGAAATGATCCGGGTACGAGGGCGCTTGCAACCATGCAACAAGGCGCCAATGTTCGGGATGTGGTTTGGGTTAGGTCACTGCCTGGATGGAAGGGTGGTAAAGTGGCTTATGTTCGCGGCACCAATTCAAGTTCATTCACTGGTGATAAATTGTTAACACCGGATGATCCGGAAAAATGGTTTACAGGTCCTTTATATCTTCGTTATGTGCTAAAAGAATTTGGAATCGATTATGGCATTGATAAAGACAATCCATCCGTCAAAAATCCGATACTTACTATTAGCAGAGGTAACAACGCATTTTATTTTTCAGGTTATTCACCCAATTCCACGGTTGTGCAACGTTTAAGGTTTCCGCAGGGTGCTCCTGTTTTCACCGGCTTTGAAACCAGGCTGGACGCTGGTTTTTCAACCTATTCCTTACCTACTGCCTGGCATAAGGAGTGCCGTATTTTTGTAGAACAACAGGAAGGAATTCTCTCCTGCAAAGAAGCCTATTCCGGCCAGCGGGAAATTAGCCGGAGACTGCACCTCACCGGGTTAAAGAATGCAGTCGTTCGCATTTATCCCGAAGAAAAAATCACCAAAGAACAGCTACAGCTTTTTCTAAATGCGTCGTATCCCTGGAAAACCGGGCGTTTAACTTTTAAAGAAGGGGATAAAAAATTAGGTTATCATTTTATTGTAGAAAATGTAACGGGCGACCTTGGAATTGCGTGGTGAGAAGCTGTCAGCAACTAGTCAGGGGCGTTTGTAGGGGCGGGGCTTGCCCCCACCCTGACTGCGTACGAAACTGGTAGAACATAATCGGGAAATTTTCACAAAATACAACAAGTATGAGGTGCAACAGGGCGAAGGCAAGCCCCGCCCCTGCAAGCGCCCTTACTCTGAAAGCTGGTGGCCATTTCTACTAATATAAAATTTACTGTATGAAGAACTTGTGCAAACTAATTTTTATGGGGTCTCTATTTATTGCGTTGCCATCGCAACAAGTAGCAGCGCAGGATCATGTGTCTACTTACGACCAATTCAGGAAAGGTTTTAATAACCCACCTCAACAGGCACATCCTAAATCTTATTGGTGGTGGCTGAATGGCAATACGGATACTGCACGATTGATGACAGAGTTAACGGCGATGAAGAATGCCGGCATAGGCGGCGTGGATATTTTTGATATTGGTGCAAGGGCCCCCAACAATCCAAATAAGATGATCCCGGGGGGACCGGCTTTTATGGGTCCCGAAGCATTGGCAACGTTGGTTAAAGTAATTAAAAAAGCTACCGGGTATAACATGGAAGTCGGCCTGAGCCTTTCCAGTAGCTGGAATGCCGGGGGAAGCTGGATTACGCCTGAATACGCGGGAAAGTCATTATATTATTCTACCGTTAAAGCACAGGGCCCAGGGCTGCAGAGAATAACAGTTCCTTTCCCGACCATTTCCAAGCTGGATGAAAAAGGGAAGGCCCGGGTAATCGTTAATAACGCGCAGGGCAAACCGGTGTACTCGAAAGAAGTGGTGGTTTTGGCCTATCCATCAGGCGATAATAGATCTTACGGGGATACTTCAAAAATTATTAATGTTTCAGCATTTTTTGATAGTGGCCGGGATGAATTAAACTGGACCGTTCCCGAGGGCAGTTGGGATATTCAGCGATTTGTATGTGCTAATTCAGGGGAACAATTAAAATATTATAGCGACAACTCTGCCGGCCCCATTATCGATCATTTTGATTCCTCCGCCGCGCGTTTTCATTTCATGTATTTTATCGATCACTTGAAACCTTTATTGGGCGACTTTACAAAAACAGCGTTAAAATACTTTTATCTTGCCAGCTTTGAAGCCACCGGTTCGGTTTGGACACCCACCCTGCCTTCAGAATTTAAGAAATTAAATGGGTACGAAGTGTATAAATTTCTGCCTGCCATATTTAATACTAAAATGTTTGATACGGTAGTCAATGAAAAATTCAAACACGATTTTGATAAAACAATATCGGAGTTGATGATCCGGAATCATTATGGAAAGGGAAAAGAAATTGCAAACAGTTATGGACTTAAACTTATTTCAGAGGCCGGTGGTCCTGGCCCACCATTGCACAACGTTCCGGTGGAAGCCATAAAAGCCCTGGGAGCGCTGGATATCC
The DNA here is from genome assembly GCA_039921525.1 of Chitinophagaceae bacterium. GTDB lineage: Bacteria > Bacteroidota > Bacteroidia > Chitinophagales > Chitinophagaceae > JADCRZ01. The sequence continues at coordinate 18,956 of JBDSBP010000265.1, read as the reverse complement.
CGAGAGGCGAGTTCTGGAACAAACATTATGTGTATGATAAAGATAGCATTGATTTGCTGATGCTGGTAAAAGAAGTGTCCGCGTCTGCGCATATGTATCACCGTAAAATCGTAGAGGAGGAATCGTTCACCAGTTTTCAGCATTGGACAGAAGGGCCTTTTGACCTTAAGCCGCTGGGAGATCGTGCCTTCTGCGAAGGCATGAACCGGGTGGTGGTGCATGGCTTTAGTCATAACCCGGCTGTGTATGGGTTTCCCGGGATCGTTTACCACGCCGGTACTCACTTTAACGACAAAACGGTATGGTGGTCCAAAACAAAACCGTTTGTGGATTACCTGGCCCGCATTTCCTTCGTGATGCAGGAAACACAATTTGTATCGGACGTTCTTTATTATTACGGGGATAACGTACCCAATTTCGTTACTCCAAAAAATACGCGTTTTTCAGCAGGAGCCGGGTACGATTACGACATCATTAATACGGATGTATTACTTCGGGAACTCGCTGTAAAGAACGGTATGCTTGTACTACCCGGCGGAGCCAGTTTTCATGTACTCGCTTTGGGAAATATGGAATCAGCTAATCCTGCGGCAGTTAAAAAACTGAAAGAACTGGCAAGCCAGGGTGCAAACATAACGGGCGCTTCTCCCATCAGTGCAACTGGTTTATTGGATCAGCCAGGGGCGGATGCAACGATGAAGAAAACCGCCAATGCGTTATGGGTTAAACCGGGAACTTCTTTTAGTAAAGAGCAATTGGGAAAAGGCAAAATATTTTCAGATATTTCTCCCCCAGAGATCCTGGCAGCATTAGCGGTTAAGCCTGATTTTGTATATGATGATAAGCAGTCAACTGTGCTGGATTATATCCATCAGAAACAGGGTGAACTGGATTTCTATCTTGTCAGGAATACTACTGATCAATGGATATCACGGTTTTGCACATTTCGACAGAAAGGAAAAATTCCCGAAATATGGGATCCTGTTTCAGGAGAGATAGCTCCTGTTAATATATATAATCAGCAATCATCACAGTTAAGCATGCCCGTTTCTTTCGCTCCATTCCAATCATTTATTATAGTATTCAAAAACCAGGTGCAGGGATCTCGTTATACTGACCTGATAAGGAGTAAATCTTACCCGCCAAAAATTCGTTATTTCGCTACCGGGCTGCAATTTTTGGAGAATGGTGTCTTTGAATTAAATTCGACTAAGGATAAGCGTGAGGTGAAAGTAAAGAACGTTACGCAGCCGATTGAAGGTCCCTGGAAGATACGTTTTTCCAAAAACTGGGGGGCACCGGATTCTGCCAGTTTCCCAAAACTTATTTCCTGGACCGAATCTGAAAATTTGGGTATCAGATATTTTTCGGGTACAGCAACGTATAATAAAACTTTTAGCTATTCAAATAACTTGTCAGTATCTGGCGAACGCGTATACCTTGACCTGGGTGATCTTTCGAAAGTAGGAGAAGCCTGGTTGAATGGACACTCTCTCGGAATAACCTGGGCAATGCCTTTCAGATTTGATATTACAGGGTTAATTAAAAATGGCGAAAATACACTCAGGATTGAAATAGCCAACGTATGGGCTAACCGTATTGTCGGCGACGCCATTACCGGTGAAAAATTTACCAGCACCAATTTGCCAGGCAGTGCAGCAGGTGTCAGCTGGGCACAGACGCCCTTGGTGCGTTCCGGTTTGCTGGGACCAGTGACTATTCAGAGAGTGGGAGTGGTTAAATAATTACGAATTACTAAGTTAACAGATTATGAGGTTGCTTGAATGATTGTGTAGAGGGTAAATAAACATGAAGTTGTGATCATGATGATCAAAAAAAGATATTTAAAAATCTGTAAAGTTGATGGAGCTATCTTCCCCTCCTTTTCCAGGCTACCGTTAGGACAAATCTTTCTTGTATCAGGTGCAAATTCTTAATCCCCATATCCGGTGATTAAGTGCTGCAGGAAAGTTTATGGAAGGCTTTACTATCAAGCAACTCAATTTTTTTTGTCATTTCAGCGAAGCGCCTCCACCTTCCCGAATAAAAACATTTTGCGCGCTTCCCCTGAAATCTCTACAATGCGAGCTTTCTCCATCGTAGAGATTTCAGCTCAAAGCGCCGTAACATGCATTTATGCGAAGTTCCTGTGGCGCTTTGGCTGAAATGACAAGAAAAAGATTAAAAACTTGTGTTCTAACCGTAGGTTTGAAAAAGGATTGGGAAGATGAGGCTATCACTCTTAAAAGTGGGCCTCGTCCCAATCAGAACTTCATACCATATCTTTGAAAGCTGAACATCTTAAATATGAAATATAAAATATTCTATCTTTTTATCATACTCCTTTCAATTGCAAATTTTAGTATTGCTCAAAATGTCACCATCGACACCACATATCTATCCAATGTCAGGAAAGAACTTCGAGCCATCTGGCCGAACAACAGAACGGTGAATATTGTATTCCACGGTCACTCCGTACCGGCGGGTTATGCGGATAATCATGAAGTGCATACCCTGGAAGCGTATCCCAGCCTGGTGCTGGAGAAACTCAAAGCGCGATATCCTTTTGCACCAATAAATATTATTGTAACGGCTATCGGTGGTGAAAATGCCATTAAGGGACAAACAAGGTTTGCGGAAGATGTACTACTTAAAAAACCGGACGTTATACTGATAGATTATGCTTTGAACGATCGCGGAGCAGGACTGGAAAAATCGAAGGAAGCCTGGGAGAAAATGATCCAGGAAGCCATCAGGCAACATGTCAAAATTATCCTGTTAACTCCATCTCCCGATCAACGGGTAAATATAACCGCTAATGGCAATGACCTGGAACAACACGCCAGCCAGATCAGGGAGTTGGCAAAAAAATATAAAATAGGTATCGCAGACCCATTTATATTATTTCAAAAAATTATAAAAGACGGTGGTAAGATTGCGGAATATATGTCATCGGTTAATCACCCTAATAAAAAAGGGCATGATATTATTGCAGATGAAATAATGAAATGGTTTTGAATGAAGAGGCTGTTTCCATTCTTTTTGTTGTACAGGTAAAGGCGATGTGGTAAGCAGTCAAATAATTGCCAATAATATATGGTTCACTTTAGAGAATTTAATTGCGAAAAAAAATAATGGCATACTAACAGGGAACTGACGGTGAATTGCCAGGCATCATGAATCTAAGTTCCATCATCCGGGATAAGATGATACACCTTCGCTTCCCATGCAAAAATAGGCTCTTTATCCTGACGGCCATTGATAACTTTTCGGCTTTGCGTTAATTCAAACCACCTCTTGCCAGGCGGAGTAATTGGCCAGTCTCTTATACGATATTCGGCCCCGGCACTTAATCCGGAAGGAGTACTGTACCCGGAGAAGTTTGCAACTACAATTACGGGATTGGCATCTGATCCACGCTTCCAGACCAGAACACGTTTGCCCTCGTTAAAATCAAGATGTATGAAATTAGTGTCTTTAACGCTCAGGGCCAGGTGGGAGGTGCGGACTTTTATTAACCGTGACACGTATTCGAAAAGATCATGTCGCTCGAGTTCATCTACGCGGCTATAGTTTACGGGATCAACCTGCTTTCCGCCCTGGTGGGTAACCCTGCCTTGCGCGTCAAAAAGATCATGTTGGTCTGCAAACTCGTCTCCCGCCAAAATCATGGGAACTCCTACAGAAGTCAACAGGCACACAAAAGCCAGCTTGATGCGCCGCAATCTTGCGAGGTGCAGCATTTTTTCATCGGATCGATCCTTCACAACTGTTGTGTTTGATGGGTCGCCGCCTTCGAGGTTGATTTGTTGTTTAACTTCCGCCTCAATCTTACCGCGATCAAATAACGGGGCACTTTCCTGGAGAGTAATATTGGACTGCATAAAGTTATAAAGCCGTTCCTTACGATTACCCTCCACATCATGCGAGGTGAGGTAATTGATTGCCAGGCCGCCATCTTTAAAGATGCCATTCGTACTATCAATGGCTCTCCTGACTGTCCACTCAAATGACGGCTCAAATGGGCTCTTACAATTTTCTCCAATGGTAGCAGCACGAATTAAGGACTGAAAGTCTTCATTCCATAACCCATCCAACCGTTTCTGAGTGAGTAACTCTTTCGGTAGCGTCAACTCTTCTCCAACAACTAAAAATTTTTCCGCCGCACCATTGCCTGCGGCCGGATAACGATTACCGAAGTGAGTATGTGCAGCATTTTTGAAATCCCGAATGAAATCCCAATTAGCAACATTCTCAACACTGTCCATACGAATGCCGTCTATTTTAAAATCATTCATCCACCTTTCAAGAAAGGTCAGCATATGTTGCCGTATCGGAGATATATTCTTTTCTGTTCCGGAGATGGGATCATAAGTAGTTTTAGTAAATACGTACCGGGGACAAGAAGCGCCGAAAGGATTGCGTAATTCCTTACCGCCTTTGCCATCGTCTCGCGAAGAGTGTGCATCGGGATCATCAATGTGCTTCTGGGGTTCTTCCAGGTAAAAATTATTGAAATCAATGTTGCGGTAAGGCTCCAGTTTCATGAAACCTAACACTACGTCCAGGATTATTCGAATACCGCTGTGGTGACAGGCATTAATAAGTGCCGTGAGATCCTGGTTCGGAGTAGGTGAGAGGTTTCCTTCGGGGTAGCCCAACTCGTAATCCGGTGCCAGGTAATGAGAAGTGCCATACCCCCATTCACGTGAATAAATACTGTCTTCCGGTGGCAGCAGTTCCAACGCATTTGTACCAAGGTCAGCAAGATATTGATGTCCCACCTGCGTTACACTTAGCTCCGGAAAGTTGGCACCCGAAACATCTGCCTCCACAAGGGCGAGTACGTCCCGGAAAGTACCAACAGCACGCTCAAATTCATCGCTGCCATTTCTTCGGCTCCAGGCTGTAGGCATTTCGTAAATAACCAACTGATTGTTGTTGGGCAATTGTGCGAAAGGAACCACCTCAGGACTTCTTTTCTCACCATTCGGGTCACAGGCAACCAGGTTTCCATTTAGCCAGCCAATGACAGAAGCCGGATTCACAATGGTGCCATTTACGGGTGCGTATAACCGGTAGTCCACACTATAAGCCAATGGATCAGTTACCTGTACACGGGTTTGCGTGTTGTTAAAACCGTTATCCAGTTCTATCCAGTAATGATAGGTTTCGCCATTAGTTAAGCCACAAGTGTCGGCATCCAGTTCCCAAAGTGACGGGTGATTAATGGCCTGGTGAAAAAACAGGTGATGTAGCGGGTTGAGTCTTTCAAACCCAGGCGGATTTCCATTTATTATCTTGCCTATAATGAGTTCGGGTGGGCTCGTTGGTTTAGGGCACCAAAGAACAAAATGGGTTTTATGGCGGTCAAGAATGGCGCTCATAATTTGTTAATTTATCCCTAACAGCTTAAATAAATATACTTGATCATTTGCACAATTAAATTGTACAGAATATTTGGAAGTGATTAGGGGGGTAATCAAATGTATTTGCATACTATTGTCAAAACAATATTCCGATATTATTTGAGTTTATGCAATACTCCGCATGCATTTATTTTTTCAAAATATGAAGTAATCTTAGAAATCAATTACGAATTACGAATTACGCATTACGGGTTGGCTCTCATTCGTAATTCGTAATTTGTAATTGGTTTTCATTCTCCGGGGTGATATGCTCTTTCCATATGTTTCATTAAATCGTCCTTATAAAAAAAGACATCTTTGAATTTACCTTCAACGAACATAGCTGCCTGGTCGCTAAAATGTTTTGATACGGGATCGAATGACTGGCCGCCGGTGATGATGGTCTTTGCTTTAACCTTTGGTCCGAATTCTACTGCAGCAATAAAGCTGTTGCCAGAGTAACCATAGCGCTTTTTTGTGTTTTGAGTGCTGCTAACGAAAGAGGGTAGTTGTCCGAAAGTGGATGCTGTTTGCGCTACCGGAAGGCTGGGCTGATCATCGTGGAAAATACCATTTTTACTGCGCTGGTACCGGTTCATATCTCCCCAGGGCATCTTCCAGGTGCCGAAGCGACTTTTCAGGTTTGTAATTGTTTCCGAAAGGTATAATAATTGTTGCTGCGGTAATGTGTTTTTTAGCATGGTATTTACTCTTTCGGTCTGATAGGTAGCCTGTTCTGAGTTTAAGACGATAGCCATGCCCGTTAGCATCCGGGTTCCCCATTCCACAGCCAGTGATGTAGCTATGGAATTTGCTGTCGACTTCTTATCCCATTTTTGCAATAGTTGAATGGGTTCCAACAATTGTTGTTTCACAGAGTCAGAGGTTTGCTCGTAGGCATTAAAAAGTGAAGGCAGTAATACGTCGAATATTGCCAGGTAATGATCGTATCCCTTGCTGATCAAATCATCGAGGTTGATTAATTTATCCGGGTTATTAAATAGTTGAATAGCGCGCACTGAACGGAAATTTTGCCCATCGGGCGCCATGTAAAAAGGATAGTTGGTTTTATTCGGACTGGCATTGCCAGAAGATGCAAAAGGATTGGCATTGCAGTTCTGGATCCAACCGGTGGCGGGATTATACACATGCACGATCTCATCTAATGTATGAACGCCCTTCCATTCAGTGGCAGCTGTGGATCCATCTACCGGTAATGTCCAGTCGAATTTTGGATCACGCCTGGGCATGAAATTGCCATACCAGAAAGCTATATTACCCTGGTCATCTGCATACACTGTATTGTTTGAAGTGTTGGACAGAAGATCCATGGCTTTTTTATACTCAGCAAACGTATTGGCTTTAGTAATCATCCACGATTCGAGCAATGCGTTATAAGATCGGTTGTTTGCTTTCAGACTTAACCATTTGTCATTACGACTGGCAAGCACAGGTCCGTGATGGGTAAGGTAGCCAGTGATATTCCGTTGCACCCGCTTGTCTCCCTGCAAATAGCGGATAGATATTTTTTTGGTGATGACCGGCTTTTGCGTTCCGTTGTATTCATAATACCACTGGTTGCCTTTGCGGGATACCTTTTCTTCGTAGAGGTCGGCTACATCAGCATTGCTGGAGGTATGCATCCAACCACAATGTGCGTTAAAACCCTGGTAAATGAAAAACTGGCCCCAGGTAACGGCGCCATAAGCATTTAATCCTTCTTCGCTTACCATCTGAACTTCTGAGCGAAAATAAAATGGAACATGTGGATTGATATATAACATGGTATTACCCGTGGCTGTTTTTGAGGCTGACAATGCAAAGCCGTTCGAGCCGGTTTCTTTTTCTTCCTGCTGCACTGGGCGATAGAATGAAGTGCCCCGTTTTTCTGGTCCGGCATCATAGAATTGTTTTGTTTCGTTCAGGTCGATGCCACCGGTATTGGTTGCAGATACGCTGCCATCTGTAAACATCAGTGCGAACCAGGGCTCGAAACGGTGAATGACCAACGGTTTTACTTCAGGGTGTTTATAGAGATAATAGTTAATGCCATCGGCAAATGCTTCCAGTAGTTTTTTAAATGGAGCGGGGCTAGTGTGATATTCTTTAATCGCATCTGCAGAATCGGCTATAAGTTGCAATTGAATATCTTCGTACATTAAACTCTCGCCATCTGCTTCTGCCTGCCTTCCCAACTGGTACAGGTAATTGCGTTCTATTCCTTTAAAATTATCTTCGCATTGGGTGTACATTAATCCAAAAACAGCGTCAGCATCTGTTTTGCCATAAATATGTGGAACGCCCCAGGTATCACGGATAATGGTTGTTCGCTTTGCCGATGCCCGGCATCGTTGAATTTCGGCAGTTGACAATTGCTGAGCCGAAACAATTAGTGGGAGAAGTAAGCAGGCTGAAAATAATTGTTTGATCATGATAGTAAAGTAAGTGACGGTATTTTAGGAAAGTACACATCTTTTCAGAAGTAATAAAAATAAAGATTGAAAGGCTGATTAATTTAGATAAAAGAACAGCTTTAATTTATTAAAGATGCTATAAAATGCTGACCTATCTATCTGAATTGTAAGGTTGATAAATTTGTGTTGGTGTCTCAGAGGTTGACTAGATAATAAGTATAAAAACTCTCCTATGTTTTAGCAACCTTTTAGCCGGCTCCTTGTTCAAAACGTCTTGTATCTTTATCAATAACTGAAAAATGCCTAATTTAAATTTATAAATTCCATTGCATGAAATATCTGTTAAAAAGTTTCTTATTTCTTCTTTTAGTGGCTTCTGTTAATACCGCCTGGTCACAGAATAAAAATAGTACTGGAATAAACAAATTAAAAGAAGAAGCGATACAGAATATTCAATCGGGTTATTCAACCAGTAAAGATATTGCATTGCAGATATGGGACTTTGCGGAGGTAGGTTATAAAGAAGTAAAAAGCTCCGCATTATTACAAAAAACATTAAGCGATAATGGCTTCGATGTAAAGGCCGGTGTTGCTGGAATACCAACTGCTTTTGTTGCATCGTATGGCAGCGGTAAGCCTGTGATCGGCATCCTTGCCGAGTATGATGCCCTGCCTGGTTTGTCGCAGGAGGCAATCCCCGAAAGAAAAGCAATCGAAAGTACGAACGCCGGTCATGGCTGCGGGCATAACTTATTTGGCACAGCGTCCGTTGCGTCAGGATTAGAAATAAAAAAGCTGATAGAACAAAAAAAACTTACCGGCACCATCCGCGTGTATGGGTGCCCGGCAGAGGAAGGTGGCTCCGGAAAAGTGTATATGGTTAGAGAAGGCCTGTTTAATGATGTGGATGTAGTCATTCACTGGCATCCCAATGATGAAAACGCCGTAACCATGACCAAAGCGCTTGCGAATTCTTCCGCCAAATTTCGTTTTCACGGTATCTCATCTCACGCGGCTATGGCCCCGGAAAGAGGACGGAGTGCCCTTGATGCTGTGGAGGCAATGGATAATATGGTAAATATGATGCGTGAACATATTCCCCAGGAAACCCGCATTCACTATGTTATAACCAGCGGGGGTAAAGCGCCCAATGTAGTGCCGGATTTTGCGGAAGTGTATTATTACGTACGTAACCCAGACAGAACCCTGGTACAATCTATTTTTGAAAGAGTGGTGAAAGCATCAAAAGGTGCAGCCATGGGAACGGAAACAACGACAGATTATGAAATTATTGGGGGCACTTACGATTTATTGATTAATAATACATTGGCCTCGGCCATGCAAAAAAACCTGGAGAAAGTTGGAGGTGTTACCTATACGCCACAGGAAATTGAATTCGGAAAGAAATTACAATCATCGTTTGATTTTAAGACTCCCCTCATTGAATCTGTGGCTACGGTAAAACCATTAAAATTAATTGGAGACGCGGGAGGAGGTTCAACAGATGTAGGGGATGTAAGCTGGACCGTGCCTACCGTAGGACTAGGCGCTGCCACCTGGATACCGGGTACCTCTGCACATAGCTGGCAGGCAGTTGCATGTGGGGGAACGGAAATTGGCATTAAAGGCTTGATGGTTGCTGCTAAAACAATGGCTTTAACCGCCATTGATCTTTATACCGATCCGTCTTTAATTGAAAAGGCCAAAGGTGAGTTTAATAAAGCCAGGGGTGATAATTTTCAATACAAGGCGTTATTGGGAGATAGGAAACCCGCGTTGAATTATAGGGATTGATAGAAACTGCTTAATGTTTATATTTCTTCCGGGATCACTGTTTAAATTTTTAGTGGCTCCTATGGAGCAGGATATTTGCACATCAATACGATTAATGTTTCATCCTGAACCAACCATAAATGTCTACTATATTTGAGAAAAAGACGTTGGAGCAAGAAATATAGAGGTTATATGAGATACAATTTTTGCATCTGCATAGTCTGGCATTGAGCTGATTTTTTTCCATTCCGGATCGCTGCCAAATATTTTCCAGTTTTTTACGCGTTCGTCCATGTCATCATACGTTAACATGTAAGTGAGATTTGGCCGTAATCCACCTATCAGCGTTTCACCAAAGAATACAGGGGTTAGTCCCACTCTTTTAAAAATTTCAATTTCACCCAGCGTATTAAACATGTCAACTTTCTTTTTACCGGCGCTTTCACTGGCACTCTCATAACGGCGCAACTCAAAAATGCGGGACTTTTTTTCGGGTACTTCTATTTTAGGCATATGTGTGAAAGCCTTCAGCAAAGAGCTCTCTATGCGGTCATAAGCAGGTTCAGTGGCTGGAGCTGTTAAGTAAGCCGTTCCTGCTTCGTTGTAAACTTTATCTTTAGTTAGCTTTTCCTGGATAGATAAAAAATCATCCATTGATTTAAAAGGAATAAGGGCATATAATTTGGTGAACCCTGTTGGCTTGAGTTCCGTAAATACACCTATATTTTTACTTCCCGAACGGTTGAAGGCCGGGATAGCGGCGTTTTGAAAATAATCTTCCACCAGCTTTTGTTGGGTTTCATTTTTTAAGGTGTACACCCTCAATTCATAAAATTCCTGGCTGGATTTTTTTTGGGTTGTTGGATTTTTAGCAGATACACCTATCATTGGTATCAGGCTGGTAAATAGCGAAGCTTTTACAAAAGAACGTCTTTTCATGAAATAATTTAATATAAACAGGGTGAATGATTCGATAAATATAATAAATAGATATGTAATTGAGGTATCAGGTATGAGGTATCAGGTATGAGGTATGACGTATGGGGTGTGAGTGTTCAAGCTTTCTACTTACATCACAGAAGAACAAGGAGACAACTTTACTGTGTTTCTCGGTGCCTGTGTGTCTCCATGGTTTATTTTTTAGGCGGTGCCTGCGTGGGTTGCGGTTGACGGGGTGGTACTTTTGGAACAACAGGCAGGCTTTCATTGCCACTATTATTCACCGATTGAACAGCAAAAAAATAATTGTCCTTCGAATAAGGAAGCCTGATAGTAGTATCTGCTGTGAATATCTTTTTCTGCCATACCGGGCTGGTGGTTTCCCGCATCATTACATAATATCCTTTTACCATCCCTGATACCGGTGGCTTCCATGACAGAGCCGTGTAATTGCTCAGGCTTCTTACTTCAACCAAAACATTTTCAGGCATGGCCGGTGCTTTTGCGAGGTTGCAGAGGTTGACGAGATTTAAAACAGTATTTTTTCTCAGGTACTCAAAGTCAATATGTTCAGGTAAATCACCATATTGGATGCCGTTTTCCGTCCTTACGTTTTGATGCTGCCGGTAATAATTTTCATTCATTTCTGTAATGCGTACTGCGGCATAACCGTTCTCCACGTAAGGTGTATGATCACCTCCGCGTAAAAACCGATCGTTACGATAGATCATGACCACCTGTAAATTCTCCACATAGCGCTCACCCGTTTCTTTCACGTAACGTGCCAGTTGCCTGGCCTTGCCATCATTTTCCAAACCAAGCTGGCGTATCAACGTATCGTTTTTATGCAGTTCATAAATAGGCAACCCTTCGCTGAATACTCTTACTTGTGTATTGTTTATGATATTTGTTTCACTGCTATTATTGCTGCCCATAATATCGTTATTTAAAACAGCTTCGATGTTCCAGCCCAGTTTCTTTGCTTTGTTGGCCATATAAGCGGCTCCCAGCAAGCCCTGCTCTTCTCCGCTTACTGTAATAAAAATTACCGTTGCCGGAAAAGAATGTTTACTCATTACACGTGCACATTCAATGACAGCGCCGGTGCCACTGCCATCGTCATTTGCACCCGGCGCATCACCGGTTCTGTCCATTACGTTGGAACGCATATTATCCAGGTGTCCGCTTATTAAAAAAATGCGGTTATCTTTCGGGTCGGTGCCTTTTAAGGTGGCCACTACATTTCCCAAATTTATGGCTGTATCCACTCTTTTGCCATCAGGCAGATAAGTGGTGCTGTCAATAATAGCGGTTAATCTACCGTTAGATTGTTTTGCAAACTGGTTAAATTTGCTCAGCACCCATTTCTTTGCAGCGCCTATGCCGCGGTTGGCTTCTTTTTGCGTGCTCAGTGTATTGCGCGTGCCGAATGCCACCAGTGTTTTGATATAAGATAGTAAAGAGTCGGCAGAAACTTCTTTAGCCATCTGGTCGATCTCCGGATCTTTTTGTAAGATGACGGGTGACTGGGAAAAGGCGGGGCTGGCACTGAATATGATGAATGCAAAAAGGATTTTTTTTTTCATGATTATTTTTAAAAAATGAATAAAGAAATTGGGACTTGCTGAAAGTTACTACAATAAAAGATTGATTAATGGAAAGGGTATCACGATCTGGCAGCAAAATCATTGAAGTGCGAAACGGTAAAGCGCAGATTTAGACTGGCTCAAAATTATATTATTGTAAAGGTTTTAAGAAATATATTTGCGGAAAGACAACGGCCATCAGCATTCAGCAATCAGCTTTCAGCTTTATTGCGATTATGGGAGAATAATAAGATATCAATGCTTACCAGGAATTGTTATTTATATAACTGTCGATACTAAATGAGTGAAAAGCAACAAAGCAACAAAGCTGATAGCTGATAGCCATTTCCATACCTCATCCCTTTCTAAAACACTTAGCCATGGATCAAATACTTCTCGGGCAGGTAAAGAAACTGCAAAGTAAAGACGCAGATGAACGATATGCCGCCTATAAATATGTTATTAATCTAACTAATGAACCGGTAGACTGGGCTTACCAGGTATGGGATGATATGTTACAACTTCTTCATAATGGAGACAATCACCAGCGTTCCATTGCTGCCCAGATGTTAAGTAGTCTTGCAAAGAGTGACCCGGAAGAACGAATGTTGAAAGATCTCCATCACCTGATAGCCGCAACAAAAGATGAAATGTTTGTAACGGCCAGGCACTCGCTTCAATCGTTATGGATGGTTGCGGTTGCCAGTGATGAGTTAAAGAAAAAGGTGGTGGATCAATTAAGCAAACGCTTTAATGAATGCACAAAGGAAAAGAACAGTACCTTGGTGCGGTATGATATTTTAGAAGTCTTTCGAAAAATTTATAATGAGAAGCCGGATGAGAAATTAAAAAATAAATGTGTTTCTCTGATTGATACAGAAGAAGATCCAAAGTATAAAAAGAAATATGCGGGTTTATGGAAGGATCTTATGAAAGTGACGAAAGCAAAGAAATAAAGCGCACGCAAAAAAACCGCAAAGAAAAAAGTAACAGGCATTTAAACGCCTGGGAAATTAAATCTATCATGTTTTCTTTGCGTGCTATGCGTGATTTATCTTTGTACGTTAATACCCTTTTTATCAACTTATAAAACGATTGCAGCATGAGTTCTGAAAATGATGAATATGGTTTAAGTCCGGGAAAAAAAATAAAATCCATACCTGCTCCCGTCATTGATTATCTCCCCAAAAAGCCAAAAAGGTATAATCCTAAAATCGGGTTAATAGGAACCGGTGGAATAAGTGATTTTCATTTAAAGAACTACAAAAAATTTGGATTGAATGTGGTTGCTATCGCAAATCGTACCTTAGGGAAAGGGGAGAAAATGAGGGACCTGTATTTCCCCGAAGCCATCGTTTACGATGATTATAAAAAACTCCTTGAAATAGATGATATAGGAGTGGTTGATATTACGCCCCATCCAAAAGACCGGTTATCAATAATTAAAGATGCACTGAACGCAAAGAAACATGTGTTAAGCCAAAAACCTTTTGTACTTGATCTTCATGATGGAAAAGAACTTGTTGATTTAGCGAAAGCAAACGGCGTTAAGCTGGCAGTAAATCAAAATGGCAGATGGGCTCCTCATTTCAGTTATATGCGAAACGCTATCAACGCTGGATTAATCGGCAGGCCGCTTTCCATTGATTATTCCCTTCAATGGGATCAAACCTGGATCACCGGCAATCAGGCTTTTGAAACGATGCCGCACATGATATTGTTTGATTTTGCTATCCACTGGTTTGATATAACAGCCAGTTTCATGTATGGGCAAAAACCTTTAAGTGTATTTGCTTCTGTTGTAAACTATAATGAGCAACTATACTTACCACCTGCATTAGCCGCAGTTATCATAAAATACGATGAGGCCCTGGTAAGCATGTCCTTTAATGCCCATACCAGGTTAGGTGAAGAAGATGTGACAACAATTATAGGAACAAGAGGTACCCTGAGAAGCAGGGGTCCCGGGTTGAATAATCAGCCAGTAATGGAACTGTATACAGAAGAAGGGGAAGTTAAAATACCCCTTACAGGCAGTTGGTTTGAAAACGGCTTCCAGGGAACAATGGGTGAGCTTTTATGTGCCATTGAAGAAAACCGGGAGCCCATCAATAGTGCTGAGGATAATTTAAAAAGTTTGGAACTTTGCTTCGCGGCCCTGGCGAGCGCGGACCAAAATAAAATTATTGTGCCGGGAAGTATTAGCTCCATTGAATAAGTGTACTTTTATAATTCCTAAAAATTACGATATGCTTAGCCAACCACTCACAGCCGCACAAAAAGCGCAATACAATGCTGACGGGTATTTGATTGTAAAAAAATTTCTAAGCCGGGAAGAGGTAGACCTTTTACATTCAATAGCAACCGGTGATGCCATTTTAAAAAATCATGCGATAGATTTAAATGATCAATCCGGGAAACGTACGAAACTCACATTATGGTTTACCCCGGGTGATGATACTTTTGGATTATTAACCCGTACTCAAAAAATTATTGATTCAGTTCAGACATTAGTAGGCGAGGGCGAAGTTTGTCATTTCCATTCTAAACTGATGCAGAAAGAGCCACAGGTAGGTGGTGCATGGGAATGGCACCAGGATTATGGTTACTGGTATAAAAATGGTTTCTTATTTCCTGACGCCTTGCTAAGTGTTATGGTAGCGCTTACAGAAGCCACTAAAGAAAATGGATGCCTGCAGGTTTTAAAGGGATCACATAAAATGGGGAGATTAGAACATCTTTTTGCCGGTGAACAACAAGGCGCAGATATGCCTTTTGTAGAAGAAGCATTAAAAATTTTTGAAAGAATTTATGTTGAACTGGAACCGGGGGACTTTCTGTTTTTCCATAGCAACATCTTACACATGTCTGAAGCAAACTTATCCGACCGCCCGCGCTGGTCATTGATATCTGCATACAATCTCAGCTACAACAAGCCTTTCCGCGAAAAAAATCTTTCATGTATCACTCCGGTTAAAGTAGTTCCTGACGATTCCATTATGGCATCCGACCCGAGGGGATTATCGGAAGATATGGATTTTCTGAAAAAGGAAAATGAAATAACGCTGCAGGTGAAGTAGCTGTCTGCTATCGGCCAAAATGACAATATTCTTCGATTCAATAATTTTAAAATCTATTAAATCATTCCTGCGTATGATACAAGTTGGAATTTTTACAGGTTACTTTCCTTACACATTAGAAGAAACGGCAAAACGCATACGAGCCCTTAACTTTAACACCGTTCAGCTGGATGTTAATTTT
The DNA here is from genome assembly GCA_039921525.1 of Chitinophagaceae bacterium. Lineage (GTDB taxonomy): Bacteria > Bacteroidota > Bacteroidia > Chitinophagales > Chitinophagaceae > JADCRZ01. The sequence continues at coordinate 3,575 of JBDSBP010000265.1, read as the reverse complement.
AAAGATATGGATCTGGGCATTGGTGAAATTTCTTCCCGGAAATGTAAAACGATACGGGATACATTTCGCCGGTTTAATTTACCCATTTCATGTATTTCAGGGTATACCAACCTCGTTCATCCTGACCCGGTTAAACAAAAAGCTAACCTGGATCACCTTAAACAGATAATAAGATACGCCAACGAATTAGGCTCGCCGTATGTTATCAGCGAATCAGGAACTTTTGACCCTGATAGTGACTGGGTGCACCATCCAAAAAATAAAACAGAAGAAGGATATGAGGCTTGCCGTAATGTAATACATGAGTTGGTGGATTTTGCGCGCGAACAGGGTGTAACGTTCCTGGTGGAAACTTATGTAAATAATGTTATTGGCTCTGTAGAAGAAACATTACAATTGTTTGCCGACATACCAGATCCTCACCTGGGATTATTGATGGATCCTACTAACTATTTTGAAGAACATAATATAGACCAGATGGATAAAACATTGAATCAGATATTCAATGCTTTGTCGCATCGGATTAAGATCTCTCATGCCAAAGATGTAAAAAAAGCAGAAGCGGCTCATGGTGTTCAAATGGCGAATATTGATGCCAGTGAAGCGCATGCATTGAGAGGTGTGGGTATGATTGAATTACCCGCACCGGGATTGGGTAGTCTTAATTATGATCTTTATCTAAAACGACTAAGCAAAGATCATCCAAATATTCCTATCATTATTGAACATCTTGATGAAACGGATGTACCTCGCGCGAAAGAATTTCTTGATGCAAAATTGTTGAATAACGGATGTTGATATCACTGGCTATCAGCTATCAGCCATCGGCTCAGAAGTTCCGATGTTCCGATGTTTCAAATTAATTAGAAGATGAAAAATGTATCATTATGCGTTCTCTTTATAATTGCCTCATTTGTTCTAATTTCTTATAAACAAAATCTATAAAAAGCGAACGGTCGGTTGTCATCGAAATGGTAGCAACCGATAATCACGATGTCTACATCCAACAACTAAAAAAAACTTGTTGAATATAAGCTTCATCTTACATTATATCAATGGGAAAATCATTACGATGTTTTTGATAATGTTGCGGATATTTCGGTACTGAAAGTAAACTTTAAAAGACCTTTCCCATACCAGGAAGGGATCCCAGGAACTAAGCCTGGGGAGGTGTGGTTGTTTTTAAAGCAGGTGTGAGGTTGTCATTGTGAAGCTCCTGTGTCAATGCATCAGAAAGCGTATAAATACCAGTCGGAGTGATTGTCCTATCTTCCCATCCTTATTCCTTTAGAGAGGATGTTCGGAAACGATGCGAAGCACGTTTCTGAACGGGGGTGGTTGCTGCGGAGTGTTACTTAAAAATGTAAATTGCCGGGGCTCGAACAGCATTTGTTGGGAATATTCGGCGGTAACCACCCCCGTTTTATTCCGTGCTGCGCAACGGAATACAACATCCCCTTGAATAAGGAGGGGAAGACAGCAACATTCCCTCCTGAAATAAGACTACCGTTAGGGACACATCTTATTTTATATTATGCATAGTCATCCAGGCTTAAAGATTGTTGAACACTGTGGGTGAGCCATGTAAGGGCTTTGTCCAATTTACAACAATCATAAGAGATAGAATTTTCGTGTGACAAAAGACCGCCACTTTCGGTGATATTTTTAATGACGGTGTTCTGGAAACGAACCACCAGGAAGGCTGTTAACACTATTCTTTCGGCGGGTTCGGCATTTAGCCTGGGAACCGGCGTATTATATTTATGGGTATTTCCTCCCGACCGGTATCAGTTCTGGCCACAATATTTGGTATTATCCTTCTATATATTTTATTTTTTGTTGATAGTGGCAACAATAATATCGATACTCGATCCATCTCCTGTTGATTGAGGCTTATTAAATTGATTGCATAGATTGTAGTGCGCCAAACGTACGAGTCAAATCAAGGTTTTTAATTGATCAGCTTCCATCAGCGGTTAATAATTTATTGAAAGGTCGTTTCCCCCACCTTGTAATAAATCGACTAATGATTAATACTCAATACAACGTCATGAAAAATAATCTACTGGTTAAAAAACCTAATTTTATCAAACTCGTTATTTTACCTATTTCAATTTTACTGTTCTGTTCATTTAATGAAAGAGGTGTTCCTTTCAATTCTTATCAAACAATTATAAAGGACACAGTTCCGGCTAAAGAAGGAAACAACTCTCCGTTTGAACAATTGGTTGCAGAAAATCAGCAGCAAAGAATTGCACAGGCTAGTGTCTTGGCCGATTCCGTTTCAACACGAACAGATTCTGAGTTCCCTGGTGGCAAGAGTGCCTGGCTACGTTATCTCTTCAAAAACTTTCGTTACCCGAAGGAAGCCATGGATAACAACATCCAGGGCCTCGTTTTAGTAAAATTTATCGTAGACGAGAAAGGCAGGGTGAAAAATGTAGATGCCCTGATAGGTCCAAAAGAACTCCGGCAGGAGGCGGCCAGGGTAATTAAACAAAGCGGGAGATGGATACCGGCCAAAGTAAATGGCAAGGCGGTATCATCTGAAAAAGAACAGTCAATTACATTCAAACGGGAGTTCCCTGAAGATAACCAAGAAAAAAATATAAGCGATACAATAACGTCTTCTGACACATCAGTTGCCCATGCGGTTGAAATAGAGTCTTCCTTTCCCGGTGGCCCCCAAGCCTGGATGCGTTACCTTAACAGAACCGTTAAATGTCCTGATGCTGTTGTAAGAAGTGGGATACAGGGTACAGTGGTGGTACAATTTATTGTAGATATGGAAGGTAATGTAAGTGGGGTGGAAGCTATCAGCGGACCAACCGAGGGAGGTTTGCGGGAGGAAGTGATTAGGGTAATAAAGAGAAGCGGAACTTGGCTCCCTGCTACGCGAAATGGAGTGCCGGTAAAATCTTATAAGAAGCAGTCCGTTAGTTTTGGGTTATCGAGGTGAATTAAAAAGCCGTTTTATTAAGATTATCCCCACGGGTTTACTGCAGTTGAATAAAAGATTTTATATCTATAGGAGTGATTGTGCCTTCCCCTCCTTACAGGGCTTACCCACAGTTTTCAACTATCTTTAACCCTGGATAACTATGAATAATATAACTACAATACGGGAGAGATCACCTGGTGAATTAAGTTCAAGAAAATACTGGATGAATTATCAGAAGTGGACGGTTATAGTAAGGATCAAGCGTACAAGACTTTTAATAAATCTGTAACGGATATAAACACGCTGGCAAAAAAATGTAGAAAGAAATTTAGAAACCACGCTCGAAGTATTTGCAACAAAAGATCGGATAAGCATACAAATCTGATGAATGAGATTTAAGCGAGTTGATTTCATCACCGGGTGTAATAAAAAAGGTTCAGATTTCCTACCCATCCAATACTCCTAACAGAGCACGGTTAGAAGTCAATCAGCCTTTTTAGGCAGCGCCCCCACAATCAGAAGCTAATCAACCTTTTTATCGCCCTCATAAAATCTAATAACAAGGCACTTTCCGGTCATTTATTGCCCATGTTTTAGAAGTATGTTTTTTGAGATAAGCTATAAACGCAGCCCT
>JBDSBP010000264.1:0-4529 GCA_039921525.1 Chitinophagaceae bacterium | reverse complement strand
TGGACATCATTATTCCGGCATACCGGATGCATTCACAAAATTTTAAAAATGCCTTGGATGGCATTACTGAAGAAGCTGCCTTGAAACGTATTGATAATAAAACCAACCATGTAGTGTGGATGACAGGCAACCTGGTCAACTGCCGTTATTGGATCGGCAACTTGTTGGATATAACTGATAAAGACCCTTACGAAGACTTGTTCAAAGAAGGCAGGGCATTGGACGAAAGTCTTGACTATCCCACATTGGAAGCGTTAAAGAAAAGTTTTGCGACCATATCTCCAAAAGTGTATCAAAAATTAGTAACGGCGACCGACAAGCAATTGGACAAAGCCTTCTCGTTTGGCATGAACATTCCTTTTGTGCCAGAAAATGTTCTGAACATGATCGGCATGTGCATTGGCAGGGAAGACTATCTTTTTGGTCAAATAGGCCTGATGCGTAAACTGCTTGGTTTAAAAGGGATGAGCTATGATATAGATGAAAATCTGAACTATTAAAAATTACAACAACGAGTTGAATCTTATAAATTAATAATCATAAAAGTAGCATTATGGCAACTGTAAATACTTATTTAACTTTCGAAGGAAACTGCGAGGCAGTTTTTAATTTTTACAAATCTGCTTTTGGTGGAGAATTTAGCAGCTTAAACCGATTTGGTGAAATGCCTCAGCAAGAAGGAGTACCTCCGCTTTCTGAAGAGATGAAAAACAGGATCATGCATGTGGGCCTGCCCATAAGTGCAGAAACAATTTTGATGGGCAGTGATACCATGCCCGGCATGAGCCCGAACCTGACCATAGGTAATAATTTTTCTGTTTCGTTAGGCGTAAACTCAAAGGAAGAAGCCGATAAATTATTTGCCGCACTATCAGCGAGCGGAAAAGTAACCATGCCTTTAGAAGTCACTTTTTGGGGTGCTTACTTTGGAATGTGGACTGATCAATTTGGCATCAATTGGATGGTTAATTATGATTTGCCCAGGTAAAACCGGGGTTTGAATTGTGTTTAGAGAAGCCATTATTATAACTGCCTAAACGCTTTGCTGATTTTATTGTGCAAGAAATATTAAGCTGAAATAGAAAACTATGAACAAGCTAATTTTACAGGAATTTATTTCCATTGATGGTTTTTGTGCCGATAGAGATAAGACAACCAGTTTTTTTGATGAAACTTATCATGGATTAGGTAAAGATGTAGATGCACACCAAGGACAATTTGCTAAAAGTATTGACATTATGCTGCTCGGTGCCAATACTTATAAAATGTTTGCCGATTATTGGCCCAATGCAACCAAAGAAGATAGTAATGTAACGGAAGCTATGAACAGCATTCCCAAAATTGTATTTTCAAAATCGTTGAAAGAAGTGCAATGGGGCGGTTATGGAAATATCTCACTGGTGTCGGATGACGCGGTTGCACATATCAAATCATTAAAAGAAGCTGGAGATAAAAATATGATCGTATGGGGCAGTCTTTCCCTGGCACAATCGCTGCTGAAAGCAAATTTATTTGATGAGATACAACTGATGATAGTACCGGTCGCAATAGGAAAAGGGTACAAACTATTTCCGGCAGAAAATAAATTTTTTCCTTTAAAACTCACGGGGCAGAAAAAATTTGCTAAAGGCGAGGTGCTGCATATTTATGAACCGGGTAAAGACGCAGCGTAATCGTAACGTTTATAGGTATCGTACCATCCCAAATTGCGAATTAGCCATTTTCCGGGGCGGACATGGCACATATTTAGGTGCCATAGCAATATTGCGAAGTGGAAAATGATCACCATTAACGCAAGCAATTTGATAGAGGATTTTCTTGAGGAATGAACATCCAAAATTAAATTAGAAAATGAATTTAAAAGCGGACTATTGTAAATAAAATAATATTTAAAATTAACTCATCATGTTGAACAACACCGTAACATTACACCGAGTGCTAGCCACTTCCCCCGAGAAAATATTCCGGGCATTTTCTAACGCAGATGCCTTTTGCTCGTGGATTCCGCCTTACGGATTTGTATGTAAGGTTCATCATATTGAGTTTCGTGTGAAAGGAAACTACAAAATGTCTTTTCTTAATTTCTCTACGGAAAATTCCCATTCCTTTGGAGGAGAATTTCTAGAAATTAAACACAATGAGCTGATTAAATATACGGACCGATTTGATGACCCGAATTTGCCCGGAGAGATGATCACTACAGTACGGTTGACGAAAGTTTCTTGCGGTACCGACCTGCATCTTGTACAGGAAGGAATCCCCGCTGCCATTCCGGTAGAAATGTGCTATCTGGGATGGCAGGAATCCCTGGAAAAACTGAAGAAACTTGTTGAGCCTAATATTCCAGATGCATGAACGTGCCCGTTGACGTTAGACAGGCTGGAGAAGTGAAGTTACACCAATAAGTAAAGGAATACGATTTTTACTTCTCTTTTGTTCATCATCTTCATTTAGTAACTTTCGAGCTTGCTTTATATTAATTCCTTCCATAATAACTTTTCTCTATTCAAAGCAAAAACAGTAAGTAATAAATGCATCACAATACTTAGACAATTTTAAGGGTATCGAAAAACATTAAAACAGCTATCAAGAGTTCGACTGTAATCCCTTTCAGCCCACTGAAACTTCTACAGAAATAAACAAAAAAATTTTACGAAACGTCCATTTAAATGAAAAGTAAATTACTTGGAAACTGAGAAAATAAATTTCGTATTTTTTTGGATTAATTCAGTTAGTAATTATTTCTCCACAAGTTTAAATTATGAAGACCCTCTTTTTGAGGATAATAAAACTATAATTTTACATAGAAGAAGACTCGCTGTCTATAATTTAGGGTTTAAACCAATTGATATGAAGCAAGTAGAGCGGAAACAGCCAAAAACCGAACCTAAATCAATAATTTCATAATTGTTATCAAAACAATGAAAATCACATTTGTAAAATACTCAAATAATTTCATTGGAACAGGTGATAATTGGGAAACCAATCCATGAATTTTGGTCTAAGAGTTTCAGAGAAATCCTTAAAAGCATTCCAAGTCCTAATAATATTAAAGTAACATAAAATGCAGAAATATTACTTTCAAAGTACCGGCGTAATAACAGGATCCCGCATTAAAGGAAGGGTGTTGCAAAACTTAATCGGAGGTTTTTTAATTATACTCTTATTTCTACCAGCTCTTTCACAAGCCCAAAACAAAGTTCAAGGCGGGAAATTTATTATTGAACCACCGACACTCGAAAATTTAGGCTTTGAATGGTATATTGAGGGTGATCATAACCGTAATGCCACCGTAAAGGTTGAGTATCGAATGGCCAGCACGGACAAAGAATGGAAAAAAGGAATGCCTCTGCTTAGAATCGGGGGAGAACATATTGAAAGAGCGGGAATTGATTTTACAAGTCCGCACATGTTTGCCGGAAGTATCCTGGATGTTAGTTCCAACACAAATTATGAGGCTCGCTTCACATTAGAAGATCCTGACGGGGTGGAGGGAGAAGCAGTTAAAGTTGTTAATGTTGCCACTCGTGTTGAGCCTAAGGCTGCCAGTGGAGGAAGAGTAAGACATGTATATTCCGAATATTATACGGGTGAGAAAGAAGAGATGAATTACCCAGGTTTAGTTTCTGCTTATAACGGTTCGAAAGATACAAAGGGAGACTGGTATGTGGTAAGTGAAGATATGGTTCAACCTGGAGATATCATTAAAATACATGGAGGAATCTATGAGGGGGATCGCCTTAACTATCCGGATTGGAATAATATACCCTTCGATGGAACTTATTTTCTAACGGCAAAAGGTACTGCAGAGCGCCCAATTGTAATCGAGGCAGCCGGGGATGGTGAAGTGATCTTTGATGGAGCAGGAGCGGCTAATCTATTTAATGTGATGGCCACCACACATCATATTTTTCAGGGGCTTACCTTTCGAAATGTTGGTAGAGTTTTCGACGCTGGCAGGAAAAATTTAGCAGGTGCGAGTGATCTGACCATACGGAATTGTCGTTTTGAGAATGTTGGAGAGGGCCTTCTGACAGAATATGCTGGTTCAAAAAACTTTCTTATTCAGGATAATGTAATCATTGGTCGCGATGATCGGTATAGATTATATGGCTGGTCTGCTGATCGAAAAGGTTTTATACCCTACAAGACGCATCTGCTGGATTCTTACTATGGGATCAAAGTATATGGTTCCGGGCATGTAATTGCTCATAATTCCATTGCATTCTTCCATGATGCGATTGGTTTGTCTACCTATGGCACCCCGGAGAAAGACCAGGAATTAAAAGCGGTGTCGATCGATATTTACAACAATGATTTACATCTTTTGGTCGATGACTTTATTGAGGCGGATGGTGGTGTGCACAATATTCGCGTCATGCGCAATAGGGGTGTAAACGCTGGAGAGAATGGAATAAGTGCTCAACCCGTATTTGGTGGTCCTGCATACTATATTAGAAATATTCTCTATAATATACCACAGGGATCAGCGCTTAAAATTCACCCGGGAGTACCAGGTCTCATAGCTT
>JBDSBP010000263.1:0-3347 GCA_039921525.1 Chitinophagaceae bacterium | reverse complement strand
AGCGAATAACCAGCAAATTTTATTCGCAAATCCACTAAAATCAACAAGCAACATGAGTTATTCACACTTTTTAATCCTTTGTGAATAAGATCTACAGCCAACTACAGCGTTTCCCTGCAGACACTATTTAGCCATGATGAGGAATTAACCGGAAAGCAAGGAACCCGTGCGGCAACGGCGTTATTTAGACAGCGCAATATCCACCCAGACATGGTTTGGATGAAGGAGGTATCGTAACCAGCCAAAAAATCCCCAGAGTGAATTAGCCGGTGGCATTGATAGACACAGCAGAGAAAGGGTTTCTATCGTTGCAACTGGAAGTGCAAAAAGATGGCGGCCATAGTTCTATGCCAGAGAAAGAAACTGCCATTGACATTTTGAGCAATGGGTTGGCGAAACTCCGCGGTGCTGCATTTAAAGGCAGGCTGGCGCCGGCACAGCAGGATTTTGTACGATACATTGGTCCTGAATTGCCTTTTATTAAGAGAATGGCCTTTGCCAATACCTGGTTATTTGAAAATGTTATCATTAAAGAATATGAAAAAACCAGCACGGGCAACGCTTTGATGCGAGCCACGCTGGTACCGACCATTCTTCGGGCGGGAATTAAAGATAATATTGTGCCTTCAGCAGCAACTGCAATTATAAACATCCGCCTGTTTTCAGGCGATTCAGCGGGGCTGGTTGCAGAAAAAGTGAAGAATATAATCAATGACCTGCGGGTAAAAGTTAGCATGGTTGACAAGTTTGAAGCTTCAGCCACCACGCCAGTCAACAGTGATGCTTTTAAAAGAGTAGAAATATCGGCACGAAAAACATTCCCCAATACCATCATCGCACCCTTCTTATTAATAGCAGGCACAGATTCACATCATTTCCAACAATTGGCTAAACATATCATTCGGTTTACCCCGGCTATCGACCCCCAGAATTTTCATGGAGTAAATGAACGGGTCAGCCTCCGTAGCTATCAACTGTCACTATGGTTTTATGAGCAACTGTTGAGGTCGGAGATTTGATGATAGGTCGAATTTTTGAAGACACGGAAAAGCCATTTGAAAAGAAAAGAAATGGTTGTTCCAAAAAGATCAGTGGATAGAAAAAGCAAATAACATCTTATTAGTTACTATTGGAATTGTATTCCAGCAGTTCAACCTATGATAGTCTAGAGAGCGCCTCTCCATCGCTTAAAAAGCTTTATTATTCATAAAATGTGCATGCAGACTTTACGATGATTATAGGGAATATTGTTACTGTAAAAAATAGGGCGGTAGTTACCTGCAATTCACAACATACTGTATGTCGGATGATATGCATAACCCAAATGTACATACGCAGACGGCAACAGGAAAAAAGCAAGTTTTATTGTATCAATAAACTGGTAATGGAACTAAATAATTTGATTTGTTTGATAGATACAAATCAACATTCTGTTGATTGAAAAATTGCTTCTGTTATATAAAAATTTACTTATCAGGAAAAAGGGGCGAAGGGAGGTTGGAACCTATTAGAGTCCCTCTTCATTAAACGAATCAGGCTTTAGGTTACAAAATTCTTATCACACTACACTCATCAGGCTTGGGCCAGTAAATACCTATTTTAACTAATTTTTATTTTTTTTTTAAAAAAATTTGGATCTTATTATAAATAGTATACTTTTGTTCAACAAGGTTGAATAAGGTGAAACAGGTGATTAGTTTTGATAACGGAGTTGAACCAAATCGGGAAATGAAAACTGGAGAAATACATGACCTAAAGATAGGAGATCGTATTAAGATACTACGAAGTAATCAAAAAAGAACCTTACAGGAGATAGCTGACGCTAGTGAGTTATCAAGGAGCATGATTTCTAAAATCGAAAATAATAAAACTGTTCCTTCAGTGGCTGCGTTGGTAAAAATAGCACAGGCCTTAGGAACTAAAATATCCAGTTTACTTGAGCATGATGGATTTTTGAATGCTATTAAGACAACGATGCAGACGGCCGAAGAGAATGTAGCTACAACGGATAAAGGGTATTCCATTTACCCTTACGCCTCGGAATATCATGAAAAGAAAATGCAGCCATTTTTATTTGTAGCTAAAAAAGATGTAGTTAAACCTCATGAACTTTCACATGAAGGAGAGGAATTTATTTTTATAATACGCGGGCAGATGAAAATGAAAATTGGTGAAGTTGAATATTTCCTAAAACCCGGTGATAGCTTATATTTTAATTCATTACAAAAGCATGGAATAATTCCTGTAACATCTGACGTAGTATATCTGGATATTTTCGTGTAGCGATTCTACAAAATAAAGATATCTATACACATACAAGAGGAGCAAACATTACTTAGTGAAACTTGGCCTGACACCTGTGGTATGCAAACAGGTAACCTTCTTTAGATAATTAGACTTATAACTACACTTGTTACAGGTCTTAATAATTCGGGTTATTATGAACTTACTATATGTTATTGGTTTCGGCAAGGTGCTAAATGAACATTGTCCTGGAACAGCCTCCAATTATTATAACAAAAAAACGGTTAAATATTCAACAGTTGATATTTCATTAACATACAAATTTCTTTCGCTTTTATTGCCGTATATACCGGTGACTCTTCGTACCAGGAAGTGAATGCTTTCAAATAGTAATTTTTAAAAATGAAGACCCGTCAAATCTCCCAATTTGTATTGTGAGATTAAATAATGTTCCGATAAAATCTGACCTGATACTTAAATGTTTTCAGGGCAGGGAAGCTCGATAATACGTCTATTTTTTTGTACATCTTAATAAAACACTGCCATATGAACTTCATTGTAAAACGTTTGCCCAACCCCGGGAAACTGAGCATGCTGGTGATAACATTGCTTCTGCTTTTCATTTATAACGCAACAATCGCCGCTGATCCTGCAAAGGGAATTGTTACCGATGAGTCAGGAAAACCACTTGAAGGTGTAACGATAACCGTAAAAGGAAATCGATCCGGCACCACCTCTTTAGCCGACGGAACTTTCACACTGAATGCTCCTGCAGGATCAATCCTTACCATTTCTTACATTGGCTATGAAAGCCAGGAATTGGCTACCACACCAGGCAATGAACTTAAAATTATCCTGAAAGGGAAATCGAATGCCATGGATAACGTGATAGTTATTGGTTACGGTACCCAGCTAAAAAAAGACCTTACAGGAGCTATCGGATCAATATCGGAGAAAGATATTGAAGCTTCTATTACTACACCCGACCAGGCATTAAGGGGTAAGGTATCAGGAGTTCAGGTGCATACCGACTCCCACTCACCCGGTGGCGGTATTTCGGTACAAATTCGTGGCACTGCTTCTATTTCAGCCGGGGGATCCCC
>JBDSBP010000262.1:0-2806 GCA_039921525.1 Chitinophagaceae bacterium | reverse complement strand
GGCTATCTCTGTTCCTTTTTTGCCCATTGCGATACCAATATGAGCAGCTTTGAGTGCAGGGCCATCATTAACACCATCCCCCGTCATTGCCACAATTTCATTTTTTGCTTTCAAAGCATTAATGATTTTTAATTTTGCATCGGGAAACATTCGGGTAAAAACGTTGGACTCTACTACTTTTTCCTGCAAGGAAGTTTCGTTTAATTGCATCAGTTCATCGCCGGTTATGCTTTTTTCATATCCTCTAAATCCGATTTGCCTGGCAATGGCTGTAGTGGTGGCGGCATTATCACCTGTAACAATCTTTACGGCAATTCCTGCCGCATAAAAATTTTCAAATACTGACTGAATGTTTTTCTTTGGTGGATCGTAAAATGCAACAATTCCTTTAAATATAAAGTGCAAATCCTGTTGTTTAGCCGGATAATTATCACCCGTAAAATTTGATTCACATACGGCCAATACACGATACCCCCCGGTTGTTAATGTTTTAAGAGCATCTGCTATTTGTTGTTTCTCAAGGGTAGTTAACGTGGAAACATTCATTATTGCTTCCGGTGCTCCTTTAGCTGCTATAATTCGTTTACCTAAATTATTTTCAAACAGGTGGGTCATCATAGGAGGTTTGCCCGATAAGGGATATTCGTGAACCATTTTGTACCGTGGTCTTTCATCATCCCCGGTTGTGCTGGTGTAAGCATTTTGCAGGGCCACTTCCATTGGATCAAAAGGTATCGGCTCACTGGCCCACATAGCCAGTGTTAATAGCTCTTTCTCCATATCACTCAACCTATTTTCGGGTTCGCTAATTTTATTTAGTGAAAGCGTATAAAGTTTTGCCAGCGTCATTTTGTTTTCAGTTATTGTTCCGGTTTTATCGGTACATATAACCGTTGCGCTGCCCAATGTTTCAACAGTTTTCATTTGTTTTACCACAATCCCCATCTTCATCAATCGCCAGGCACCCAATGCCATAAAAGTGGTGAAAGCCACGGGAATTTCTTCGGGTAAAATACTCATTGCAAGCGTGAGCGCTTTCAGCAAACTATCCAATACATTGTAAGAGTGGAAATAGTTTATAACCCAAACAATTATAAAAACAATCGCTCCGGCAACCACCATCTTTTTTACGAAATTATTTATCTGTAGTTCTAAGGGCGTCTTTTCTTCTTTTATGGTTTCAATACTCCTGCCAATTTTTCCTAATTTGGTTTCGTTACCAATAGCCGTGATGGATGCAATAGCGAGCCCACTAGCTATAGTTGTGCCGCTGTAAATTAAGTTATCCTCCTTCCCCTGGTCTTTGAAAACGGGGAACGATTCTCCTGTAAGGATAGACTCATTTACCGAAAAATCATTCGAATGAGTAATAATACCGTCTGCAACAACAGATTGACCTTCATCCACTATCATACTGTCGCCAACAACCAGTTCCTCACTTTTTATTTCGGCAGTTTCACCATTACGAATGACTTTACAACTGGGCTGTGTATAGCTTTTTAATTTTTCTAACGCATTACGGCTTCTTGAATCCTGGTATAAAGAAATAGCTGATACTAATACAATGGATGAAGCAAGAAAAATGCCGTCTCCGGTATCTCCGCTAATGAAGTATACGGATGAAGCCACTAGTAATAAAACCACCATCGGCTCTTTCGCCAGGCTTTTTAAAACTTCAAAAAGCCCGTTTTCTTTTTTATAATCGAAACTATTAGACCCATATTTTTTTCTTGCCTCTGCTACCTGTTCATTGGTCAATCCCTTTATATTAAAATTATTTTGTAACATATTATTATAGGAAGTTTCAATTCTTTTTACCAAACATAAAATCATAAAGGTATTAGACTGCCTAAACTAAAACGACAATGTTTTTGCATTACTTTAACTGGCCAATCTTTTTGCGGATTTTAATCACTCTTTTGTTTAAAATTGATTAGATTTGTTCTATGCCTGTTATCAGCATACATAAACTTTCTTCCATCAGCCAGTATTTTCTTGTTCTTGATACAAGAGATTGTTATACGTGTTCCTTCAAAGAATTTTTGCCATTTACTTCTGAAATGTACTACATCTCCACTTTCAAAGCTTTTAAAACTTCCAGAACCGCCTAACCATTACTTCGAGGCGGCATAAATAGTTGTTCAACATTATTGAAATGATAATGACGTGTTGTTCGAAATCTTCGCCATTTCGTTATCGCGATCTCATCTCTGATTACAACCTTTTTCCCTTTTTTATTATACACAGTTACACATCTGATTAAACTGTAAATAACATAGATATGTCACAAAACCTTCATAAAACTTCGGTACATGGAACCACGGTTCTCATAGTTTTATTCCTGAATGTAGTTATTTTAAAATATGCATTTATTCATGATGCAAGTTTGTATTGGGCACTAACATTAACGTTTCCTATACTCATTTTGGCCTTAATTAGCCTTCGTAAAAATCAGTATTAGTTATTTTTCTTTTGGTGGAGCATATTGAGTATTACTATAGGCATGAGCCATTGCATATTATAAGCCGGGACGAAGAGACTATTCACTTATTGGAAAACGATGAATTTGCAAAAAAGGACGGTCCCTCTATACGCATTGAAACCCTATACTAGGTGGTCAAAAATAAAAATATGGAGTTGTTTCACCTAACCATCCACAGATAAAATTACAACCCTGGAGATTAAAAGTATTTGCACTGGTAGACAAAAGTTCAACCTGTGTACTCACTAAAAGAGAGGCACTATCTTCCCCTCCTTTTTCCTTTAGATTTGTATTCCGCCACGCAGCGCGCAATACAACGGGGGG
>JBDSBP010000261.1:0-24334 GCA_039921525.1 Chitinophagaceae bacterium | reverse complement strand
CACCTGCGAATGTAATACCACTGTACCCTGTATTTACCACAGAGTTAAGCTCTATTGTATTTCCCGGACCTTCCAGTAAAATTCCATTATACTGTTGGTTACCGCTTTGTCCCATACCTACAAGCATACCGGTATTTTTGATGGTATTGTTTCTAATGGTGGAATTCGAGGTTCCGTAACAATCCAGCGCGTCATTGTTTGTATTGGTTATGGAATTACTTTCAAAATTGAAGCTGGAAACATTTAAGGATGATACTGCCTGTGTGCCAGACAAATCGACGCTGCAATTTTGAACACGAATATTCTGTGAATATTCCAATTTTAGTCCATAATCATCACCTCCAACAAAAGAAAGGTTATCAATAATAATGTTTGATTTGCCTGATATTGAAACGAGTGTGTTAACCGTACTGGCTTTTACTTCGTATGAATTTGGGTTGTTTGATCCGAAGTACATTTTTAGAACTCTTTGCGCAGGATCAAAATACCATTCACCCAACTGATCAAGTGTTTGAGGACTGTTCTGGATAAAGTAGCCGTAATTATCTAAAGGTACATGGGCGGTTGGCGTAACATAGTTTATATTATTACCTGAATGGTTAGTTATCAGACATCTGTCTAATACCCAATTGTTTTTCCGGATAACAACTTCGGCGCCTGTCCAGTTTATAGAACCGGAAAGCTGGTAATCGGTAATTTGAAAGGTTCCATTATGTGCCTCGAAGATATTATATCCCCTCTTAGGTTCTGTTATATTTGGATACCGTCCCATTGCCTGGGGAGCACCATTCATGGCTACCATATTTACTCTATCTCCGGAAGGGCAACTGGCCTGCCATACGCCATTACCTATCGAAGTCCAGTTTGATAATGTTGAGAATCCATTGACTACAGGCTTGTTACCATTTCCATAAGCAGATAGAGTAATTCCCGACGTGGAAAAATTAATCGATCCGTCAAAAACATCTCCCCTATTAAATAATGCAGCGTCTCCGGCTTGCATCCCCGACATAACTGAATTTAATTTGCTGATTGTTCTCCACGGTGTGGAGGCATTTTTTGCTTGCTCCGCGGTACGTGAATCATCCCCATTGGTGCTTGAAAAATAATAATTATTAACACCTGTAAGACCACCTGAGCCTCCTGTACCTGGATTGCTTGGCGGATTAACAACTACCGGTGGAGCTTGAACAGGAGGTGCAGGCTCCACAGGGGTAACTACTGAGGTAGTTGCACTTAAAACGTTGTCCGGAACTCTTTGACGAGAAATGCCCGTATTTGATGCCCAGTATAGTTCCATATACTGATCTCCATCATTCTGAAAGAATGTTATTGTTATCGGGTTTAATCCCGCACTCAACGCGATAGTTCCATAGCTTGATTTGTATCCATGTAGGCCATCATTATTAACTACTTCTGTTGAACCTATATAAACTTTACTGCCATCATCTGAGCTGGTCTCAAAAGAATAATTACCTGCTGTAGGGATGTTTATACTTCCCTGCCAAACAAAAGCATATTGTTTGTCCCTGTTCCTCGGACTTAAGCTTATATTACTGGTAGTTCCGGATTTTACTGGTGTAAGCGAACTGAAATCAGGTAAATTTGACCAGGTGCCCTCGTAATAATTATAATTAATTGCCCCGGACGAAGGTGGGGGAGTGGAGCCATTACCGCTGGTACTTAACACATTATCCGGAACTTTCTGACGCGAAATGCCCGCAGAGGTAGATGCCCAGTATAATTCCATCTGCTGGTCACCTTCATTATTGAAATAAGATATAACGATAGGGTTCAAGCCCGCTGTTAACGTAACATTGGCGTTACTTGATAAAGAGCCATGCAAACCATCATTGTTAACTACTGGCGTTGTAGTAGAACCTACGTAAACTTTGCTGCCATCATCCGAAATTGTTTGAAAAGAATAAGTGCCTGTTATGGGGATATTTATATAACCCTGCCAAACAAAAGCGTAATGTTGGTCCCTGTTCCTGGGGCTTAGATCTACATTGGTGGTAGAACCTGTTTTTACAGGAGGGAGCGAATTAAAGTCTGGCAGATTTGACCAGGCTCCTTCATAATAGCTATAATTTAAACCTGCCGTGCCTGTAGGTACAGCGAAAGGGGTGGAGGTAGTAGTAGTAGTAGTTGTAGTGCTTAATACACTAGAAGGAATGTTTTGACGCGCGATGCCGGTATTAGATGACCAATAGAATTCCCAGCTTTGGTTGCCGTCATTTTGAAAAAAAGATAATGTAATGGGGTACACACCTGCAGAAAGAGTAATAGTTCCGGCCCTAATCTGGTCGTTATGTAAGCCGTCATTGTTAACTAATGATATTGCGTTGTAATCATACGTGCCAATGTATAATTTACTTCCATCATCAGATAGTGTCTCAAAAGTATAATTTCCTGCGGTTGGTATGGTTATGTAACCCTGGTAGAGAAAAGCAAATTGTTTCTCCCTTCTGCGCTGGTCGAGGTTAGCGATTGTGACTACGCCCGATTTTACCGGGGTGAGAGAATTAAAGTCAGGTAACAAATTCCAGGTTCCCTCATAATACTTGTAATTTAAACCCTGTTCACTTTGTACGGACGTTATCCCAATCAATAATGTAGAGAATAGGGTAAGTAATAATAATTTCATAAAAAACTTAAATTTGGTTACCAATAATTGATTTTATATTAAGTAATCTGTTAACTAAATTCCTACATCCTGATAAACTGTTTGTAGGCTGTTGGCTTCTTATCCATTCTAATTTCTTAAAGCAGGTCATAAAATCATTTAAAAATGACAGCTGCTTTAAGGTAGAATACACATAAACTCCATGTGTTCAAAATATCTGACTGGGTAATTCAATTTTATACTTTCGTTGGTAAAATCTGCAAAAGCAGAAGGCAAATGGAAAATAATCGTTAGTTCTTAACTGATATCAGGGTTTCATAGCAATAGATGGTACGGTTTTTTTTCAGGAAGGTTATTCAAAGTCATCAATTACTATACCAAAGAAGATAGTTTGTATTGAATTATGTTGACTTTCATCAATAAATGTATTTTTTACATTTATTCACTGTTTCAAATAGGTTAATTCAGGGTTAATTGAGATTTGCAGAGTAAATCACAGCATGGCTTTCAAGGCATGACTTTAAACTACTACACTCGTGGGAGTTATGCCATGGCTGGTTTACGCATAAGAAACAAAATTAAACTCGCGGATAAAAAGAAAGCACTAGTTGAGGAAAAAAATAAACACTTTGTTGCCCGACCTGGATTCGAACCAAGACAAACAGTACCAAAAACTGTCGTACTACCATTATACTATCGGGCAAACTTAACTAAAAATTTTTACAAACGATGCAAAAGTAACGATTGAGAAAACTAGTTCCAAAAATAACTGCTCTATCTTTATTTTGGCTGATTTCAGCAGTAAGAATTTTTACACGCTGGTATTGCAATTGTTGTAGACTCAATACCGCAAACAAACGATGATACTACTTCATCAAATCTTCATCTTCTTTTAATTTTTTAATAAGCTCAAGGGCCTCCGCAACAACATCGCACATAATAGTGATCAACGAACCCGTTTTGGCGTTATTGTAAGCATACATGATGGCCTCTCTTTCATTTAGTAAAATTTTTATCGGAATTTCTTTTGTTTTTGCCTCATTAATTCCTTCTACCAGCAGTCCAACAATGTTTTCGGCAGTCCTGCCACGTAGGTGTTTGTCTTGCCTGATAATGATTTCATCAAAACAGCCGGCAGAAATGCGCCCCAGCTCACGTATATCATCATCTCTCCTATCGCCGGTACCACTGATAATGCCAATTTTTGGGTGACCATCCAGTTTCCCTATGAAATCACTTAAGAAAGTCAACCCGGCAGGATTATGCGCAAAATCCACGAGGAATTGAAATTTTTTAAACTGAAAAAGATTTAGCCGTCCGGGTGTTTGGGCAGATGACGGCACAAATGTTTGCAGGGCCAGTTTAATATCTTCAATTTTTATGTTTCGGTATAAGTAAGTTGCCAGAACAGCCGGAAGTGTATTTGCGACATTATGCAATGCCTTGCCTCTATAGGTTATTGGAATATCCGTTACCTTCTCGATCCTGATTTTCCAGGTTCCCTTAAGAATGGTAATATATCCATTTTCATATACGGCGGCATATCCTCCGTTGGCACAATGCTTTTGTATCCGCGGGTTATTTTCATCCATGCTGAAAAAAGCCACATTGCTATCAAGGTTCGTTCGCATATCATAAACAAGATCGTCGTCGGCGTTCAGGATGGTAAAGCCGTGAGGAAATACGGTTTCGGGTAAAATTGCTTTTACCTTGGCCATTTGCTCAATGGTATCAATGCCTCCAAGCCCAAGATGATCTGCCGTAACGTTGGTAACAATAGCTATATCACAATTTTGAAAGGCCAGCCCCGATTTTAGTATACCTCCTCGGGCGGATTCAAGCACAGCAAAATCCACTGTTGGATCTTTTAATACAAATTGAGCGCTGACCGGGCCGGTGCAATCACCTTTCATCATAAGCTGGTTTTGAATATAAACTCCATCAGAGGTTGTAAACCCAACTTTATAGCCGGCCGTTTTACAAATATGCGCCGTGAGCCTGGTAGTGGTAGTTTTGCCATTGGTGCCGGTTATGGCAATTATCGGTATTCTTCCTGCACTACCTTTTGGAAACAACATCTCAATAACGGGCTCAGCAACATTGCGTGGCAGGCCTTTGGCGGGTTCAATATGCATTCTGAAACCCGGTGCGGCATTCACTTCCAGCACGGCTCCGCCATTTTCAAATATTGGAGTTTTCAGATCAGGTGCCATAATATCAATGCCACATATATCCAGTCCAATGATCCTGGCAATTCTTTCGGCTAGGAAAACATTTATCGGGTGAACTTCATCGGTAACATCTTCAGATGTTCCACCTGTACTCAAGTTTGCCGTTGGTTTCAAAATCACCAGTTCATCTTTTGCAGGAATAGTTTCCAGGTTGTACCCTTTTTCATCCAGCATTTTGTAGGTGAATTCATCGATTTTGATCTGGGTCAGCACTTTTTCATGGCCATATCCTCGTTTAGGATCATTGTTAACCTCATCAACCAGCCATTGAATGGAATGTTCCCCGTCTCCAACAATACTGGCAGGTGTGCGTAAGGCAGCGCAAATGAATTTGTAATTGATCACTAAAAGCCGAAAATCAAAACCGGTAATAAATTTTTCGCAAATAACACTACGGCTATATGCCTGTGCCGCTTCCAATGCATGTACCGCCAGCTCCCAGGTATTGATGTTTGTTGTAGCGCCCTTGCCATGATTGCCATCTACAGGTTTCAAAACGGCGGGATAGCCGATCCTGTCTATGGCTTCTTTCAGATCTTCTACAGTTCGAACGATGGAGCCTGATGGAACGGGTATTTCTGCTGCGCCAAGTAAATTTTTTGTTTCTGCCTTATCTCCGGCAATATCAACCGCAATAGAAGACGTGGTGCCTGCAATGGTAGCCCTGATACGTTTTTGATGTATGCCATACCCCAGCTGCACCAGGCTGTGTTTGTTTAGCCGGATATAAGGGATGCCTCTTTTTACAGCTTCCTCTACTATGCAACTGGTTGATGGTCCTAACCGGGTATTTTCCCGTATTTCTCTCAATAATTGTATATCTGGTAGCAGATCATAACCTGATCCATCCGTTAAAGCTTGTGCGATGGCTACCGAAGCCCTTGCTGCATGAACGCCGGCATCCTCCTCCAGGTAACTGAACACAACAAAGTATTCGCCTTCTTTTCCCGTACCGCGTGTTCTGCCAAAGCCAGTATCCATCCCGGCCATTGTTTGTAATTCAAGGGCAATATGCTCTATAACATGTCCCATCCAGGTACCTTCACCCACTCTTCTGAAAAAACCGCCGGCCGAATCCTCGCTACACCGATGTTCATACATTCCGGGGAACATATTTTCCAGTCTTTCTCTAAATCCGGGAATGCTGTTGGTTGGTTTCTGTTCCAGGTCTTCCAGGTCAAGCTTCATCTGGATCAGCTTTGGTCTACGTACACTCCAGTAATTAGGGCCCCTTAAAATCTTTATTTCAACAATCTTCATGAACGGTTTCTGGTTATATGATTAATGGTATTGCCGCGAAGTAAATTAGTTTTTTTCTTTTGTGTAGCCAATTTTCTCTAAGAGCCTGGTCCATTTTAGTCATATGTAAAAATTAATATTGTTCAATTCTTGTTCATGAAGGCTTCAAGCTATGCCTAACGTAATAAGCGGCGACTGATAAAACGAGTGGACAATTATAAAGGGTAAGTTGGATATTTACTTTTAACGTCGATATTGTACATTCGGTGTTTTGACATTGCGGGTCATTTTATTTTTTATAGAAATTAATAACCAATATTTTTCATGGCTTCCACCTCAACACTAAAACGGGAAATCAGTTTACTGCAGGCTTCTGCAATCAACATGATCGATATGGTGGGAATCGGCCCTTTTGTGGTAATGCCTTTAGTGATAAGCATGATGGGAAGTAATCTTTTTCTATGGGCATGGATATTAGGGGCATTTATTGCATTAATTGATGGGATGGTTTGGAGTGAACTGGGAGCATCATATCCATTGGCTGGAGGAAGTTATAATTTTTTGAAGGAGGCTTATGGATCTAAGTGGGGTAAAATGATGTCTTTTCTTTTTGTATGGCAAACCTGCATCCAGGCCCCGCTGGTAGTGGCTTCGGGGGCCATCGGGTTTTCTCAGTATTTTACTTACCTGGTGCCCATGGATTTTGTAATGAAAAAAGTTGTTTCCGGAACGGTAGTCATTTTAATTGTATTGCTGTTGTATCGAAACATAAAAACCATCGGCAAAATATCTGTTTTGTTATGGGCAGGAGTTATCATAACCCTTTTATGGATCATAATAGGTGGGTTTACACATCAGCAAGTAAAATATTCCCCCATGCCCGACAATAATCAAGATTTTTTAACCAGTGTTTTTTGGATAGCGCTGGGACAGGGGTCGGTTAAAACGATATATAGCTACCTGGGGTATTATAATGTTTGTCACCTGGGCAGTGAAATAATTAATCCACAGAGAAATATTCCGAGGAGCATTTTTATTTCCGTGTTTGGCATCGCCATACTATACCTGTGTATGAACATCAGTATTGTAAGTGTAATACCCTGGCAGGAAGCACAGCACTCGGTATTTATAGTGAGCACATTTATTGAAAAGATATATGGCGGTAAAGCGGCTCTGCTGGCTACGGCTCTCGTACTTTGGATTGCTTTTGCCTCATTATTTGCTGTAATGCTTGGCTACTCAAGGGTGCCCTATGCTGCGGCTGCAGATGGTAATTTCTTTGCCATATTTGCGAAACTTCATCCTGAAAAAAACTTCCCTTACATCTCTCTGATCTTTATTGGTACACTAGGTTTTCTTTTCAGCCTTTTATTCAAGTTATCGGATGTTATCAGCGCCATCTTAGCCATGCGTATACTTGTGCAGTTTATTGCACAGGCTATTGGTGTAATACTGTTACGCAAACGTAAAAACTTAGATCAGATTCCTTTTAAGATGTGGTTTTATCCTTTACCCATTATTATCTCTATCATCATTTGGCTATTCGTATTTGTTTCAACAGGCTGGTATGCATTATGGGGAAGCCTTATTGCAATGGCAGGAGTGGGTATTTATTTTTTAAGACCGGGATTTTTAAGATGGAAAAATGATAAGATCGATGAGCTTTGACATTACATAAAAAACCTTACTATGTTAGAAAAATAGTAATATCTTAAAATTCATTGCCTCCTAAAATCTGTTTATCCTTAAAATCCTAGTAATTTTATTTTCATGTTAGTACCTAAAGGAAAACTTATTGCAATCGGCGGTGCTGAAGATAAAGGCATTGATTTAGAAACGGGTGAGCTTTACCGTAATAACCTAAATTTTTTTGAGCTGGGTATCCTTCGCCGTATTGTGAAAGAATCTGGTGGACCGGGCGATAGAATAGAAGTAATAACTACAGCCTCCATGATCCCACATGAAGTGGGAAATAATTACCTGAATGCTTTTGGCAAGATAGGCTGCACCAATATCGGTATTATGCATATCCGCAACAGGGAAGATGCATTAAATAAAGAGTATTTGGAAAGATTGAAAAAGGCTGATTGTGTAATGTTCAGCGGTGGCAATCAATTAAGGCTAAGTGCCGTATTTGGCGGCACGGAATTTTTACATGTAATACATGACCGTTACCAGGATGAAGATTTTGTTGTGGCCGGTACTTCTGCAGGCGCTATGGCAATGAGCAATACAATGATTTATGAAGGAAATGCCACGCGTGCTCATTTGAAAGGCGAAGTAAAAATCACAACTGGCCTGGGTTTTATGGATGATGTGATCATTGATAGTCACTTTGAAAAAAGGGGGCGTTTCGGCAGGCTGGCCCAGGCTGTGGCCAGTAATCCATCCTGTTTGGGAATAGGTTTGGGAGAGGATACCGGCATGCTGGTAACAGGTGGAAATCAACTGGAAGCCATAGGAAGCGGAATGGTGATGATTGTTGACGGCCATGAAATTCGACATAGCAATATTGCCGATATCCCGGAGGGCAATCCAATCAGCGTAGAGAAATTAATCGTTCATTTATGTGCAAAAGGGAATGGCTTTTTATTGAAGGAAAGAAAGTTTATTGAATCCGTGACGGAAACTTTGCCTTATTACTCGGGATTTTAAGAACTTCCGAAGAGGAAACGCAGACTTCCGAAGTTTGTAAAACTTCGAAAGTCTGACATATGGTAAAGTTTTCTTATGATAGACTTTCGAAGACTGTCAAACTTCGGAAGTCAGCCTTCACCTTCAAAAGTCAGCGCCTCACCTTCCGATGCCAACATCAAGCACTTTGAAAGCCAGTGTCTCTTCTTCAGAACTCTTAACAAATTAAAAAGTCCATCAAATACAGCATATGAAACGTCGTTTATTTATACATCAGGCTTCCCTGGCCACGGCTGGTATGGCTTTAATTAATTACAGCCAAGCCAGTGGTGCTCAACAATTCCCCACCGTAAGAACTCCTGAATCGCAACGTAAATTCAAAAGCGCCGCTATCGAAGAAACTATACGCACCCTTAAATCTTCTGTAGCTAACAAAGAACTGGGATGGCTATTTGAAAACTGCTTCCCCAATACGCTTGATACTACTGTTGATTTTGAAATGATCAATGGCAAACCGGATACCTATGTGATCACAGGTGATATAGATGCTATGTGGCTAAGGGATAGTTCTGCCCAGGTATGGCCATACCTGCCGTTGATGAAATCAGACAAAAACCTGCAGCAACTAATTGCAGGAGTGATTAACAGGCAAACAAAATGCATCTTGAAAGATCCCTATGCCAATGCATTTTATAAAGATGAGAACAAGGTAAGTGAATGGAAAGAATCGGATATTACTTCCATGAAAGCGGGTATTCATGAACGTAAGTGGGAGATAGACAGCTTATGTTATCCAATACGGCTGGCCCATGGTTATTGGAAAACAACAGGAGATACTACGTTTTTTGACAAAGATTGGATAGCCGCCATGCACCTGGTGATACAAACATTTAAAGAACAACAACGCCTGGAAGGAAAAGGACCCTATACGTTTCAACGCAAAACGGCCTGGGCAACAGACGGTGTTCCATTAGGCGGGTATGGTTATCCCACAAAAAAAGTAGGCCTCATCCATTCCATGTTCAGGCCAAGTGATGATGCCACTGTGTTCCCATTTCTTATCCCCTCCAACTTTTTTGCCTATGAATCATTGCTCCACTTGCAGGAACTGGCAAAAGTGCTGCATGATGATTCTTTAGGTAATGATGCCTTTGCCCTGGCGGGTACAATAAAAATCGCATTGGATAAATATGGAAAAATTTCATCACCCTCTTTCGGAGAAATGTATGCTTATGAAGTAAATGGGTTTGGCAGTTATAATCTTATGGATGATGCTAACATTCCTTCTTTGCTGTCACTTCCTTACCTGGCAGCGGTTAAAGCTACAAATCCTGTTTACCAATCAACAAGGAAATTCCTG
The DNA here is from genome assembly GCA_039921525.1 of Chitinophagaceae bacterium. Classification (GTDB taxonomy): domain Bacteria; phylum Bacteroidota; class Bacteroidia; order Chitinophagales; family Chitinophagaceae; genus JADCRZ01. The sequence continues at coordinate 14,244 of JBDSBP010000261.1, read as the reverse complement.
TTAAGCGATTCCAATCCGTTTTTCTTTAAAGGAAAAGCCGGCGAAGGCATTGGTGGCCCGCATATCGGCATGGATTATATCTGGCCTATGAGTATTACTATGCGCGGGTTAACAAGTATTAATGACGCAGAAATAAAAAGCTGTCTCACCATGTTGGTAAACTCACATGGTGGAACGGGCTTCATGCATGAAAGTTTTTTTAAAGATGATGCTAAAAAATTCACCCGCAAATGGTTTGCCTGGGCAAATACACTTTTCGGGGAGTTTGTTCTAAAACTGTATCATGAAAAACCGCAATTATTAAAATAAGCCGTCAGCTATCAGCCATCAGCAGTCGGCTATCAGGAAGAACAGGCAGGTATTAGAAAGCTGACTCATGGCTACAATTTATACAACGAAATGTTTTTCTCTGTATATCATTATTTACAAATCGCAAATAATCTGTTTAAGCAGGTTGGAAATAATATCCGCTTTCGTCATCAGCATCAGGTGTTCGCCTCCTTTAACACTGTAATTCGCATGTATGTACCTGTGAGGAAGCAAAATATCAGCCGTGCCATGAATGTGAACGGTGTTTACAAAAACATGGTTATTTCGCCAGTTCACAATTTGGTTAATGGCCCACTTTATAAACTCTTTATCTGTATTATAAAACATCTCCTCGAAAATAATCTTATCATTTCTTTTTTCGATACCCATTAACCTGTAGACTAAATGGTTGGCAGATCTCAGGAAAGAAACAGAAACTGCTTTATGCATCGGAACAAATCTTAACCATCTCAAATAAAAAGGAATTTCTTTTTCTGTTTTCGCACTGGAGATAAGAATCAGTTTCTTTACCGGGAATAGCGTGGCTATTTCTGCAGCCACCATTCCCCCAAAAGACAATCCAACAATTATGGGAGCATCATCGGTGATTTGCTCTTTAATCCGCAAGGCGTAATTGGCGATACTCTCTCCTGGCAAAGGTTTGATCCATTCTACAAAAACAGGGGTACAAAAACTCAGGTCAAGGAATTGAAAGGCCCTCTTATCCGCGCCCAAACCACTGATAAAATATACGTTATTATTCAATGCTAACTAACTCATTTTAACTAAATAATAATTGTTCTTCCCTTTTTGAACGAATACGTATTGCTGATGCAATAAAATCCTTTCATCCAGAATCATTGACATATCAGTGACCTTATTTCTATTAATACTTACGCCCCGATTCAGTATCATCTTTCTGGCTTCGCCTTTACTGGTGAAAATGCCAGTTTCCGCCAGGAAACTTATCACGTCTATACCGCTTTTAATTTTATCCATAGGGTACTCAAATTTAAGTAGTCCTTCAAATGCTTCAAGATCTTCCAGGGAGAAGGATTCTGAGGTGATTGGTGCTTTAGTGGTAGTTGTTGTGTTAGTTGATGAAGATGAAGAAAATATTTTTTCTGTTGTTGCGATTGCCTTTTTCAGTTCTTCTTCTCCATGTACAAAAACACTTATCTCCCGTGCCAATCTTTTCTGTAATTCCCGGCCGGCCGGATTTTTTTCATGTGTTAATATTAGTTCCCCGGTTTCCTCTTTCGGCAAAAAAGTAAATAACCGGATCCATTTTTTGGCGTCTTCATCACTGGCATTTAACCAGAATTGGTAAAACTGGTAAGGGGAGGTTTTACCCGCATCCAGCCAAACATTGCCTTTTTCTGTTTTGCCAAATTTACCCCCATCGGCTTTTGTAACAAGTGAACAGGTAAAAGCAAACGCTTCTCCTCCTGTCTTGCGGCGGATTAATTCCGTGCCGGTAACAATATTGCCCCACTGGTCGCTGCCACCCATCTGTAGTTTGGCATTTTTGTTTGTGTATAACCAATAAAAATCATAGCCCTGCACCAGCTGGTAAGTAAATTCTGTAAAACTCATCCCATTTTCACTATCAAGCCTTTTCTTCACACTATCCTTCGCCATCATATAGTTAACTGTAATATGTTTACCCACATCCCGGATAAAATCAAGAAAGCTGAAATTTTTGAACCAGTCATAATTATTCACTATTTCCGCCTTATTGGATTTTGAAGGGTCAAAATCCAAAAATTTTTCCAATTGTTTCTGAACACCAGCCAGGTTAAATGCCAGTGTTTCTTCACTCAAAAGGTTCCTTTCTTCGCTTTTGCCGGTTGGATCACCCACCATACCGGTAGCCCCACCCACTAAAGCAATAGGCTTGTGACCGGCTTTTTGCAGGTGAACAAGCATTAATATCGGTACCAGGCTGCCAATGTGAAGGCTGTCTGCTGTAGGGTCAAAGCCAATATAAGCAGTAGTAGATTCTTTTTTAAGTTGTTCCTCCGTTCCGGGCATTATATCCTGGATCATTCCTCTCCACCGTAATTCTTCTATAATACTCATAAGTATAATATCAATTTCCGCAAAAGTAAATTAATATATGATTCTGATTAAACGCAATAATGAAACCGGCAACTCGTTACAAACGCCCTGGGCAGGTTTTGAGAAACACATTGAAAAGGTTGTTTTTGTGATGTAGCCAATAAAGATGAAATTTGATCTTGTTTAATGACTGATAAAAAACGGATGTGAAACAAGGATCTGCATAAAAGGCAACAACTATCGTTTTTCCGCCGCACCTGGTTACAAAACAGCTTACTGACCATTACTGACAAATAAAATCTGATGAGAAAACTATATCCTGTTTTACTTATAATTCTTTGTATTTGCTTCGCCAGGTTTGATATATATGCTCAATTCAGAAAGTATTCCAATGAATTTTTAAACATTGGTGCCGGTGCCCGGGGCCTTGCAATGGGCGGCGCGCAGGTAGCTTCTGTTAAGGATGGCAGTGCTGGCTACTGGAATCCTGCAGGATTAGTAGCCGTAAAAGAATATCCCCAATTAAACCTGATGCATGCCGAATATTTTGCAGGTATTGGTAAATATGATTTCGGCAGCCTGGTATTACCCATAAATGGCGGAAAGAGAACCATAGGTATTTCCATGTTACGGTTTGCAGTAGACGACATACCCAATACCGTTTTTCTCGTAGAGCCAGACGGCACCATCAATTTCAGCAACATTACTACGTTTTCTTCTGCAGATTATGCCTTCCTGCTTTCATTGGCGCAGGAAGTTAGTTTTAGAAAAACAAACAAGCTCAACATTGGCTTCAATGCCAAAGTGATACACCGTAAGGCAGGCGAGTTTGCCAGTTCCTGGGGATTTGGTTTTGATGCCGGCATTCAATACACTGATGAGAGACTGAAGATTGGCATCGTGGCAAGAGATGTTACCACTACTTTTAATGCCTGGTCATTTAACATCAATGAGAAAATGAGAGAGGTGTTCTATATAACACAAAATGAAATACCGGTAAAGTCAACCGAATTAACGGCGCCCCAGCTAATTGCAGGAGGATCTTATAATTTCAAAATCAATAATAAAATTAACCTGTTAACAGAAGTAGACCTGGCAATAAATTTTGATGGAAGAAGGAGTACCGTAGTTAGTTTTGACCCGGTAAGCATCGATCCAAAATTAGGACTGGAAGCATCTTATAACGAAGTTTTCTTTATTCGTGCAGGCATCAATAATTTTCAGAAAGCGCTGGATGACGCTGATATTACTAACAAGAAAAAAGTTTGGATCTATCAGCCGGCAATAGGCGCAGGCTTTAAAGTGTCTTCCGTTCAGATTGATTATGCATTTACCAATCTTGCCAATCAGTCCAATCCCCTTTATACACATATTTTTTCATTAAAGCTGGACCTCAAGAAAAAACAAAATAAATAATGCTTTTACTTAAAAAACCTTCGCAAACAACCATATGAGAAAATTAATTATTCTGTTATGGCTATTGATGGGAGCGGGTGCCTTTGCGCAACAGTATAATAATGAATGGATCGATTTCAGCAAAGTTTATTATAAATTCAAAATTGCAGATTCCGGCTTATATCGAATCAGCCAGGCAACGATAAATAGCGCTGGCTTAGGAACTGTTCCTGCCGAACAATTTAAGCTGTTTCGAAATGGGGTGGAAATTGTTTTATACACTTCGATACCAACAGGAGCCTTGCCTGCTAATGGATATATTCAGTTTTGGGGTGAGCCGAATGATGGCAAGGCCGATAAAGCATTGTATCGAAATCCTGCCTATCAACATTCAGACAAGGTCAGCTTACAGAGTGATACAGCAACATATTTTTTAACTACCGCTGCCGGTCTTAACCTGAGAATAGCAGATGTCGCCAATAATGTAGCCAACAATACTTTGCCCGTTACACCTTATTTTATGTATACCACGGGAAGATATTTTAGGGAAATTATTAACCCGGGCTACGCCGAAGTAGTGGGTGAATATGTATACTCCTCTTCGTATGATAAAGGAGAATTCTGGTCAACCCGGGATATTAATCCTTCTACTCCGCGTACAGATGTTTTGAATAACCTGTTTGTTTATCCAGGTGCTGCTGATGCACCTGCTATAAAATATGGTGCATCTGGTAATGCTCAAAATACAAGAACCATAAAACTGGCGTTAAACGGATCACTGGTTAAGGAATATCAGGTGGATTATTTTAATGATGCAGTAGTACAGGCGCCTTTTCCCATAAGTTTGATGAGTTCCAATACAGCAAGTGTTCAGTTTGCCAATACATCCTCGACAGGTACTGATAGAATGGTGATTTCATTCTATGAAATTTCTTACCCCCGTCTTTTTAACTTTGGCGGAAATAAACAATTTGCATTTGAGTTAGCTGCGAAAAATGAAGGATATTACCTGGAAATAACAAATTTCAACTTTGGCAGCCAGCCCCCGGTACTGTACGATCTGGCTTACCGGCAAAGATTTAAAGGGGAGGTTTCAGGGAACATCACCAGGTTCGTATTGCCCGGAAATAGTGGCGCCAACCGTAAACTGGTATTGGTGAGTGAAGATGTCTCTGCTATAAAAAATGTTAGCACACTAACACCTAAAAGCTTTCTTAATTTTAAAGATGCTGCCAACCAGGGCGACTATCTCATCATTTCAAATACCTTATTGTTCAATGGAACCAATGGGATAAATCCTGTAGAACAATATAAAAATTATCGTATGTCTGTTGCCGGGGGAAGTTTCAGGGCACATATTTATGATATCGAGGAGCTGGTGGACCAGTTTGCGTATGGTATCAAAAAACATCCCCTGTCTATAAAAAATTTCCTCCGATTTGCAAGGGCCAATTTTTCGCCGGTTCCTAAATATACCTTTCTAATAGGAAAAGGAGTATCGTATAATGAATACCGGTTGAACCAGGCTGACCCTTTAGCTGAAAGATTAAACCTGATCCCGGCCTTTGGCAACCCGGCTTCTGACAACATGTTAAGTTCGCCGGATGTAACTTCTAGCTCACCGCTTACGCTTATCGGAAGGTTATCAGTAGTTAATGTAAAAGAACTGGAAGACTACCTGGAAAAAGTAAAGGAATATGAAAATGTACAGCAAACTGCTACCAATACTATCCAGGACCGTTTGTGGATGAAGAATATTATTCATGTTACCGGGGCTAGCGATTCGTACCTGGGTACTGTATTATGTAACTATATGGAGAGTTACAAACTGATTGCCGAAGATACTCTCATTGGTAGTGATGTAACGGTTTTTTGCAAGAGCTCCACAAATCCTGTGGAACAGTTATCGAACAACAGGATCGCCGATCTGTTTAAAGAAGGCTTAAGCCTGGTCACATATTTTGGGCACTCATCTTCCACAACCCTCGAATTTAACCTTGATGATCCGCAGAATTATACCAACCAGGGTAAATACCCTGTATTTTCTGTAAATGGATGTAACGCCGGTAATTTTTTCAAATTCGATCCGCAACGATTTACATTCAATGAAACGTTATCAGAAAAATTTGTGCTGGCCAAGCAAAGAGGCGGAATTGCCTTTATTGCCAGTACACATCTGGGTATCGTAAATTATTTGAATGTATATCTCGATGCCTTTTACCATGGTATGGGCAGTAAAAAATACGGCGCCTCGTTGGGAGAATTAAACAGGGATGCATTGCAAAAGGTGGTGTCGGTTTCAGACCCCTCTGATTTCTTTGCCCGAATACAGGCTGAAGAAGTAACCCTACACGGTGACCCCGCACTTAAAATGAATTTTGAAGCTCAACCTGATTATATTATAGAAGAGCCCCAGGTGAAAATTTCTCCCGCTTTTATATCAATTGCCGAGAATAAGTTTGACCTCGCTGTTAAGTTATTTAACCTTGGCAGATCTGTAAAAGATTCTATTGTTGTCGAAATAAAACGTCAGTATCCAAACGGGAACATGGAAATATTGTATCGGAAAAAAATAAAGGGAATTTATTACAGCGATTCCATCAACCTTGTTATCCCGGTGGTGGCTACCCGGGATAAAGGGCAGAATAAAATTATTGTTACTGTAGATGCTGATAATCAAATCGCCGAAGTATCCGAAACCAATAACACGGTCACAAAAGACTTTTTCATTTTTGAGGATGAAGCCAAAACGGCTTACCCCTATGATTTCGCTATAGTAAATAATAGCAATCAGAAATTATATGCTTCTACAGCTAATCCATTCAGCAGCCTGAAGCAATATTTAATGGAAATAGATACCACTGAATTATTTAATTCACCCGCGAAAGTTATAAAGAATTTGAGCTCCGTAGGCGGTATACTGGAATTTGATCCGGCAGTTGCATTTAGAGACAGTACGGTATATTACTGGAGAGTTGCCCTGGTTCCGCCTGCCGGCACAGATTATCGTTGGAATGCTTCATCTTTTATATACCTGAAGGGCAATTCAGTCGGTTTTAATCAATCGCATTATTATCAGCATTTAAAATCGGATGTAGAGAGAATTTCTTTGGAAGCTGATCGTAATTGGAAATATGGCGATCGAATTAACAACTTGTTTATCAGGAATACCATGTACCCCACCGGTGGGAGAGAAGATAATGAATTTACTATTACGGTGAATGGGCAAACGAATATAAGAAGTGCATGTGTAGGACATTCTCTCATATTCAATGTGTTTGACCGGGTTACCTTTAAGCCCTGGTTGAATGTTGATGAGAATGGTAATAACCTGTTCCGTTTTAATAGTGGAAGTGCCAATTGTGCTTTCGGACGTCAAAATAATTTTGAATTCTCTTATATGACGTCCGAGAGTCGAAAGAACATGATGGATTTCATGGACTCAATACCTGCAGGATCTTATGTTGTGGTTAGAAGTATAGATTATGATAACAATAAATCTTTTTCCAGCACCTGGCGTGCCGATACACTGCAATATGGTTCAAATAATTCTTTATATCATAAATTACTGCTTGCGGGCTTATCAGGTATAGATTCAATTAACCATGAAAAATCATGGCTGATGATATACAAAAAAGATGATCATTCATTCAGTACGCAATATAAAATAAGCGAAGGAATTTATGACAGAATCATACTTCCGGTTGATTGCTTTACTCCAGATACTTTAGGATTTATTACGTCACCTGTTTTTGGTCCTGCAAAAAAATGGAAGGAGTTTCACTGGAGAGGCACCTCACAAGAAATACCATCAATGGATCTTCCGGCTGTTGATATTATTGGGAGCGATATTCTGGGTAATCAGTCAATCTTATATTCAGTAGACGTTAACAAGCAGGATTTAGATATCTCATCCATTAATGCTGTCAAATACCCATACCTGCAACTTAAAATGCGAAATGTAGACTCTATTGACTTAACGCCATTTCAGTTGAAATACTGGAGATTGAATTATGATCCAATACCTGAAGGATCTCTAGCTCCTAACCTGTTATTTATGGCTAAAGATAGTTTGGAGGTTGGGGAAAAGTTATCTTTCTCCATTGCCTTTAAAAACATTGGCCAGGCAGCATTTGACAGTGTGAAAATTAAAATGATTATAATAGGAAACGATAACGTGTCTCATCCATTAAACCTTCCCAGGAAAAAACCCCTGGTCAGTGGGGATACCTTATCTTTTAACTATACTATTGATACAAAGGATTATCCGGGAACGAATACTTTATTTGTCGATTTCAATCCGGATAATGATCAGCTGGAGCAATATCATTATAACAACTTTTTATACCGAAATTTTTATGTGAAACCAGATAAGACAAATCCCTTGCTGGATGTTACTTTTGATGGTGTGCATATTTTAAACAGAGATATTATTTCTGCAAAGCCCCGCATCCAGATCAAGCTGAAGGATGAAGCCAGGTATATGTTATTGAATGACACTTCTTTGCTTACTGTGCAGGTTCGCTTTCCTGATCCCAACAGAACCCTCCGCACCTTCGCTATAGATAATGATACGCTTAAATTTATACCTGCTCAAAGCGGAAACGATAATACGGCTTCTATCGAATTTATGCCTTATTTCAGTCAGCAGTACAACTCCGAAGGAGACGACTATGAACTGATAGTGTCCGGTAAGGATAAAAGTGGTAACAAGGCCGGGCAAATAGAATATCATGTAACATTCAGGATAATCAACAAACCTATGATTAGTAACCTGTTAAATTATCCGAATCCTTTCACTACTTCCACCGCCTTCGTGTTTACTATAACAGGATCTGAAATACCTCAGAATATGAAGATCCAGGTATTAACTGTAACGGGTAAAATCGTTAGAGAAATTACCAAAGACGAATTGGGTGCTTTGCATATTGGGAGAAATATTACAGAATTTAAGTGGAATGGCACCGACCAGTTCGGTCAACGCCTTGCGAATGGTGTGTATATTTACCGGGTTGTTACAACGCTTAATGGAAGGCAAATGGATAAGTACAAAGCCACCGACGATAATACGGATAAATATTTTAACCGCGGATATGGAAAAATGTACCTGATGCGATAACAAAGTCATAACTGAAATTCTTTCTGAATGAAAATTCAGTTTTGCCGTAAACAAACCGGTGCAATCTTCAATAAATATGGATTTTACATCAGCTAAATTGCTACGCAACAGGTTTTCCCATCTTATATTATATGGGGTTGCAGGCATTATCTTATTCATCCCCATTATAAATAAATATTTTGTATCGGATGATTTTATTGTATTAAAAAGAGTTTGCTTTGATAAGACGCTGTGGATTCAAGGATTTTTCAGGCCCTTATCTGACTGTAGCTTATACTTGAATTACCTGCTTGGTGGATTTAATCCCACTGGTTATAATCTCCTAAATATCCTTGTTCATTCCATTAACAGTTATTTACTTTTCATATTTTGTTCAAAATGGCAATGGGTGACAGAGCATCATCTACAACGGTCTTATGCGGTGATGGCAAGTGTTCTTTTCCTTACGTATCCTTTTCATAACGAAGCCATTGTTTGGACCTTGGGGCGGGGCGCATCACTGGCAAGTACATTCGGCATAGGAGCCTTGATAATAGTTGTATCTGGCTGGAACATAAAGTCGAAAGTATTTGCAGCCAGTCTTTGTTATTTAATTGGCTTGATGGCATACGAATCAATAATTATGTTACCCCTACTGATTTTTATTTTATTGATCCAACAAAAAACATCATCACGAGAATATTTTATATGGACACTTTGTTTATTGATTACCTGTATAGTTTATTTACTGCTTCGCTATTATTTATCAGGTGCGATATTCGGAGCCTACGGAGAAGGTTTATTAAAAACCACCTGGACTAATTATCCGGCCAATGTTCTGAAGGTAATGGGACGACTAATTATTCCACCTATCAAAAATTCTAATTTATTCCTGATTATATCTGTCGTAGTTGGATTAATAACTATCTCAGTTGTTTTAATAATATTCATAAAATTGCGGAAGAGAATATACAATAAATATTTTACCTTAAGGCTGCTAAGTATGTTTGGTTGCGCGCTTGTTGTTCCATTTCTTTTTGCCGTAAGCACTAGGACCTCAGAAGGAGACAGGTTACTTTATTTTCCTTCATTTTTTCTATGCTGCTATATATCTTTTTTGCTGGTCAGATGTATTAAAAAAAAATCCATAAGGCAAATAGTTTTTTTTTGTATTCTACTATATAATATTGTTTTTCTTCAATTGAATAATTTGAATTGGTTCAGGGCCGGGGTTGCTACTCATTCAATAATGCAGATTTTGAAATCCGATGCAGTTACTAATAAAATATTCATCGCTAATCTTCCAAATGAAATAAATGGAGCTTATATTTTCCGGACTGGCTTCAAAGAGGCATTGTTAATAAATAGAATTGATACTACAAAAGTAGTAGTGCTAAATCGCCTTTCCAAAGAAGTAAGCATAACGCTTTCGGGAATTTTGAAACCTATACACAAACAATCAAAACTTTTTATACCCCCATCCTTAGAAATAAAAACATACGGAGACGCTTCGGCTGATAATATAAAAAAACCGGGGATAACCTATTTCACACTGCCAGTAGCGAGTAAACTATATTATTGGAATCGGTATAGATTTGTGCTGTTGGATATCATTCCAAAAGGTTTAGATATGGAACCCTGATAATAGTTTACTTAAATATTACAGCTTCAATTCCCCAAAAGCAGCCGATATAATCTTCTGTTAGTAGAATTATAAAGAATTCCTGTATTTTAAATGTCGGTTTATATATTTTCCTATCATATCGAATTCTATATTAACCATTTCACCGGTTGCTAACTTTTGAAGGTTTGTAAGCTCGTATGTGTAAGGAATTACCGCAATACTGAAATTATTATTGGTAACATTGAATACAGTGAGACTTATTCCGTTTACCGATATGGATCCTTTTTCGATAACTAACTCCTGGAAGTTTTCCGGAAAAGAAAAAGAGAATGTCCAGCTGCCAATCAGATTAGTTTTTTCAATTAAAATCGCTGTACAATCAACATGCCCCTGAACCAAATGACCATCCAGTCGTCCGTTTAAGGCCAGGCATCTTTCCAGGTTAATAATGTCCTCGGGTTTCCACTGCCCAAGGTTTGTTTTATGCAGTGTTTCCTGAACAGCCGTTACCCGGTGGGAATCACCGGTAATTTCCTCCACTGTAAGGCAAACTCCGTCATGAGAAAGACTTTGATCTACCCTCAACTGGCTTGAAATGGCAGATTTGATCCAAAAAGTGTTGTTAGTTCCCTGCTGATCAACGTTAGTAATAGTTCCCAGCGCTTCTATAATGCCCGTAAACATGTATTTTAAATTTCACCGGCAATTTCGCATTTCCTTTTTACATTCTATATTTTTTACGGTCAGGCAAATAATTTAAATAATTCTCCTATCTTTGCTATCCTTAAATTATCAAAGGAGTATACATTATGTTGATCATCGATTCCAAAGATTGCGAAAATATAGATAAGGCTCTCAAAAAGTATAAAAAGAAGTTTGAAAAGGCTAAAGTGCTTGTACAACTAAGAGAGCGCCAGGCTTTTATAAAGCCATCCGTCAGACGTAGAGGAGAAGTATTGAAAGCTGTTTACAAACAGCAGGTTGCGGCAGGAAAATTTGAAGATTAATTTTTATCGATAGATAAGGATAGCTGCAAAGTTCTTTAGCTTTGCAGCTATCCTTGTTTTATGCCCAATCAAGTTGCACAAAGTATTGAACCCTTCCTGAACTCGCTTAAATTTGAGAAGCGGTACTCCCTTCATACTATCCGTGCTTACCAGGATGACCTCATCCAGTTTTTTGAGTACCTGCAATTTCAATTTGGTGAAATTGAAATAACTGCTATTTCTTCTTCTTTCGTGCGGAGTTGGCTGGCATCATTAAAAGAAGCAAAGCTCAGCGCTAAAAGTATTGGACGCAAGCTCTCTACGCTAAAGTCTTTTTTTAAATATCAAATGCGGATGGGAGTATTAGAAACAACTCCTGTAGTTAATGTTGTTGCGCCCAGGATTTCTAAACGGCTACCTTCGTACGTAGAACAGAACGAAATGACAACCTTATTAAATGATGTTGAATTTCCCGATGACTGGAATGGACGAACAGACAAATTATTAGTGGGCATATTCTACAATACAGGGATGCGGTTGAGTGAGTTAGTCAATTTGAAAGAAAAACACATAAACAGCCTCGGTAAAACTGTGAAGGTACTGGGCAAGGGAAACAAGGAGCGAATCATTCCGGTAAGTGCCGGATTGATAAACATGATACAAACGTACCAGAGTGATAAGCTAAAGGAACTCACTAACGCTGACGCAGTTTTTCTCATGGTTAATAAAAAAGGAAGAAAGCTTTATCCCAGGTATGTTTACCGGGTCGTTAATAAATACCTAAAAGAAGTTACAACCATTGATAAAAAAAGCCCCCATATATTGCGCCACACCTTCGCCACGCATCTAATGAACAATGGCGCAGATCTGAATTCGGTTAAAGAATTACTGGGCCACTCAAGCCTTACTTCCACACAGATCTACACACATAATACCATTGAAAAATTAAAAGATATTCATAAAAAAGCACATCCCAAATCATAGCTTCTAAGAGTAAATCTCTAAGTGTTTTTAGTTGGGATGTTGCATTAAATATTTTTGGATAAACAGTGATGAAGAATTAACTTCATTATGAAATTAACCCTTGAAAATATGTTGAAAATATACTCAACTATTGATAAGTTCTTTTATTTATTGTTCACTTAAAATGCGATTGATATGAACGTTAACATTCAGACGGTGCACTTTGATGCAGACAACAAACTAGTAGATTATGTAAGCAAAAAGTTGGAGAAGTTAGACACCTTTCACGACAGGATCATAAAGGTGGATGTTTTTCTAAAACTGGACAACATTGTTCACAATATTAAAGACAAAATCGCAGAAATTCGAGTTCATGTACCCCGGCATGATTTCTTCGTTAAAGCCAGCAGCAAGTCATTTGAGGAATCATTTGATACTGCTTTAGAGTCACTGGTTACTCAAATAAAACGAAGGAAAGACAGGCAAGCCGCTTAATCAACAAACTTATTTCAAGACCTCCCACGGAGGTCTTTTTTTTTGACCAGGATTTGGAGCAGCATTAATAGGATAAACAGATGATAGTATAAGATAATGATCCTTAAAAGCCCTGGCTGTCTATAATTATTGAGCAAAAATTATGTCAACGGATGGCTGTGTACCCCTATTTCTAAGGCTTTCGGCAGGCGTCAATCAGTCTAATTTATGTTCAATTTAAGGCCTGATAAAAAGTTTAATACAAAATTTTTGAATTTAAAGTTTTCACCTACCTTTGCCTTCCCAAAAAACACCCCTTCATTAAAGTGTTCAAGGGAAAGTTCTTAAAGCAGTTGAATATATTTACGGGTGATAGTATTTGGCGGTTTATTCTATGGATTGCCGGCCAGGCTCTGAAAAGTGTAAATAATAATTCCATTCGCCAGAGTAGCTCAGTTGGTAGAGCAGCTGATTTGTAATCAGCAGGTCGGGGGTTCGACTCCCTTCTCTGGCTCAGTTTGCTGATGCAGGGGTAAATTCCGGTTTGAATCAGGTAAACATAGTTCTTAGAAATGATGAGTTAACAAGGGCAGGTTCCAGAGCGGCCAAATGGAGCGGACTGTAAATCCGCTGTCTTTCGACTTCAGTGGTTCGAATCCACTCCTGCCCACTCGCCCGATATTGCCTTAAGAAGATGGATTGTACAAACGGGATAATATGTTGTCAATATAAAGGCAGGCAATAATTAGTTCTTTGTTTAATGTATTTTGAAAACAACTGCGGAAGTAGCTCAATTGGTAGAGCGATAGCCTTCCAAGCTATAGGTTGCGAGTTCGAGACTCGTCTTCCGCTCTTAAGTTTGCAGTTGGTAGTTGCAGTTCAAAGTAAAACTTCCATCCTGGAACTGTAAACTCCTGAACTAATAAGCCGTTGTAGCTCAGGGGTAGAGCACTTCCTTGGTAAGGAAGAGGTCGTGAGTTCAATTCTCATCAACGGCTCTTTTTGAAGGAACTCATGACGGGATACATGTTTGTTAATGAAGACGGCCGGGGAGTTAATAATGCAGGTCATTAAAATGGGACTTAAATGAATGTTTTGCAGTTATTGGTTATCAATAAACCGGTTACAGGCAACCAGATAAACAAAAATATAAAGTAACAACTAAAAACAAATAAAATGGCAAAAGAGACCTTTAAGAGGGATAAACCTCACGTTAACGTTGGTACCATTGGTCACGTTGATCACGGTAAAACCACTTTGACAGCCGCTATAACCGATATTTTGTCAAAAAAAGGTTTAGCGGTAAAAAAGAATTATGATGAAATTGATGGAGC
>JBDSBP010000260.1:0-9870 GCA_039921525.1 Chitinophagaceae bacterium | reverse complement strand
AAGATTGAATATTTCTAAAAATACTGTCAAGAACCATCTTGTAGAGACGCTCAAATTCCTTCGCGAAAATCTACAAAGATCCGAAACTGCTATTCTTTTATTGATAAACATTCTAATAGAAATCAATTCTTAAGAAGGGCCTGGATTAAAAGCTTTGATAGCAATCTGCCACCCAAAAACTTTAAGGTTTGCTTTTTTAGTGCCGGGCACTTCGGGTTCAAACCTTTTAGGTTTAGTCAGGGCATTCCCCAATATCTAGCAAGGGTAAAATTTGCAGGCTCGGGATAAATAATTTCACCCCCTACTAGTCCTTCCATCCTTCACCGCTGTCTTGCTATCTATGTAGGCAATAATCACCACCATTGGCTAAACAAAACATTTCACACGCGAAATCTTTTTTATGAATGAAATGCAAGACAGGCTTAAATATTTACTTACTCAATATGCAAATCAAACAGCTTCGCCATCGGAAGAAAACGAACTCTATGAATTAATTGGTGAAGCAAAACATGACAACCAGATCAAAAGTATCATGCGCCATATGATGCAAAACGAAAAATCAATCGCTGAATTAGATAAGGATCGATGGGAGCCCGTACTAAAAAAAGTTTTGGCTCAACAGGAAAGTAATAGTCGCCCGGGCACAGTCAATGCTCGCATATCAACTGAAAGCCAGGAACGCAGCTCCCGTAAAAGATTATACCTGAAAAAATGGGCGGTGGCTGCTTCTGTGCTTATACTGTTTGCTGCCGGTTGGTACATTCTTTTTTCCATAAGTAATAAATTGCCTTCTCCGGTCGTGAAGATTCAGGAAAGGGCTTTTAAATCGAAAAATAACTTTCCGCCTGGCAGAAACCAGGCAGTGCTCACCTTGTCTGATGGTTCTGCCATTAACCTTGACAGCGTAAAAAATGGCATACTCACAAAGCAGGGCAATACAAAAATTATAAAGGGCAGCCATGGGGAATTATTATATCATGTTGATCAGCAAAATTCAAAACCAGCCGGGTACAACATAGTATCCACGCCACGTGGAGGCAAGTATCAAATTGTTTTATCGGACGGCTCCAAAGTATGGCTCAACGCAGCCTCCTCATTAAAGTACCCTACTTCGTTTCAGGATAAAATTCGCAATGTCACTTTAACAGGAGAAGGATATTTCGAGGTGGCCAAAAATGCATCTAGGCCATTTCAAGTAACTGTTAATGATATGACAGTGGAAGTATTGGGAACGCACTTTAATATTAATGCATACAGTGACGAACATTCGGTGGCAACTACCTTGCTGGAAGGTTCTGTTAAAGTAACAAATGAGGTATCAGGGAATGGGGCACCCCAATCGGTACTATTAAAACCCGGTGAGCAGGCAGATCTCGAAAAAGATGGCAATTTAAAAATTTACGACCATGAAAATATCCAGCAGGTGATAGCCTGGAAAGAAAACAAGTTCGTGTTTAACAATGATGCTATCCCCACTATCATGCGCCAGGTATCAAGATGGTATGATGTTGACGTGGACTTTAAGGCTTCTATCACAACACAAAGGTTGACAGGCAAGTTCAGCCGTAATGTAAACCTGGGCCAATTGATGGAGATGCTTCAATATGCCGGTCTGAATGTGAAAATAGAAAATAAAACGATCATCATACTGGAAACAGCCAAGTAGCGTTATGTCAGGCTCAATATAAGGCATTACTGGCAATCGGCTATCGGCCATCAGCTATTAACTCTGAGCAGGTCACTCTGTGATTTGATTCCTCCTGATAGCTGAAAGCTGATAGCTGATAGCCAAAATAACCGACAGTTTATGTTTGACATGACACTAGTATAGAATGAATCATTATTGTTTAACCAAAAATAAATCAAAGCCATGCCATGGAATTTTATTTACAAAGCCTTGCAGAGAGTGAAACTAAATCGAAAACTAATTATATGCAGGCTCACCACCTGTTTACTGTTCTTTGCCTGTGTACAGGCCGCTGCAAAAGGAGTTGCACAAAAGGTTTCGATTAACGAAAACAATGTAAGCCTGGAAATAATACTAAAAAAGATTGAGGTTCAAACCGGCTACACTTTTCTTTATGAAAAAGATGTAATAGAAAAAGCCTCTTTAATATCCCTGCATGTCGATAAAGCCCCGCTGGATCAGGTGTTAACTATGTGTTTTAAAGGCCAGCCGTTAACGTATAAGATCTTTGACAGTATTATAGTTATCAAAGAAAATATTGTGCAGTATGTTGTTAAAAAAGAGGACAGTTCTGTTTCTTTAGCCAACATTGTAAATGGCAAAGTCACCAATGAATCTGGAGAACCGATGCAGGGAGTTAGCGTAACAGTGAAGGCGTCAAATATTGGTACTTCAACAGACACAAAGGGTAGTTACTCTATAGATGTTCCCGGCAATGGTACATTGGTGTTTTCATATGTTGGTTTTGAAACGATGGAAACAGCAGTAGCCAACCGTTCAACCATTTCGGTACAATTAAAACAATCTATTGCCGTAGGAGAAGAAGCAGTTGTAATCGGTTATGGTACATTAAAGAAAAGGGATCTTACAGGTTCTGTTTCATCCGTGAAGGCGAAACTTATAGAAAATGAACGGCCGCAGTCGGTGCAGGACATTCTTAAAGGCAATGTGTCTGGTCTTGAAACCGGCACGTCCATGACTGCAAAGGGAGGAGGATCGCTTGAAATACGCGGTAACAATACATTGAAAACTTCTTCCGCACCGTTGATAGTGCTGGATGGAGTTATTTACCCGGGTGGTATGGAAGATATTAATCCCTACGACATTGAAACCATCGATGTTCTAAAAGATGCTTCCTCAGCCGCAGTGTTCGGATCCCGCGCTTCTAATGGTGTTATAATGATCACCACTAAAAAAGGAAGTTTGGGAAAACCGATTATTAATGTAACCGGTAGCACTGGTATTGCTACAACGGCAAAAATGGCCCGATTTACGATGCAAATGGTTTTTTGTCCTGGCGCCAGGATGTATTGAAGTCAGAGAATCGTTACAATTCTACAACGAAGAACAAGTTGTATAAATTTGATAATCCTACCAAACTGCCCGCAGGCGTAACGATGGATCAATGGCTGGACGGATCGGCTGGGGATCCACAGGACATCTGGTTAAGCCGTATTGGTTTATTATCTATTGAAAAAGCAAATTATGCCGCTGGCAAATCGGTGGATTGGGCTGATCAGGTTTATCGTAATGGGTTGCGCCAGGATTATGACGTATCTATTTCAGGTAAAAAAAATGAAGTGAGTTATTATTGGTCGATGGGGTATATTAAAAATGAAGGTATAATAGTGGGGGATGATTATTCTTCTTTTCGCAGCCGCATTAACCTTGATTCCAAAATAACTAATTGGTTAACTGCCGGGCTTAATTTACAATTGACACACCGAGACGAAAGTGGCATCCCTGTTAATTGGATGGATGCTGAATATAATTCTCCCTGGGGATCCATGTATAAAGATGACGGAAAAACGCTACGGCTTAATCCGACAGAAGATGTGCTCAATACAAACCCGTTGTATGACGGGTCATTCCAGGAACGGCTAGCCACTTATAATACTATCATAGGAAGTGCGTATACAGAAATCAAATTACCATTAGGCATTACATTCAGGTCAACATTTTCGCCACGTTTTGAATTTTATAAATACATGAACCACCAGTCAGCAGCGCATGAAACATGGGCCTTGTTTGGTGGACAGGTTAACAGGAATAACCAGGAAACATATAGCTGGCAAATAGACAACCTGCTTAAATGGAACAAAACCATTAATAAAATTCATAAAGTTGATATCACCTTACTCGCAAATTCTGAAAAATACCAGAGTTGGCGGAACCAGTTAAGCATACAGGGATTTTCGCCAACCGATGCCCTCGGTTTTCATAACGTGGCTGCAGGTAGAAGCAGCACTGGCGTTTCAACCTCCGATGACCAGTACGAAACTGGGGATGCATTAATGGCCCGCGCGTTTTATTCCTTAAAAGACAGGTATATGTTAACGTTATCTGTACGGCGTGACGGCTATTCTGCTTTTGGAACGAATCATCCTCGGGGTATTTTTCCATCAGCAGCCATAGGCTGGATATTTACGGACGAAAAATTCTTCAAAAACAATTTCCTCACAATGGGTAAGCTTCGTTTATCATGGGGAGAAAATGGAAACCGTGAAGTGGGTCGGTACGCAGCGCTTTCAGCCATGGGCCTCGACAGGTATTCTTACCAGACACTGTCTGGCAGCCTCTACGAGAATAATATCCTGTATGTTAACACCATGGAAAATGCTGATTTGAAATGGGAGAAAACAAGGTCAACAAATGTGGGATTTGATTTCTCCATAAAAAATGGTTTATTAGATGGCTCCATAGAAGTTTATAAGCAGAGAACACTGGATCTGCTGGTTGACCGGGCATTGCCAGATGTGTTGGGAGTGCCTACAGTGGTTTCTAATTTGGGAGAAGTGGATAATAAAGGAATTGAACTCAGCCTCAATGCGAGGATCATGGATAGAAGGAATTTTAAATGGCGCTCCACCTTTACCTTCTCATTAAACCGCAATAAAATTGTTCACCTGTATGGAGATATGGTGGATATTTTGGCGCCGGATGGTAAAGTCATCGGGCGAAAAGAAGCGGATGATATAACCAATTTATGGTTCATTGGCCATGCCATTGATGAAATCTGGAACCCGGTTATTCAGGGTGTCTGGCAAGTGGGAGAAGAAGCGGCAGCAGCCAAACAAGGTCAATTCCCCGGTGACTTTAAAATAAAAGATGTTGATAATAGCGGTACCATTAATTACGTAGATCATGAATTTCAGGGATTCAAAGTTCCTCGTTTCCAGTGGCATCTGCGCCAGGACTTTAACCTGTACAAAAACTTCGATCTGTCGTTAACGATATACTCCCAATGGGGACATAAAGGAACTTTTAACAATGCAAAAAACAATGACAGGCTTTACCCGGATCGCTTCAATTCTTACGTAACACCTTACTGGACGCCGGAAAATCCTTTGAATGAATGGGCGCGTATTAATTCATCGGCCGGTGGTGCAGTCTTTAATGTTTACAGAGACAAATCATTCATACGATTCAACAATCTTACATTAACCTATTCAGTTCCAAATGCCATACTTGGCAGAGCCAATATAAGCAACCTGCGGTTTACCGGTGGTGTTCGTAACCTGGCCTGGTGGGCGCCACATTGGGAAGTGGTGGACCCTGAAGCAGCCGTACGTAGCGGCAATGGTTCCGACACTCCTGAACCATCTCCGAGATATTTTACATTTAGCGTTAACGTAACCCTGTAACAATTCTTAAAGTAAATTATTTATGAAAAAGTTAAAAAGTCAAAAGTTTAGTTTATTCACTTTCATAATCATGCTTACGGTAATGGTTGGTTGTAATAAAGACTGGCTAAAACCAAAACCGTTATCTCTCTTCACACCGGAGACCGCTTTGCTTGACTCCCGTGGTATTTTAGGCTTATTATCTTTCTGTGAAAAAACAGAAAGAGCGGAATTTTATACGGGTGATGTTAGTCCTCTTCATACAGAGATGTTATTTTCTGAAGTATCGATCCAGGGTCAGACACTTCGCTTAGGTCCCGCCCAAAACCTAAACCTGCAGATAACTCCGACATCACAATTGAATGACGCCAAATTTAATATGATAGGCTGGTTCTGGACACAATTTTACAGGGTGATAAAAACCGCCGATATGATCATAGCCCGTATTGATGAAGCAAAATTTAAAGACGAGACAGAACGAAACCAGGTACTGGCATCAGCCTATTTTCACCGCGCATATTGCTATTATCGCTTAACGCTGCAGTTCGGTGATATCCCTTTTATTGGAAGGGAGATAAAAAGCCCAAGGCTGGATTTTTATTCCACCAACCGTGAAGTGATTCTTACAAAGATTAAGAAAGATATGGAATATGCGGTGTTGTGGTGTTCTGACAATGTAGACAGGGGGCGTGCCACCAAGGGTGCTTGTTCTCACTTGTTAACCGAGATCAATCTTGCCCTGGGTAAGTTTGATGACGCTATTGCTTCTGCGAATGCAGTAATCAATGGCGGGGTGTATCGTTTAATGACAGTGCCGTTCGGAGTAGTTCCGGCAGAAGAAGGGAATTATCTACGAAACCTCGGTATTATCAGGAGTGATGTAATAGCAAGATTACACTGGCCACCTAATAAATCGCTCGCTGAAAACAAGGAAGTATTATACTTATCTATTTCGCGCGATGAGTTAAATGCATCCAAGTTAAATACCGATATAATGCGCAGCGCTGTTCCCTTCTGGGGCTCTACCAGTTCCTACCAGATCTATACCCCGGATGGCAAATCTCCAAGTATGTCTACCACAAGAAACGAAGAGTTCCAGCTATTGGAAACGTTTGGCCGCGGTGTTGGTAATACCCGACCTACCTGGTATAGTCAAAAAACGATTTGGGATGATCCTAATGACTTGCGTCATAAGAGAGGTAACTGGATGCGAATGGAAGACCTGGTGTACAATAATTCCAAAAGCCTGAAAGGTAAAAGTGTATCGTATGGTAAAAATTTGCAATTCAGAGATGCTAATGGAAAAGTATTAGGTGGTGATACTATTATGAACTGGTTTGAATGGCCGCATTACAAAGCTTACCAGAATAGTCCTTTGCAAAGTGTGCCTACCGGCGGAGCTAATGATATGTATATTTACCGCCTTGCTGAAACATACCTGTTACGCGCAGAAGCATATTGGTGGAAGGGAGACCTGGCAAATACGATGGCCGATGTTAATGCCGTTCGCACCCGGGCCGGCTGTGCTCCCTATACGGATATCAGCAAAATTGATATTGGAACCGTTCTTGATGAACGTGCGCGTGAGTTATTTTATGAAGAACCCCGAAAGTCAGTGCTAACCCGTATTTCATATCTCTTTGCTAAAACAGGAAAATCGTATAACGGCAAAACGTATACGCTGGCTAAGTTCGGCACGGAAAACTTTTTTTATGACAGGATAATGCTATACAATGACTTTTACAATAAAGGTGTCATAAACATTAGTGGCGTTGAATATAAGATAAGTCCCTACCATATACTTTGGCCCATACCACAGCAGGCCATCAGTGCCAACGTTCAGGGTACCATTAACCAGAATTTTGGTTATGATGGTTATGGAAGAAATAAACCGCCATTGACAGCGATCGCCCCCGAAGACGATAATTGAGTTAAATGCGGCCTGACGTATGTAATGGGTATCAGCTATCGGCTATCAGTTTTCAGCAAGTCACTGTGAATTATGTTTCCTCCTGATAGCTGAAAGCCGATAGCTGATAGCCGATAGCAAAGAACCAATCAATAGTATTTAAGCAATAAATTTAATAGTAACATTTATGAAAGCGAGTCATGTTAAGATAAAGAAATTCAAGCGGCGCATTACCGTATTATTTTCTCTTGTTTTATGTATACTGTTTAGCAGCGGAGTGAATAGAAATGCGGAAGCCATCACTGACAATCCTGGTGTAATTGGTAATCGCGATACATCCGTTGGGCCTAACAACCTGGCACCGGTGTTTCCCTATGGTGCGGTATATTTCCGGAAATCGAATCCTCCTTCGGACGACTGGGAAAAAGATTATAAAACAGCAGCCGGGCTGGGCGTGAACATCATGCGTCACTGGTTTATGTGGTCTGTGATAGAAGTTGCCCCGGGCAAATATGACTGGAGTGATTATGACCGGCAGTTGGACCTCGCCACCAAAAATGGCATCAAGACCATCATCGGTGAAATATCGAACAGTGCGCCCGAATGGATGGCAAAGCAGTACCCGGAAGGGCGTTTATTATCGGGCACTAATATTTGGTCAATTCCGCGCATGAACGGCAGTAGCGCCACGGGGGATATCATCATGTGCCTGGACAACCCGAATGTTTTTCGCGAAATGGAAAAGTTTCAAACAGCGATGATCATGCGATACCGCAACCACCCTTCCCTTTTGGGGTACGATCTGTGGAACGAGGGTAGCATGCCACACTGCTACTGCGAAGCCACCCAGGTAAAGTTCCGTGAATGGCTCAAAGCAAAATACAGTACGCTCGATAATCTGGGAAAAGCCTGGCACCGCTACAGTTTTGCCAGGTGGGAAAATGTTAGTCCGCCATACAGTAGCGGCGGAGGCGCAGGTGTTCGTGGTACAGGTGGCGATGGTTACCCTGATGCCATGGATTGGGAGGAGTTTCGCCTGGCAAAAAAGGATCGCCTCTTCCGTCATCGCGCGGAGCTCTTTCGTAACCTGGATAAGAAACACCTGATCACCGCACATAAAGGAGGCCAGGCAAGCCTGGACGCAGACGAATGGAGTTCCGCTGCAGCGGTAGATATTTGGGGTTTAACATGGGTGGCTTCCCGCCACGGCGATGCGCCATGGATGCAGTTCGAAGCAATAGATATCGTGCGTGGCCAGGCCCGTGAAAAACCTTTTTGGCATGCCGAGGCAGAAGCCGGATCTCTATGGATGCAGCCGCAGGTAACAGGCCGGCCACGTGAAGATGGGCGCATTACCTATGAAAAGGATGTAAGCCTTTGGAACATGATCTCGATGGCCGCAGGTGCCAAGGGTATACTTTATCCCCGGTGGCGTCCGCTATTGGATGGCCCGCTTTTCGGTGCATTTGGCCCAATGGGGATGGATGGTTCTGTAACACCAAAAGCCGAGAGAGCCGGTAAAGTGGCTCATTGGGCAAACGCCAATCCTAAATTATGGCAGTCAGGCCCTGTAAAAGGTGATATTGCAATTGCTTTTGTTCCCGAAACACAGCTTTTTGATTTAAGCGCCAGCAGTCAATATTATGCTGAGTCAGTGCGAGGTGCTTACCAGGCGTTTTTTGATTCCAACATACAGGTCGATTTTGTGCACATCGATAACGTGAAAGAATACCCGATTATTTACCTGCCCTACGCCGTGATGTTAAAGCAGGAAACAGCGAACAAACTGCTTAAGTATGTAGAGAATGGCGGTCAGTTGATCTGCGAAGGTCTTCCCGGTTACTGGGGAGATGGTGGGCATGTTGGCGAAGTTCAACCTAATCTCGGCCTGGACAAACTTTTCGGCGCGCGCCAGAAATACGTAGAGTTTACACCTGATCTCCTGGACACGCTTAAGCTCCAGGTCCGTGGATCTAAAATCGATGGACGGTATTTCCTTCAGCAATATTCAGCCGAAGGCGGTAATATTGTCGGAACTTTTTCTAATGGCAGCCCGGCCGCGGTTGAGAATAAATTCGGCAGGGGAAAAACATTACTGATCGGCAGCTTCCCTGGTGGTGGGTATGCCCGGCATCATTCAGCCGAAACCCGGAAATTTTTCGCAGGGCTCCTGGAGTGGGGAAATGTATCGCAGCGCGTCATCTCCAGTGATCCGGAGGTGAAAGTCAGGTTGCATGAAGGCGTCGGCGGAAAATATCTTTGGGTGGTGAACGCAACCAGAACTTCACGCGAGGTGACAATTCGCCTTTCGGATAAAGTTAAAGTGTCGCAAGCCGGGAAAGATCTTTGGAGCGGCAAATCGGCTTCTTTAAATAATAACGAAATTAAAATAACGGTAGATGACAGGGACGCGGCGGTAATTCCGTTACAATAAGGGAATGATTAAAACCTGGCAGGGTGATTGTCCTACCATCCCCTCCTTTTTTAAGGAGGGGATGTTGGATTCCGCAGCGCAGCGCGGAATTCAACGGGGGTGGTTGCCGCGAAGACGAGATGGTATTAGATGACACACAACTTTCTGTTAGCACCCGTTTCAGGCATGCAACTTAGTGATTTCAGTCAGCAACCACCCCCGTTCAGAAACGTGCTTC
>JBDSBP010000259.1:0-16789 GCA_039921525.1 Chitinophagaceae bacterium | reverse complement strand
TACTAATTAAAAGTTCTTAAAAATACGTAAGCATAGTTGGCGACCTGGCAATCAAGAACTTTAGCTTTGAAGTGGTTGATTGGGCAATTATAACAAGGATCGGTATTGCGCCAACAAGAAAACTAGTTATGCGAAAATCACCTTAAATGCGCTGTTGAAACCGGAACAGCTCTTTTCTTTCGATCAACATGCCTTAAAAGCGTACGGCTGTTAATTCCAGTATGCACCAACAAATAGCTATCATGAATACACACTGACATCTATTGTGCGCCTGCAAGCCGCCTCGCTTCAGGTTGATGTAAAGAAAAGATCCGACCGATTAATGAATTATTTGCTGGCCGTATACTTTTTAGGCGGACTATTAATCGCCATCACGTACGATACGTTGAAAATGTCCGTGTTCCTTAAAAAACGCCCGCACCAATCGTTCCTCCCATGACTATGGCGATACTAAAAGCCATCCTCAACACTTTGTTTAATTTGTTTCGCAACTTGATTTTAATCATTTGTAAATTTGTCTTTATTATTCTATAGGTGCTGATTCTAAAAAATGGTTTCAAAAATAAACCTTCATAAATTTGGTAATGGTAGAAATTTTATTCATTAGATTTATACTCTAAAATTGATTCCATGCCCCCCAAAAAAACAACAACAAAATCTGGCGGCGCCAAGAAAGCAACTCCCGCCAAAAAAGCCGCTGCTGCGACGCCTCCTTTAAAAAAGGGTACTATCAAACCCCTGAAACCTTCTTCGTAGGGTTTTGGCAGCAGCCATAATCTTACACTTTATAATGAATGCCTGCACATATAACCTGCAGCATTCATTATTTTTTTTTCAGGAACATTTTTTTTGTAGTGAGCCGGATATCATTGCTTTCATCGGGCTTTTTAGTAAGTTTACTAATTAGTATATGTTCCAGCCGGTGATGAGCAGGCACCAGCAAGGCCGCAATACTTACGAATATCAATAGTTCCAGTATGGGTATATGATGGGTGAAATCGGCTATTACAGGATGCAGCAACAAAGTAAGGAATTCAAAAAGAAATAGGAGAGACATGATTCCCATAAATGTTACCAGCCTCCTGTTTATTTTTTTCCGACTTACAAAAAGTGTAACCAGGAACAATACAGGAATGCAAACGGCTATTGTCAGCAATTGCAATTGTTGAAACCGGGCTTTTTTATCCCGAATTTTTTGCTCGCCTATTTCTTCCTGGCGTAGTTTTTCATTGATGGATAAGATCATAGCCGCTTTTATTTTTTCCTGGCCCTTTACAGAATCGTTAAGTTGCATCGATTGTTCCAGGTAAGAAAATGCGCTGTCATATTTTCGTGATTTTTTATAAATGCCGCCAAGAAAGAAAGCTGCATCCAGCCGACGGGAAAGAAATTTACTTTTTTCTGCCAATGAATGGCTCATTTTGCCAAAATAAACGGCTGAATCATTCTCTTCAATATTTTCATAGGCTTTTGCCATTCCCAGGCTTACCTCGCAAAGGATATCGGCATCTGAACCTCTTTTTAAATAGTCGTAAGCATACCGGTAGTAAGATAAAGCGCTTTTTGTTTCATTTTTAAGCAACAATACGTTGGCATTTCCGAGAATGGCAGCACCCACGGAGGCACTATCGCCGGAAGATTTTGCCAGAGTAAAAGCGTTATTGAAATGGGCAGAAGCAGAGTCCGGTATTTTCATACGATAATATGCTTCACCTAAATTCACTTCAATATTATATTTCAGCTCAACCCGTGTTTTACCTCGCACTGCGTCCACCGTAGAGTCTGCTCGATACAGGTACTCCAGGGCATTTGTATAGTCTCCCAATAAAATATAGGTGATACCGATATTACTTAATGCGCTAGCATAGTTGCGTGGACTGTTTCTTTTTTCTTCAATTCTGAGTTTAAGCATATAATTGTTCAATGCTTTTGGATAGTCACCCAATAAATATTGTGAAGTAGCCAGCACTGCCAGTGAACGTGACTCGCCTTCTGTGAATCTTATTCTTTGCGCCAGCAATAATGCTTTTTGTGACAGTTGTAAAGAAGTGTCCGGTTTAAAAGATTGATACTGCTCCGCTAGCTGCCAAAGCAGTGTAACCTTGTTACTGTCTTTCTTTTCTGTCGATAACCACTGCGAAAGACGATCTATTTTAGAGACCTGTGCAAAACCGCCCGGTATGAAAAATGTAGAAAATGAAAACAAAAGAACAAGGAAGTGAATTGGCTTTAAGCGTTTCATTGTTGTAAAGTTGCTATTATTTTCCTTTAAATTAATTTATTTTTGAATGATTTATCGCTACGCCGGCGCCTGTATGGTCGAAACATCAACAGGAAGTTGCCTTCATCCGTCAATTGCCCGACAAAACATATTGCATTAAATAATTTAATCTCTACAACATCCTTAATTTTACGAAATACAGCACCGGTAAACTTTTAATTTCACTTTATGGAAAATCTTAAGCCAGCAGGAAATGTTAAGTCTTTTACTGAACAAAAAAGACTGTTTGCTAAAAAAATTTCCCGATCGGAAGAGGTTTCAAGAACCAAATTTATACTGGTAATTGCGGCCAATACAATAGATCCTACCATCGGGAAAGGCTGTGCAGTAGATATAGATTCCATTAGGGAAATGTTTCGAAAATTGTCCGGGAAAATGAATTTTAATTTCATTGAGCTTATAATCCAGGGTGTAGATTATGGCAAGGAAAACATCCTCGGAGCTATTGATATGATAACACCGGGTAATAACGACATTGTGGTATTTTATTATTCAGGCCATGGTTTTAGTTACAAAATGGATACATCAAAAAAATATCCGCAGGTAGACCTTCGATCACATCCCGCCTCCGACAAGATAGATGTGATCAATGCGCATACCGAGAACCTGGCCGATCTTTTTGAATTAGTAAAGCGCCGCGGTGCACGGCTAAATATTGTGATAGGCGATTGCTGTAATAGCCTTATTAAATTTAAAAGAAAGTTTAAGGGTGGCATTGAGGCCTTGAAGAATGAAAAGAAAGCACCGGTAGTTATTAACAAAAAATCCTGTGAAGTTTTATTTTGCGACTATACTGCATCCATTCTTGTAGCGGCGGCGGGCAAGGGAGAATACGCTGTATCGGACGATGCGCTCGGTAGTCTTTTTACATACAGTTTTTCAAAAAGCCTGAAATTGCTAATGAAAAAGAATGTGGATAAAAGCGGGGGTTTACCATGGGGGAAACTCCTGGAAGAAACTACCGGTATTGCCCAGGACCTGAGTAAAACTTATGACATAGGCAATGGCGTGGCCGGGAATCAAAAGGCAATTTATAATATAGAGTTCAGGGAAACGCTGTATTAAAGCTGTTTAACGCGAAGGTATTTATTAAGAATAAAGCTTTATGAAAACAGTAATCATGAAAACAAACACCGCAGGCCTTGAATTGTGCCATAGGCGCAGTAACCCTTGCCTTATAGCATTGTCACAATACCTGCACCAGCGTTAGATAATTTCACCACACTCCTGAAATTAAAATTAGATATCAGTTATTTGGCAAATCTTTGCGTTCGCTTAAAATTTGATTGATCATCAAAGCCGCTTTGCCCCTGGTCAGAATCGTGTCATGTATATCCAAACCAGGTTTTAACTGTTGCAATAAGCCGGAAACAATTTGCAGGGCTAATTTACCAGATATTGTCTGGTTCGGGTATGCATATACGGGAGGACCTTGCAAAGAAGTACTCCCCCACCAATAGCTCAAATAATTTCGTACTTCATACGTAAAGAAGGGCTTCACTGCCTGTGTTGAATAATCGTAAAACGTTTCTATATATTTAAAATAAGGATTTTCCCGGGGCACATCTTTAAAATGTGCAGCAGTAATACTTATTGGAATATCTAATCCATTTACAGCTAGTCGTGCAAACTCGCCCATTGTTATTGGTTGATCCGGGCGGTAATAATAATTCTCATCACCATCTAAAGCACCCTTTAAACTCAATTTTTGAATAGCCTTAAATTCCTCTTTATCTTCTGACTTGTCTTTTTGGAAAAAAAGCAGAGATTTCTGTTCCAATAATATCTCCTGAATTTTAGAAACCGAAACATCTCTAACTTGACACGAATCATCCAATGAAATAGCCGCTGCTACACCGGCTGCCTGTCCCAATGAAGACCAAACCGGCTCCATCCGCACACTGGATATTGCAACATGAGTAGCCGAAATGGCTACGGGAACAAGTAATCCATTCAGTTTTTTAGGTGCCATTACACCATATGGAATTTGATAGGGACCTGTTACATCATTAAGGTGTATGGCTCCTTCGCCACAAGCTGAATCAAATTTTGACATTTGAACAAAATGAACATCCATTGGATAGACGCCAATCGCTATGCCGTCCTGGTGTAATGGCCCCCGATATCCATTACCTTTCAAATCTTTGTGGATATCACTTTCTGTAAGAGTATACATGCCCTCAATCCTTCTTCCCTGGCGAACATAAAGCCGATAGGGCCAGTTGACATTGTCTTTGAATTCATCATCAGGAAGTCCCCATTGTGGCGATTTCCCTTTTGTTTGAATGTAATACAACCAACCCAATTCATGATTACGATAAATTTTTTCAAGCCTTGACCTTTCCGCCCATCCAGCCAATACATACTTTGTAGATAAGCCTGTCAAATCACCCGTTTCGATTCCAAGCAAATCAGCTTTTTTACCAGGCAACCAGGGTTTTGTTGCAGGATTCCAGTTGTACAGAGTTGAGTCATATCCCGGTGGTGGTGAAGTAAGACGAAAAGGGTGATCAGGTCGTCCATAATCTTTAGCTACGAAACGAAAAGTAAACGCTTGCATCCGGTCATCAGCTTCCCCTGTGCTGCCAGGGAATATTGTACCACTTAATGCACCGGCTTGTCTCTGACCACAAAATGCCTCTGTATATATTTTGCCGGCATGCGGTTCTTCTTTTGAACGCGCCTCTCTGCCAATACGGAAAGGTACGCCAGCGAATGCAGCAACATCCCCTTCGTAAGTAGCATCAATTATAACCCGTCCTGTATAGGTATGTTTTGCCCCAAGTTGGCCATCATTAGTACGATCTTGTGTAATAACAGCTATTATTCTGCCATTTTTTATTTTTACGTCTACTGGTACTTCATTGAACCTGGTTTTGATTGATGGTACTTCAGCGACCATCTGCGCGAAAATCTTCGCCGCCGTTTTGGGTTCCCACGACCTACCCTGTGCCGAACTCCAACGATGGTCCGGCACTTTCAAATCCTTTTGTACTACAGGATCGTTCTTATGTTCAACGATATTATAGTTCATTACACGAGTTCTAAACTCTTCCATAATACCACTGTTTGCCTCTACCAAATAATCATCCAATCGATCTACCCCTGACGAAAGAGTTCCTCCCAATACCGGTGACTGTTCCACCAAAATTACAGATTTCCCGTTGCGTCCTGCTGCAACAGAGGCAGCTACTCCCGCCGGGGTTCCACCTATTACAACAATATCATAGTCCGATTTTTGTGAATAAGAATTTTTGGCTTGGGAATAAACCGAATTCTCAATAAGAACTAATATGAGTAACATTATTATTCGCATAATAAAATATTTGTGTTTTATATTTAATAAAGAGATCTTAAAATGATGAGATTGTTCCATTCATTTGGATCAGTCAGTTGGTCCAATACTTTCCCAATTCCCAGTCCTGTTATTAGTACTGGAATTGCTATTATAATTAATATCCCGGATTTTGATCTTTTGCCGGATCCAAGGCCTTATTAAAGTTCAGTTCAGAAACAGGAATTGGCCATAAATAAGCCTTTTCCGCTATTTTAATCCCCTTGGTTACCAAAAAGACTTCGGCTGCTTTCCCCGTTCGTTTTAAATCGTACCAACGTTTGCCTTCATAGATAAATTCATAGGCCCTTTCCTGAAGCACTAACATCTGGAAAGTATTCTTATTGTAATCAGAAATTTTGAAATCCACAGAAGCAGGCAAATTAGGATCTTTGCCATAAGCACGCCGATGTACCTTATTTAACGCTTCAACCCCTGCTGCCGTTGGACCAGTTGAAGCCATACAAGTGGCTTCGGCATAAATTAATAATGCATCTGCATAACGATATATTGGCAAATCATTGCCAGCACCATTATTTTGTTCTACGGCATTTTGATCAACATATTTACTGCTTACGAGGGTGTTTGGTCCCAATCCAAAATTAATTTTATCCCACAAATTCTTCCGAATATCGTTGTCATTCCACGAAATATAAAACGGGTTTGTTGCATCGCTGTAATGTGCATATGCACCACCGAAATTGAAATTACCAGTACTGGGATGGCTCAACACCCATAATATCCAGCTACCTGCCCCCGGCTGACGGGAATACTTGAAGTAGAATATTTCCTCCGGTGTAGTGATTATTGTTGGGCCAAAAAGTTTCGTTTGAAAATCGGTCTTGCTTGCCACCGGAACCAGGGAGTATTTGTTTGATTGAATAACGTCATTGGCTTTGGTAGCTGCTTCTGAATAGTTGCCGCGAGTTAAGTAATAATCGGCAAGCATTGTTTTAGCCGAATATTTTGTAGGTTTCCCAACCAGGGTTTGTACTTCCGGCAAATTACTTTCAGCATATTTTAAATCAGCATCGATCAGACTATAAACGTCTTCAATGGAACTTTTTGCCAAATCCCGTATAGTCATATTTACTTCGGTCCTTAAAGGAATGCTGCCCCAGTTTCTTACTAGCTGGAAATAAGAAAACGCGCGAAGGAATTTGGCTTCCCCTAAATTTCGTTTTATATCTTCCTGGCTGATAGAAGAACCTTTTGGTGCATTTTGAATTACGAGGTTTGCATTACGAATGGCCAAATAGAACGTATTCCAACGAGCTCCCGCATTGTTAATGTTTGCTGCATTAAACCCCTGCATGGCGTTGTAGTCAGCTCTACTACCTCTTCCATAACCCCAATCAGTATGCGCGTCAAGTATCACCGTTTGTTCCACCATATTGTTCGATCGCAGAGGTTCATAAATGGCATTGACTGCTGATTCTATCTCTTGTGCAGTATTGTAAAAGTTTTCAACGGCAACTGTTTTTGGTTTTTCAACCAAAATTTTATTACAAGATGCCAGTACCAGGATTAAAAGAAAATACCTGGATAAAAATTTCAAATGGTTCCCGGCATTAGGCAGATATGTTTTAATATTTTTCATCTTACGACAATTTTAAAAATAAAATGTTTCTTTTTAGCGTATATTCTCCTATTTAAAATCTGGCGCGAACACCAAACGTAAACATTTTAGACATCGGATAACTCTTATTGTCTATGCCGAATCCATTGGAGTTCACTTCCGGATCCCAGCCTGAATATTTGGTAAAAGTCAAAAAATTTTGTCCGCTGGCGTAGAACTGTAGCGATTCTACTACTTTAGTAAGTTCCAAGTTCTTTACTGGAAGATTGTAGGTTAACTGAATATTTTTCAAACGAACATAAGATCCATTTTCAATAAAACGATCTGAAACATTCACAGATGTGTTTCTGCTTGTAATAGGATATTTTGCATTGGTATGATTAGATGTCCATGAGTCTGTTAAAACTTCTTTTACCATGTTCAACCCTGAAACAAAATCGTAGGCATAGGTCACCGAGCTAAGATTAAATAAGTTGTTTCCATATACCCCTTGTAAGAAAATGTCCAGTTCAAAGTTTTTGTAGGACAAATTTGAATTGAACCCATAAATAAAATCAGGGTTCGGATCACCGATATAAGTTTTGTCTGCGTTAGTTAGTTTGTTATCAGGTACCAAATCATTATATTTAATATTACCCTTATCATCATATCCATTTTCCAAATACCCCCAGAACTGTCCAATGGGCCGACCTTCTCTGAGGATAGTGGTATTATCCTGCAAAGCAACAACACCTACACTTCCACCAAGGATGTCTTCTCCGTTATAAAGTTTGATGACCTTGTTTTTGTTGAATGAAATGTTGGCATTCACTTCCCATTTGAACTTGCCTGTCAGTATTTTAGCTTCCACGTTAAATTCAAATCCTTTATTCTGCACCTTACCAACATTTTGAATTGTTCGGGTAAAACCTAATGAGGATGGTAGTGATACCGTATTCAGCAAATCACTTGTATTTTTAATATAATAATCGGCTGTTATATTGATACGATTATTTTTTAAGCCGATATCTAATCCGATATCCGTTTGTTCGGTAGTTTCCCATTTCAAATCCCCTGGAAGTTGAGTACCTGGGGCAAATGTGTTGTAGAGAGCATTGTTAAAAACTGTTCTTCCTGACGTGAGCTGATTTAAAGTTACGTATGGGCCAATTGCCTGACTACCAGTTGCACCCCAGCTGGTTCTCAATTTCATGTTGGAAATAAGACTATTATCCTTTAGAAAATTTTCATCTGAAATTCTCCAGGCTAAAGCAGCGGACGGGAAATAGCCCCATTTATTTCCCTTACTGAACTTTGAGGAACCATCAGCACGGTAACTGATTGTTGCAAAGTATCTATTTTTAAAGTTATAGTTTATTCGCCCTAGATATGACAACAATACCGACTTGGAATATCCGGATCCGGGAATGCCTGGGGTAATTGCAGCGCTAAGGTCGTACGTTTGAAATGCATCTGACAGAAAGCCTGCTCCACTTCCTGACAAAGAAGTATTGACGAAATCCTGGTATGTAATCCCGGCCAGTGCTGAAAAATTATGTTTATTATTAAAGGTCTTGGTATAGCTTATTGTATTTTCATTAAGTAAACTGGTATATTGACCCGTACTAACATTGGCACTTCCATTGGAATTTAAAAAATTCCGGGTAGTATATGAATCAGTTCGGTCGTCCCTGTTTTCAAGTCCCCCTGATATTTTAACCGTTAATTCTTTAATTGGTTTATAAATCAAAGATCCATTGATCAACGTTATATTCGCTTTAATCAAGGTTGACTGTTCGTTTATGAAATTTAATGGATTTCTTAGATCAGGTGCTAAAAACGGATAAACCGGCGCTAAAACCCTGTAAGAGCCGTCAGCGTTGTATGGAGTGAGGGTTGGTGGCGCAAATTGAGATGATATTAAAGTATTTCCACGTGCTCCTCCATCACTGTCTTTTCTGTCGGTATTTATACGTGAAAAAGTGGTTGATATTACAGCGCTAAATTTTTCATTGAATTGATGATCTATATTTGACCGGAAAGAATATCTTTTGTAATTACTGCCTTTTATAATACCACCCTGGCTGAGAATACTTCCCGATATAGAAAATTTAGTTTTATTGTTTCCACCACTTATATTTAAGGAGGATGTTAAAAAGGGCGCGGATTGATAAATAAGATCCTGCCAGTCAAAACCATCTCCAAAATTGTTTATTTCACTTTGCGTAAAGTAGGGGGCTACTCCATCATTCGCTGCTTTAATATTGTACAAGGTTGCATATTGCCTGGCATTCATTAAATCCATCTTTCGTATCAAAGATTGTGAACTGTAACTGGACTCAAAATCGATACTATTTTTACCAGCCTTTCCTTTTTTAGTCGTTATCAATACGACCCCGTTTGCACCACGGGAACCATAAATTGCTGTAGAAGAGGCGTCCTTAAGTACCTCGATGCTCTCAATGTCGGAGTTATTTAGTATGGTAGGATTATTAATTGGAAATCCATCCACAACATACAACGGTTCATTACTTCCCTGTATTGAATTTGAACCTCTGATTCTAATGCTTACAGAAGCCCCCGGAGCCCCGGTGGTTTGCAATACCTGAACTCCGGATGATCTGCCTGATAACGCCTGAAAAACGTTTGTTGAAGGAAATGCATTAATTTCTTCACCCTTAACCTGTGATAAAGATCCGGTTAAATCGCGTTTCTTTTGCGTACCATATCCAATGGCAACTACCTCGTCTAAACCAACGGAACTGGCAACTAAAGTAACATCTATGGAACTTTGAGTGCCTACTATAATTTCCTGCGAACTCTTACCTATAAACGAAAATTCCAATATTGCACCATCTGGTATATTTGAAATAGAATAGCTCCCATCCCTATTGGTAACAGTACCCTTGGTAGTTCCTTTAACAAGCACTGATACACCTGAAAGCGGTTCGCCATTTTCATCGGTAACCTTCCCTGTAATGGATTTTTGTTGTTGGATAATAACTTCGCTACTGTTTAGTGCAATCTGTTTGTTATTAATCGAATAGCTTATTCCCTTATTCTTAAGCATTGCGTCTAATATCCCGGTTATGAGCTGATTTTCTGTCGAAATGTCAATTTTCTGTTCAACATCTACCTTTGTAGCGTCATACATAAAAGAGAACTCAGATTTTTTTTCGATTTTAGCAAGAACATCTTTGA
This sequence comes from Chitinophagaceae bacterium, assembly GCA_039921525.1. Taxonomy (GTDB): domain Bacteria; phylum Bacteroidota; class Bacteroidia; order Chitinophagales; family Chitinophagaceae; genus JADCRZ01. The sequence continues at coordinate 6,415 of JBDSBP010000259.1, read as the reverse complement.
TAGCAGTATTTTTTGCATTCAGGCTTATTCGTGTATTTTGAGAATAAGTACTAACTGCAATTACTTGCGTAATCGTTACAAGTACCAGGACCAGCGTTATTTTCATTGCCTTAAAAAATTTTTGATCCCCAAAAGTTAATTCCAATTAGGAACCGATGAACAATACTTTTTTCATAGCCTTGCACTGATTTCTTTTTAAACTCAAATTATTTTCCTTTTTATAAAAGAGTTAAATAGGCGAAAAAGAAAGTGAAAGGGAATGTTACCATCATCTCATTTGATTAGTTTATATGCTATTTCTACATAGGCAAAATGTTTTAATATTATTACCTGATTATTACTTTCGTTTTCACATCTCTTACTACTCCCCGAATAATTCTACAATCAACAGAACAGGAGTAGTCGATTGACTTGAAGATTTCCTCCAATGTTTCGTTCTTAATCGTGGCAGTAAACACCGATTTGTAAATTTTTGTATTCTTCACCTCGATATCAATGTTATATTTTCGTTCTAATTTGACGAGGACTTCTTTCATCGGACTGTCATTAAAATAAAGAATGCCATCGGTCCATGCGGTAATACGATCCATATTTACTTCATGAATAACAACCTTTTCAGAATTGTTATTGAATTGGGCCATTTCTCCGGGAATTAAATGATAGTGGAAAGTTTCATTCTTTGAATGCAGCAATTCGACACTACCGGTTTGGAGGGCCACCCTGATATTTTCATCGGTTGGATAGGCATCAATATCAAACCTGGTTCCAAGCACTTTAACTTTCAATTCGTTACAGTTCACTATAAAAGGCAACTTTTTATTTTTGGTCACCTGGAATAAAGCTTGTCCGGTTAATTTAATATCCCGGTTTTTATGGCCAAAATCACTATTGTAAGTTAATTGGGTTCCGGAATTTAACCATATCACCGAACTATCAGGAAGAATAACCTTTGATCGCTGACCATTTTCGGAAACAACGGAAGTGTTGAATAAATTGGTGGTTTGTACCGGTTTACTTTCGTTTTGATAGTAGAAATATAAAGATGAAATGCCTGCCGCAAAAATAAAAATTGCGGCATATTTTAAGTAGGTATTAAGTTTGAACGAACTTTCCCTGGAATTTAATTTTTGCTGAAAATTTATATACAATTGTTCCAGGTGATAAGATGGCATTTCCTTTTCAGAAGCCAGCAATGCCGACACGTTTTTTAAATTATTATATTCTAGTTTCGAATCAATCTCTTCATCCAGGTTCGACAGAACTGATTGCTTATTCTCGGCACTGGCGTCACCCGAAATCACCTTGAAAAGTTCTTCTGTATTTTCCACTTTTTCTTTGTTATATATAATAATGCATGAACCTTCGTTTACCCTATCTGAGAAAATGATTTTTTTAAAAATAAATTGTGTTTGATTGCTTCTATTCAGAAATACGAAGCATGATCTTATCAAACAACGGCTTACAATTAAAGCCGACTCTTATGAACGAGATAAATTAAACGGGCGTGTAACGAATAAATAGAAACGCCACTAAAGGCAAATAATCTTTAAGATTAGCGCGAAATAGCTTTAATGCTTTTGAAATATGACCTTCAACTGCCTTTAGAGAGATGTCCAATTCTTTTGCAATTTCCTTATATTTTTTTTCTTCAAACCGACTCAGTTTAAACACGACCCCACATTGTGGGGGCAATTGTTTCAGAGTATCCTTAATGATTTTTTCTATTTCGTGGAATGTTAATGCAGAAGTATCGAAAGAATCCAATGCATCGAGGTTGGCTCTTAACTCGAGGATTCCAACATCGGATGAATCGTAAAGATTTTTGTTGTATTTTAAGTCGCGTAATTTGTACAGGCAATTGTTCTTGGCGACGGTAAAAAGATAGGCCGCCAAATTTGTATCATCGGCGAGCCCCGCTCTTTTATCCCATAAAGTCAACAGCGTATCCTGAATGATGTTTTCGGCCAGGTCTTCTTGTGAAATATACTCCCGTATAAAATAATACAACCGCGGAACATACTTATTATAGATAACCTTGAATGCAGCTTCGTCACCGCTTCTCATTTTCTCAAACAAGCATTTTTCTTCGTCAGTCATGGCAGCGGATCGTTGAATATACAAATCTAAATAAAATTTGGAGTTTTCTCCTTTGATAGTCTGCAAGTATACTCAAATACCGAAGGTCAATTATTTTGGTATTTATGAAGTTGACTTTGTTGAAGCCAGTGCAGAAATATCTTGCCTGTACCAGCGTAGGTTTTGCCAATCATTTCGGGTAAGGCTCTCATTATTTTCCCTGATGGGATCGAGATGCCAGTCGGCAGATTATTCAGTCCACTCCCCAGCATGCAAAGGTTACAGGTATTTATCTAGCCTAAACTAAAGTGAAGATACAATCTGAGCAATCTTCCCCGCAATAGCTTCGAATGAAAGACTTGTCTTGAAATGTTCGAGCGACTGCTCCCCTTTAGCATGCGTATCCATATAAATAGTTTGTTGAAGCGCTGTTAGTAAAGCAGCCTCGTTGCCGGCTTCGTATAATATACCACACGCGCCATTATTGGTGATCGCCCTGAATGATAAAATATCGGTAACTATAAGCACGCAACCACATGACATAGCCTCGCAAACCGAGGCACCTCCTCCTTCGTAATGCGAACCCGACAATATAAAATCGGCACTGTTGAACCAGTACAATAATTCAGTGTGGGGTTTTTTGCCGACAAGTAATATGTTTTCACGATATTTGGAATCAACCAGTATTCTTTTTATTGCGGGCAGTAATTCATCTGTCCCGTAGATCATGTATAGCCGCGCCTGTGGATTTAGCTGCAAGTATTGCAAGAAGGCATTGACAACGGTAAGCGGGTCCTTATTAGCATTCAATCGGCCTACCCACAAAAACACCTGTTTGCCGGTAACGCCTGTCTGTCGCCTGGCTTCTATTTTATCTATAGGATAAAATACAGATGAGACTTCCATTACCTCATGTATCTTTTTTGCGGAAGCAAGGTTGCCTGCAGTGACCCACTCAAGTCCCATATCACGCGAGGCAAAAAAGTAAGCATTTATACAACGATCCGCTAGTTGTTGGAAAATTTTTCGCCAACTTGTGAAAGCCTTTTCCGCATGATTTTGTACAATAATCTTTACATCCGAACCTAATGTCAGTCGCAGCTGGATAATCTGCAGTGGAAAGTGCAATCCATGTATGATAACTACGTCGGGCTTTAGTTGTTTAATATATTGGTTTAGTTGCCGGGGAAAAAAACGTAGTGCCTTCGCTGAATAATATTTAAACCGGTAATCAACACCGTTATTTCTCACACGACCTTCGTAATCTATCAGCTCAATGCTTATTACTTCGTGACTTTGGGCAAGGGACTCTAATACTCCACCGTAGGCGTTGATTCGCCTGAACCATTCCTGTGGTTCGTGAAAACCCTTGCTATATGCGTAACTTGAAAAGACGATCCTCATTTTTAAAATATATCGATATCGGCAAAGGTGAATTTTAATTTACCAGGTGGCAGGCCTGAGCCCAGATCTTTTACAATCACCGTAAAACCGCGTTCTGGTTTAGTAATCTTCTCTAATAAAGAATATAGAGGCATGCCCTCACTTACCTGGAACATCACCTGTCTTAAGCCTAGCTTTCGCGCCAGCTTTTTTAAGTGTTGGATAACATTTTCAAAATCATCCGGTATGGTCATATCACCTACAATCAAACCGTTATTTACTTTAAGCCATACAGTAACACCTTCTATTTTAACCACCGTAGTTTGATTATAGCTTTTATATTCCAGGTAATCATCGTCACGATAAACACTGGCAAACGTGTAGCCGGAGGATGTTTGAGAGAGGCCCTTGTATGGTAGTTTATATCTACTAAGATGATGAGTCATATACCATTTATAAATACCTTTCAGTACCCGGAATTTAGAAGCGAACTGCTCAAGTGGAAATGTTTTCACTTGCAAATTAAAAAAAGCCATGTATCCTGCTACATTCCACTGCAACTTGCTGACTAAGCCAGACAATGAATGCTGGTTGGGAAATCCGAATAAGATACGGATACCTTCGATGCGGCAAAGTTCTACTGTAAGATTTGCCAATGCTACAAACAAGCCTTTACTTCTATGCAAAGGATGCGTCATTGCATCGACAGCTTGTGCAGCCAATATTTTATCACCACCATATTGTATAAAGCAAGGGATCGCTCCAAAAAAAGCAGCGGGCCGGTTTTGCGTATCGTAAGCGAGATAACCGGTATACAATATACCAGTAAAAGCCGTATCGTATTTGCGTTGAAAATATTTCAGTTGCGGTATTCTGCCATATACCTCCTTGTACAATATCGCAAGGTCATTGAGGTGTTCAATGCTTAAGCGTTTAATATTGTATTCGTTCCAGGTGGTTTTATTCATAGTGGTTATTTATGGTTGCGCGCACCTGGTTAGCAGTGGAGATAAATGGATTAATAGTAAACCGTTCGCGCAAAGTTGCATCTGTAACGCTGTTTAATTCGGTACCCAATAATTGTGTATAGCCGGCAGCGGTGGCTGCTTTTAATACATCTTCGTTATAAGCGCCATAAGGAAATGCAATAGCTTCAATTTTTTTGTTGGTGATGACTTCCAGGTATTTTTTCGATTCTACCATTTCCTTCAGCGCAGAGTCAGGGTTTACTCTTGACAGGTCATTATGGTAGTACCCATGTGCGCCAACAGTAGCGTAGGGTGATGCTGATAATTCAGCTATCTGCGCTTCATTCATTTGCAGCCAGTATTCCTGATATTGTCCAAGACTACGGAATGGTACCAAAGGTTCCATTGATTCCATCAGTTGCTCCTTTTCCTCGAAATGGCCGCTGCGTAACTTTTCTGCCAGGCTCACTCCGCTCGGCAGAACGTATTTATTATACTTGTTTTTATAATATACTTCTTGTCTGAATGTAAACTGTTTTGGTCCGTATCGCCCGGCAATGCTTAAGAAATCATTCCACAAAATATCCTTCCCCCTGGCTCGTATCGCCGTTATAAAAAAAGTCGCGGGTATTTGATACTGTTCTAACAAGGGCAATGCATAATCGTAATTGTTTACAAAGCCATCGTCAAATGTAAGGCAGACGTTAAACTTTGTTGAACTGAAATGCCCGGCAAAATATTCATCCAGGGAAATAGGATTGAAGTATTCGCGATAAACTTTTAAATGTTCTTCAAATTTCTTTTTCGTGATAAAAAGTGTGTTGAACTTCAGGGGTTCCTCACTACAAATACCATGATACACCATGATACGGCTACCGCGGGCCTTTTGATAAAAAGCCTTATTGTCATTTGTTAAATGATGAAAGTCGCCCCAGAGATACCTGGTTTTACGAAGCGCGCCTTGCCTTATTTTTTGAAAAATATTTTTCATTCAACTGGCAAATTCAGATGGGAGATATGACGGAAAGACATCTTTACCTTGATAGGGTTCGCATTCGCCGTGACTCATACCAGTGCAACCAGCAGTAACGGACAACACTAAACGCTTAATTAAACTTGTAAAAAGAGGCATTTGAGGCTATTTGTTATTTATGAGCCAGGTTCATATCAATCATTAAAAACTTAATAGTACTCTTGACTTATTGTTAGCAAATTCCATATTTTCTCACTGGCACGTAACATCATTCATACTATTCTTTTGGTGCATTTAAAAGTTCCTAAAAATACACAAATTCCTTGAAGGCTGGACACCAGGGGATGCATTTCAAATTGTTGCAGAATAACCACCACAGATAAAATTATAGTTTTATTTTTGCAACATGAGGTCTGACATTGTCAAAGCACCACCCTGGGCAACTGCATTACTCAGCAGATAATTATTGATGGCAGCTTGATTCATTGGCGCCATGTCAGGATTAGTAGCAGTATAACCGGAAGCTTGCCATACCGTTAGCTTTGCCTGCATCATATTCAGGTGCGCCTGGATACCCTCCAGATATGCAGTGTAAGCACTCGGTTATCCCCTTTTCTCAGATAAACTTCCGCCTTAATATTAGGGTAACTATGTAGCCAACTCCAATAATTTTATTACCTCGGTAAATTGGTTGAAACTACGCTCTTTGTCGTTAACGTATGACCTCAGCGGCGTTCTGAAGAACAAAAATATCATCAAAGAAATCTCGGCAACGGCTGTAGGCACCAATTTATTAACATGGACAAACTACAAAGGAATGGATCCTGAAGTAAGCGCAGCATGAGGAACAGGGGGTTCGGGTTCTACCGGTATTGATTACCTGGGAGTGCCTGCAGTAAGAACGTTCACTTTCGGGATAAATGTTACGTTTTAACAAGGGAAAAAAGCAAATTAAATAAGGATTACCACTTGTGTACTGGTTACCGATTCCGGTAAAAGAGCCGATGGAGATCGG
>JBDSBP010000258.1:0-21747 GCA_039921525.1 Chitinophagaceae bacterium | reverse complement strand
ATGCCATATGTAATAGTTGAGTTGATGACATTGACCCAAATAAAAGTGAAAATCGTTGAAACTGCTTTTATTAGCTGATAGCCGATAGCTGACAGCTGACAGCTGATAGCTAGTTCTCCGTAAACCGGTATCCCGTTCCATAAACCGTTCTGATATAATCATCACTTCCTGCATCTATTAATTTCTTCCGAAGGTTTTTGATATGGGTATAGATGAAATCATAATTGCTCACCTGGTCATATTCATCGCCCCATATATGTTCGGCGATAGCTGCTTTGGTAAGTACTCGTCGCTGGTTGGCAATAAAATATTCCAATAACTGGTATTCTTTGTCTGTTAGTTCAACAGCTTTATCATCAATGGTTACCCTTCGCGCTTCAGGATTTAATTTTATTTCATGAAACTGGATGATCTTGCTACCACCAAAATTTTTTCTACGCAACACGGCGTTAATGCGGGCATTTAGTTCTGATAAATGAAAAGGTTTGGTGAGGTAATCATCTGAGCCTATTTCTAGTCCAGTCAGTTTATCTTCCAGGGAATTTCTTGCTGAGATAATAATGATGCCTGATTTGGATTCTATTTCTTTTAACTCTTTAACGATGTCTAAACCACTGCCGTAAGGCAGTCCAATATCAACCACTACACAATCGTAATTAAAAGCGTTTACTTTTTCCTTGCCTTTTGCAAAATCCCCGGCTGTTTCACAAACATATCCCTGGTGTTCCAGGTATTTTTGGATGGATTGCTGTAAAGATTTTTCATCTTCTATGATAAGAATTTTCATACTGGTTTTTTTGGCTTTCAGCTTTCAGCTTTCAGAAGGGATTGATTTAGCATGATGTTAAGGAATTCATTATGTTAGATGTTATACTTTTAAAATTAGTCTTATTTCACTAAAACAAGAAACCCGCTGTCTCCAGGCGGGTTTCTTCTACACATCACATTTTCACATTAACCATCACAACTTATTCAACGCTGTTTAAATCGTTTAATGCATACTGGTATTCATTCTGTGGTTGATTGGCGTAAACCCCACTGATTACGGCAGTGTTACCTGCGCTTTTTATAGCTTCCTTCAAACCATCCACACTACTTATTCTTGTATTATTTACTTTGGTAATTATAAAGCCTTCTTTAATTCTTGTCTGATCTGTTAGAATTCCCTGGTTTAAATTTTTCACCATTACACCGCCCTGCAAATTTAACTTAGCGGCCGCAGCTTTATCCAGGTTTTCGAATGTTGCACCTAATTGATCAACTACCTGTTCTTTAATACTTTCATAAGTGCCTGTTGCGCCTTTTAATGTTACCTGGGTGGTTTTTGCGTTGCCATTGTGAACAAAACTGATATTTATTTTATCACCCGGACGCATCACAGAAATTTGTTCCACCATTTCAGTACCGGTGTTAACTGTTCTTCCGTTTACTTTTGTTATAAAATCACCTTTCTGTACGCCTGCTTCTTCTGCTGCACTTCCCTTAGACACATCCATCACAAACACACCTTCCCCTTCTTTAATATTATTTTTAGCACGATCTTCTTCACTCATCTGGTCGCTTCCAAACATCACTCCAAGATAAGCTCTCTTGCTGCTACCATATTTTATGATATCACTAACAACTTTCTGCACCAGGTTAGAAGGTATCGCATAGGAATAACCGGCATACGAACCAGTTGGAGAGGCAATGGCACTGTTGATACCAATTACGTCACCATCAGTGTTTACCAATGCACCTCCGCTGTTACCCGGGTTAACCGCCGCGTCGGTCTGGATAAAAGACTCAACCGGTGTTTTGCTATTGCGACTGTTAATTCCCAAACTCCTGGATTTGGCACTTACAATACCAGAGGTTACGGTTGTTTCCAGATTTAACGGATAACCGATGGCCAGTACCCACTGTCCTAAATGCACATTTTCTGAATTGGCGAATGTGAGAAGGGGAAGATTTTTTCCCTCAATTTTTAACACAGCTAGGTCGGTGCTTGCGTCTCTGCCCACTACTTTGGCCTTAAAATCCTTTTTATTATTTAAGGTTACTGTTAATTCGTCTGCTCCGTCAACAACGTGATTATTGGTAACTATATAACCGTCGGCACTAATAATGACGCCGGATCCGGATGCCCTTTGTTCGCGAGACCGGCCCTGGTCTCCAAACAGATCACCCATGCCGTTGCCGTCACCAAAAAAATCCCTGAAAGGATTGTTCCGGGGATCCTGGTTTTCCGCAACCTGTTTAGCTTTAGTTAACGTTTTAATATGCACCACTGCCGGAGCTGCTTTTGAAGCTGCTTTTTCAAAATCTACCATTGGTGCATCGGCAGTATTTTCACGATACCCCGTGTAGCGGGCATCTTTTTGAACGGAAGTTGAAGCCGGGAAGTCAGATGCCAGGTATTGTTGTTGTTGGAATTTTCCATAGCCCCATACACTTCCAACTGAAGTAACAGCACTCACTAAGATTACTGCGCCTAATTGTCTTGTTGTCATGGCTTTTTTAAATTTAGGTTTAACTATTAAAACACAACATTACAATGACATTCTGAGGCGATTCTGAGATTTTCTGTTAAGGAAATACTATAGTGTACGAAGTGGGGGAAATCAACTTGTTATTTGTAGTTTGTGTATCCGGTTAAAACCTATAAGGTTTGAACCTTTGATACCGGACCTAAGAAGGCAAACCTGATAGGTTAAGTCTTCGTTGCCTGCCTGGTTAACCTAACCTATAAGGTTTAATCAACATGGTGCACATCCTAAAGTGACAAACCTGATAGGTTTGCGGGGCAGCGTTTGGGAATTGACACCGGTGCGGGAAAGCCGACTGAAAGAATTATCTAATCGATCAATCCGTAATCACGCTAACTCTCAACGCCTTCAACCCGTTTACCCCCTGCAGGTCTTCCAGCTCCAGTTCCTCAAGATCGTTGGCGAGAATATGCTGCCCTTGCAGGTCTTCAACATAACCCCTGTATTCGTTAGCCTCGTAATGGTTAAAATAAACCAGTGCAATTTTATTTGGTTGGGTTAGTCTTTCTTTTGAGTGTTTGATTCGCACCTTATCAATCCTTTTTTTAATGATCTGGTAGCGGATATTATAAGATCCTTCCACATCAAAACGTTTCTCATCTTTTCTGAACTTTATATCTATTGGTTGAGAATGGACGAATATAAGTTGGGTGGTTTGAACAGGTATCGGCAGGTCAACCAACAAAGAATGAGAATGCCGGGCAATAGAAGCCATGGAGTTGAGTTGTATCAGGCGAAGATTTTTTAGATAGATCTCCCGGAAAGGCCTGTCTGGAGTAATGGATTGACCGATATAAATATCATATTCCACCCCGTCTGTTCTGAACTTTTCAAAATAACAGGGGAAAGACTGTTGTATCTCCACCTTCATCATCTCCAGGTAATTATTAACGGAAGAGATAACCTTATTCATGGATGTTTCCAATTGAAACCTGCTTGCATTAGCAATACCTATCTTATCATCCATTGCATTAAAATACTTTTGTAATAAAGAAGCAAATTCAGGATTGCCTTCTTTAAACTGATTTAAAAAAGGAGTGATATTATTTTGCAGGAAATCGTTTAGTTTTATTTCAAGGTTATAACCCTGGGGATCGTTGATGAGATCAAGATATTTTTGAGCTAAAAATATTTTTTCATCTATCAGTCCAAAGCGGGATTGTTTTCTCAGATCCCGGAGCACCTCCAGCAAAATAGTAAACTGTACCTGCAGATCCTTGCCTAGCGCGGTATTCCGTTCTATGGAAGAATTACGTATATCAATAGCGCCATAAAGCGGGTACACATTTTCAAATTCTATTTCTTCTAATTCAACTGGTTTAACATTCAGGTGTTGATCGCGTATATAATGCCAGGCTACATCGTTAAACTTCCATTGAACGGAGGGTTGAATAGCCGTGAATTTTTCTTTTATAACCCTTGCGATACTATCATTGAATTCATCAATATTATTTTTCAGGAGCTGGGAAAGCAAACCCATTGCAGGATCCAATTTGGAAATCAATTGCTCATTTAAAAGGTCTTTCTTTGTACTATACACTTCCAATACTCCTTCCAGCGTGTTATTATAGAAAATGGGCACGAGGGCATAGCCATGAATGCCCGCTCCTTTAAGCATTTTAAGAAACACCTGCCGGTCCTCATCTTTAGGCGTAATTTCTCTGAATAAAACCAGTTTGGGATGTTGAAAAAAGGTAGAAGCCAGTGAAAGGTAGGCCATTTCGGCCACGCCCTCTTCTTTGCCTACTTTAATGAGAACGCTGTTGCGGCAGGTGCCATCGTGGAACACCAGTTTGTCATTAACCTTTATGATGGGTAACATTCCGAAGTTTACATCATTGTTTCCGACAAGAGTGCTCAATGAATCAATTACACTGGAATAGTAATTTTCTTCTTCAAAGGAAGAACGGTTAAGAATAATGCTTCTGATATTTTCGATGGAATGGTGTGGGGTAATATCTACAATGCTCGAAATGCCAAAACCTTCAAAGCGAAACATACCAATCGGAATTATTTTTTCGAGCATGGGATCAATTCGTCGTGATCGTGACCAACAGATTGCAACGTTTCCACCTTAAGTTCGGGTAGGGGGCCGGTCATATGAATATCTATAAACCTTGTATCTATATTCATTTTAAAATAGCGCACTAGGCCGGTTTCTTCATCCCTGAATGAATGTACCGTTTCCTGTTTAAAAAAAGAGGAAATATTGTAGCATTTTTCAAGTATCAGCGAGTAACTGAATTTCAGGTGATTATTTTTCATATCAACAGCATTCATGGACGTGACCTTTTTATGAATTACTCCTGAAGCAATATGATGCACCAAATTAAAATAGGCATTGGTACTATAAAAAATAACGGGTCGCAAAGGCAGGCTCAGGGCCCAGAGGAGTTTTTCCTCATCTTCAATAAGGGGTGAAAGAATGCTGTAAATCATTTCAAGTAATTCAGCATGATCTTTTATTTCCTCTACCTGTACTGTGCCCAGTAGTTCAGCGTGTTGTTCATATTTCTCAATGACAAAAGAAAGAAAACGTTTCCTGTTGCCGGAGCTGGTATCTTTCAGGTTCTTTAAATAATTAATGAAAGGCCGAAAGGTGAGCATTGATTCTGCTCCGGGTTGTTGCAAATATTGAGAAGCCAGGTCTAAAATGGTAGTGTTCATAATTAAAAGCGTAAGCCCATCGTAAAATAGGGATACCATCCTTCCGATGAATGTCCCATTACAAAGTTAAAAGCGATTAATGAAGCAGGAACAAAATAAATTCCAGCGCCCAGCCCATTATGCCATTTGGCAGACTGATCATTTTTTATCCATACCCTGCCAAAATCCCAGAAAGTGCTGATGCCAAATTGACCCGGCAAAATATAACTGGCCACATCGGCCACTCTGAGTCGCAGTTCCAGGTTATTATAGAAGCTGTGCTGTCCGGCAAAGCGGTATTGGCGGTATCCGAAAAGGTTGTCGTGACCACCAATAAATGCAGATTGATAAAAAGCGGGTTTCCCCAGAGATACAGTGCCTCCAAACCGTTCTGCCAATATGATAGTCGATTTGGCATTGAGGCTCTTATAGAAAGAAAATTCAGGCATTACTTGCGCGAACGATTTGGTATAAAGGCGCATGCCTTTATAGGCATTCAAGCCTATTGTGATAATACTTCCCCACTGAGACATTATTTTATTATTGCGGCTGTCTTTGGTGTATCGAAGTGCAACACCGAGATGCAATTTCTCCTTGTTAATTGTGCTGCTATCATAGGATCCAATTTTCGTATTGGTGATAAACCTTCCTGCGTTATCTTCAGCATCAAATCTATAGTAAAATACGGAGGGGCCAACACTTAATGAGGAACCTTTAGTACCCCGCCACCGGAAAGATGGATCTACCTGGTATGTATTATAACGTGCCCGGTAAAATCTCTTGAAGTTACCGGTTTTATTAAAAACTGTTTCATTGCCGAGCCCGAAAAAGTTTATAGTATTATTCGGGGCGTTGGCCAGCGCTTGTATAACAACATCCGTCTTGCCAATTGCATGTATCCACTCAGCATTATATTTTACACGGAAAGCGTTGGTAGAAAACGAATGAGCCACCGTTAGTTGTTGCGTACTGGCGTAGGGAAATTTCCGAAAGCCCTCCTGTTTTGTAAATTTGAACCCGGCGCCAAATATCACTCCATCATCATTATTAATACCGAGATTAATCAATGGCATCCATACATTATACAGGTTCACCGGTGTAAAAGCAATATTCAGGCTGTCGTTAGAAAGGTGTTTTTTTAACCTGGAAACAGTACCTGTATAAGCCGATTGGTTTTTCTTATCATAAAGGCTCACTTTGTTTTTTGAAGCTATGATTGAATACACCTTGGGATCATCGCCACCGACAATGCGTAATTTAATACGTGAAGTTTTATTATTCAATACTACTGCATCGCTACCGTTATGAATGAACAACCGTATCTCTTTAGTAATAGCAGGATCAAATATTTTGTTCAACAGCTCCTCTTTTACATCACCTTCTTTAGTTAATTTATGAATTCTAACATGTAGTTTTCCGCCAGCCGTGTCGTTGATCTGAACCAGTTCATTTTTGTCACTGGTTTCAATATCCATTTTTTTTTGCAGGAAGCGGTAAAATTTATCCATCACCCATGTAATCCTGTTTCGGCGAGATTGTAATTTTGAAAACAATACATCATGCCGTATATCATATGATTGTTTGGGTAGCCGTTGTAAAGCTGCTTCCAGCACTGAATCTGTAACGGCTCTCTGAAAATCTTCTGCCTCTTTCATCCATTCATCGTAACTAAGTTGAAAGCCGGTATAGGAATTAACAAAGTTTGCTTTCGACATCAGCCACTTATAGTGACTTACACTGGCATCAAAGTTTCTTAGTGTAGGCAAGATATAATCCTGGGATGCTAATTTGGGCAGTAATCCCTGGGTTAAATGAAACACCTGGTCGCGGTCGCGGGGAACAGCCAGGTATTTTTTGTTGGCGTCATTGCCGTGGTTGAACCACCGCCATTGATCGGCATGGCGGTCCCAGTCCCCCAATAACATATCCAGCATGCGGTTCCGTAACATTTCTTTGCCTTCCAGCTTATTATCATTATCCTTTAAGAGATTTTTCCTCATTTTAGGCGTATTGTCCGACTTTCCCAATGGTTCTCTTTCTTCCAGCAAAACAACCAGGTTGGCGAACTTAGGGGCATACATTCCCAATTTTTTATCAGGTGCCAATACGCCAATCATTGGATTGGCGTGAGGTATATTCACTGCATTGGCAATAGGAGGTACCGCCAGCGCTGAAAAAGGATGCTGGGCGCTGGTTACATCATCCAGCCAGTCTTTCGCAAAAGTTTCTTTTAAACCCTGTGGCAGCAAGGCGTCAGGACTTTTTTCCACACTTCTGATTACCCATTCTTTGCCGGTTTTATCTTCGAGACGTAATGATTTGGATTGCATACCGCCACCCAGCTGCATGGGAGTGAGACCGCCGTTAACTTCACTGAGGCGAATTATGGGCAATTTCACAGGTTCTGCCCATTCGCGGCGATAGTTTTCGCCAAAGAATAATTTGCGGAGTTTAGACACCTTGTTATAAGACGGATGCACCTGGAGGGTCACACTGTCGCCTTCGATATTTTCATAATTTACTATCTTTTCATCGCCCACGGGTTTATAAGGGATTGTATATTCAAAAGCCCTGGAAACCTGGTCACCGGAATAAGTATAAAACGTAAATAACAGGTTATTACCAGGTGTAAGATCCATCACCACATATCCCTGCGTAGCGGCCGCAAACAAGGATGCACGTTCTTTGCGTGCATTTGTGTGTTTTGCCCCTGCACCACTTACTACCTGTACCTGCTCATCTTTAATAAACTGGAGGCCGTGTTCGTGGCCTGCTACATGAACGAGGTTTGGGAAATGTTCAAAAACCCCATCTACCCGTTTTATCATGTCCTTATACAGGGGATGTTTCAGGTCTTCCGGATTGGTGAGGAAGGAGCGTAACAGTGGATACAATGAACCCACCACCGGCAAAGGAATATACAGGCCTGGATTAATGGCCGTTAATGGGAAGATATGGTCTTTCAGCGTGTATTTACCTCCATGAACTCCAAAGCTTTGAAAGGGATGATGTGAAGCAAGCAGGATGACCTTGTTCCTGTTATTATAACGGAGTTCATCAAGACGCGCTATTACATCTTCCTTTGTGGCGCAGTCGCACTCTGCATCAGGATTTGCTTTATTAAAAGGGAATAACCACCATTCACTGTCGAATGCAATGATAGTCAAGCTATCAGTCAGCTCAATAGCTATGGGGTCCGGGCATCCATTAGGTGGCACCAATTTTAACAGGGAGTCAGCCTGGTCATCCAGGAACTGCCATTGCCGCTTGATTTTTGCTAAACCTTTTGGGCCCATCTTATCCCAATCGTGGTTGCCGGGAATAAAATACACGGCAGCACTTTTTGCGCGCATGGGTTGGTACTGTGTTTGTAAAAGCTCCTGGGAACTTTTTTCATCCCTGCTGCCGGACAGGCCCATTCCGCGGGGATACACATTATCGCCCAGGTACATCACCGTCGTTTTACCGGGAATGATCTGACCGGCCGCATGCTCTACCGTTTTTTGCTGTTTTACATTCAATTCTCCCGCATCACCAATCAGGATAACGCGGTAGTTAATATTGCTTTGGCCAAAGCCAGTAATTACCGAGCCAATGATAAAAATAAGATTCAGTACAAACTTCATATGTCTGAGGATTTTTCTATTTAGTTTTCCGGACAAATTTCAGGATGTTCCCTTCGGAAAAATCATCGCCCTCATTTGAAATATAGAGGTTCCCCAAACTGTCGAAAGCAATTCCCTCCGGCTGACTAAATTTGCCGGCATTGAGTTTACAAACTTCTTTTATTTTCCAGGTGCTGTCAGTAACTACCAGCATCTGGTTCACGGCTGAAATTATATACCAGTCATTTGTGAGCAGGTTTTTAGCCAGGGCCGAAGGGCGAAATCCTGATTTTACTTTACCTGTAAATAATTCTATTTCATGCATATCAATTACAAAACTTTCTGCTCTATATATCGAATCACCCGTTTTTAAAACATATCCTGTCACCGTTTCGTTATTTTTATCCACGGGGCAATTCTTGCAGAGAGCATATAGATTACCGGTAGTCTCGTCTCCATAAAGGCCTTCATATTCACCAGGGGGGAGCAGGTGCTTCCATTCAGGCACGCTATCAAGTTCTACGTAGGTGGCATCTTTGATAGGGAAGCCAAACAAACTGCCATTGCTTTTTAGAATGAACACTTTTTCGCGTACAATGGCCAGGTCTTCATAGTCTCCGCTTCTGGCAAATTTTGTATGATATTGCTTTTTTTGATTCCAGGCCAGGCGGAAAAGTTTTCCTTCTTCGTCCTGGATAGCGTAAATAGTATCACTCTTATTATTATGAAATGAGATGCCTGAAATTTCGTGAAGACTTTCCGGCATAAAAAACTTTTCGGGTTTGTCGAGGTCGTACCCTTGTAAAAGTTGCTTTAATTTGTCAGGTGACTTGCAACCGGCAATTACCAGGAAAAAAATAAAAGCCAGCGATATTATTTTACAACCAGGCATGTATGGATAATTTTCAAAGTTCAAAGTTCAAAGTTCGATAGTTCGAAATTCGGGGTTCGAAGGTTCGAATTCACATTGTTATTCAACCTGGGAGGATGAGTGTGCTAGAATTCGGGAAGTGGTTCTTCCTCCAACTTCAAACCACATACCTCAAACCTCACAAACATTAACGGGTGAAAAAAATGGAACTGATCACGAAAGCAAGCACGGAAAGTACGATGCCAAACATAAATACATCGTAAGCTATACGCAGGAGGCGGTATTTCCTGCCAAGCACAACACCCTGGGAGTAAACATCCTTCGTTAAACTGCCATATAGAAATTCCCTGTCGTTCATCATCTGTTGCATACCCGCAGAATAATCATCATAATTCATACGGTAAAAGTTACCAAAGAAAAGCAGGTTCGTTTTTTTATTATCGATATCATCCTGGGTGAATGTACCCTGGGGTATGGAAGGTCTTGTAGCTAGTATTGAGAATACCATGGTGATAACACAAATGAAAAGCAGCAGCATTGTGGGGATGATAAGATTGGAATTCTCCTCGAGTTTACGGATAAGTACGCTCAATAGTACGGAGATAATAATGGATGTAGTGGTGATCATAATATGGGCCTTGTTATCGGCCATATCACTCAATCGCTGATTATTGCCGGAGGTAATGCGGAACATGGTTTCAATACCTCTGTTGGGTCGATCTACTTTAAGCTTTTTGATGCGTACGGGTTCGCTGTCTGTGCCATCCTGTTTAATCTCGGTATTTTTTTTTGGTTCCTTAACAGGTTCGTCATCTTCTGCGTCATCCAAAGATTTACGTTTAAGTTTATTTAGGTTTTCTGTTTTTTTATCCTGTAATAGTTGACGGGCGTAGTCGGTATGAAAATGATGCGACTCCAATAGGTGTATAGTGCTTTTTCTCCAATCGCTTTTGGTGATTTTTTTATCAAGGCGCCATTCCGCTTCTTTTCGCATCAGCTTACTTCTTTTTTCAAACTCATCCGTGCCCCATAAAAAAAGATCGGCATCGCAAACTATTTGCTCGAGCAGGTTAGTAGGAGCCTGGGGCATCCTGGTAGCCATAATACAGTTTTTTACTGCTGTTATGGTTTCCTCATCAATGCCTTTGTCTTTTAAAAAAGCTGCAGCCATGTCAGCGCCGGTTAGTTCATGTCCGGATAAATTGCCGACAAAATAACCGATATCATGAAACCATGCCGCCGCAATAACTATAAAATAATCTTTTTCATTCAGTTTGTAATGAGTTGCTATTTTAGCGGCGTTTGCTACTACCTGTTGGGTATGAGTAAGATCATGATACAACAACTCCTTATCCGTATCACCCGAAAAAATTCCGGTGATATAATTATCGATCATTTTTATGAGTGCGTAGAAGTTCAACTTAATTATTAATTATTAATGGTTAATGAGATAATGGCTGGTGTTCATTTTTTATCGCTTCTTGTAATTATCAATTGTCATTTTATAATTAATAATTAACAATTAATAATTAACAATTAATCAAAGTTCTCTCAGCCAGATATTCCTATAACTGATAGGCTCGCTTTTATCGCCATGGGCCTGCAATTTAATAGGTGCCGGTCCATGTTTGTGATAGGATGGCTTTCCGATGTATGGTGTATCGCCTGTCAATTCAAAATTATTTTGAACAAGAACACCGTTTAGGAAAACCGTAATATGGGCAGGAGTTTTTACGGAGCTATCGTTGTTAAATCTAGGGGCCGTCCACACAACATCATAGGTCTGCCATACACCCGGAGGAAGACATGGATTCACTAAAGGCGCAGACTGTTTATATATGCTACCGGCTTGTCCGTTTACATATGTTTTATTGGTGTAGTTATCCAGCACCTGCAATTCATAACCGCCAGCGCCACCTTTGAATGAAGCCATGAAAATGCCGCTATTACCCCTTGCCTGATCCGCGCCGGTTATATTTGCCGGTATTTTATATTCAATATGCAATTGAAAATCTGTAAAACTCCTTTTGGTTTGAATATCACCGGCAGCTTTATTAACAGTAATTGCATTATCTGCCAGGGTCCATCCGGCTTTGCTGGTGGCGTCTTTGGTAGAAACCCATTCATCCAGGTTTTTGCCATCAAATAAAATGATTGCATCGGAAGGCGCGGCGTTGGTACTTCCTCCGGGTTTTACAACAGCCGGTACGGGTGTATAAAATTCTGTGTCTTCGTGTTTCGCCTGGGCCAGTGTAACAACAGAAAAAGAAATGGCTACAGCTAACATTGATATTCTATGCATCATAAAATGATATTAGTTTAAAAGTAAATAAAGATAAGGGATAAATTGAGGATGATATTGGGATATTGGATATCGGGATGTCGAAAAAATATAGAATGATTTCTTTCGAAATAGTATTAAAGCTTGTAAAGAGGATGAACAACTCCGCTTCTATTTGTATTGGGCCAGTTCTGTATTTACCAGGGGAAGAGATTTTTCTATCTGGTCCCGATCCTTTTCAAATAGAGCAGGTAGTTTTAAGGTTTCTCCCAAATGTTCTACGGACTCGTCGATTGCAAAGCCCGGTCCTTCAGTAGCTACTTCAAACAAAACACCCCCGGGTTCCCTGAAATAGATGGATGTAAAATAGTTTCGATCGAGTATGGGAGTTGGATTGAGCATTCTTTTTATGATCCTCATTCTGACTTCAGATTGTGCATTTTGATCAGGAGTTTTGAAGGCGATGTGATGAACGGTGCCACTGCCTGCTAGTCCTCGCAAACTTTCGGGTGAGCATAGGATGTCGATATAATTGCCAGGTGTATCCGTTGCGGCAAACCGAAAGCGGTTGCTTTTTTCCGAAATTAATACATGATCCAGTTGTTCAGTGAGTAACCCGGCGGTGCGTTCATATCCTTCTTCCCAGATTTCGACATTATAAAATCCTCTGATAGAATGCTCGTGAGGAATGGGACCGTTGGCCGAGCCGGTTCTCAGATCCTTATCGTTAAAAACAAGCTCCAGGCCTAATCCATCCGTATCTTCAAAATATATCACTATCTCATTTTCAAACCGTTCCTGCGGTTCTTTGTAATAGATTGTGAAACGTTTAAGCCGGTTTAGCCAATAGGTTAGGGAAGAAGATGGTACCGAAAAAGTGGTGGTGTTAAGTTTTCCTTTTCCGTGCCTGCCGGGTATTAATCCATGGTATGGGAAGAAGGTAAGGATGCTTCCCGGGGTGCCTGCTTCGTCGCCATAATAAAAATGATATACTTCCGGCGCATCAAAATTTACTGTCTTTTTTACCAGCCTAAGACCCAAAACACCTGCATAAAAGTCCAGGTTTTTTTGAGCGTCAGAGCAAATGGCTGTTACGTGGTGTATGCCTGTGATTAAGTTCAACGTTTAAAATTTATGGGTAAAAGTTAGGCCGAAAAGACAGTTCATGACTTTGTGGCTAATTGATAACGGTTCCATGGTGATATTTTTCTTGCAAACAAAAACAGAAGCCGTTAAATTTGCAGCATAAAAATTTAATTATGTCATTACCAACCAATAACAAAAAAACGGATAGCCAGCTCAATAAAAATCAAAAGAACCAGGGAAAGGGCTCCAAATTTATGAAAAGCGGAAGTTCCAAACCAGCTGCGGTAACTAAAAAGGTTCGATCTACGGGAGCGAACAGGGGAAGCTAAGTTGGTTAACGCCAGGGAGAATGATTGTTCTATCTTAATCTTCCCTCCTTTTTTAAGGACGGGACGTTTGGAAACGATGCGAAGCACGTTTCTAAAGGGGGGTGGTTGCCTCGAAGTGTTGATACACATCTAATTTATATAGGTTTGGGCGGAGCATTTGTCGACTGCTGCTCGAGTTAACCATCCTCGTTGAATTCCGTGCTGCGCAGCGGAATCCAACATCCCCTCTTTGAAAAAGGAGGGGAAGATAGAGCGATCTCTCTCAATAGTTTCGGAAGACCACACCCGCTACATCACACCTCCGCCAAATATTTATGCACAAAACTTATCGACATTGACCCCTCCCCAACCGCCGAAGCTACCCTATTCATAGCCCCTGCGCGCACATCGCCGGCGGCGAAAATGCCCGGGCAACTGGTCTCCAGCAAATGGGGGTCGCGTTCCATTTTCCAGATTTTACCGAAATTATCATATCGTTGCAGCTCCCTTCCTGTTTCAATAAATCCTTTATCATTTTTCATAATCTGGGTACCTAGCCACTCCGTAAAAGGTTTGGCACCAATAAAGATGTACAACGCATCGGCTTCTACTAACTCACATTCTTTTGTTTCGATATTTTGAATAACAAGATGTTCTAATTTTCCGGTTCCTGTAGCTTCTATTATCTCGCTCTTACCTCGTATACAGATCCGTTCCACTTCTTTGATCTGGTCTATAAGGTAAGCCGACATCGTGGAAGTCAGGTCTTCTTTCCTGATCAGGATGCATATATTCTTTGCAAATTTAGAAAGGTACATAGCAGCCTGTCCGGCAGAATTCCCTCCTCCTACGATGTAAACATATTTATCCTTGCAGGATGCCGCTTCGGTCATTGCAGCACCGTAGTAGATGCCTGCACCGGTGAATTCTTCAATTCCTTTTGTTTCGAGTTTACGGTAATCGACCCCTGTAGTAATTACAATAGCACGGGCATTTATCTCGGTATCATCACTTAAAAAAACTCTTTTATAACCATCTTTTACAGTTATTTCCTTTACGGATTGTGGAGAAATAATTTCGGTGCCAAAACGGGTAGCCTGGGTCACGGCGCGCCTCGTGAGATCGGCACCACTTAATCCGCTTGGAAATCCCAAATAATTTTCAATTTTAGAACTGGTACCTGCCTGTCCGCCCGGTGCTCTTCGTTCAATCAGCAAGGTTTTTAACCCCTCTGAAGCACCATAAACAGCGGCTGCCAGCCCGGCCGGTCCGGCTCCAATGATCACCACATCATATACTTCATGTTTTACTTTTGGATTGAGCCCTATTTTTTCCGCAATATCATTGATAGCGGGTATTTTAATAAAGGAGCCATCCTCAAAAAATATCGCAGGTAAATCTTTTGCTTCCAGCCCGTTACCCGCGAGCAACAATTTTGCTTCTTCCAAATTTGCATCCATCCAAATATAAGGGATCAGGTTGCCTGCGAGAAATTCTTTTATATCATGACTTTTGGGTGAAAACTGGTAACCTATTAATTTGATCCCTTTAAAATCTGGCCGAAAATCACTTTGCCATTCTTCCAGCAGGTCGTCCACTACGGGGTATAATTTTTCTTCTGGCGGATCCCAGGGTTTAGTTAGAAAATAGTCCAGTTTAACCTCGTTGATTGCTTTGATGGCCGCATCTGTATCAGAATAAGCGGTTAACAAAATACTTTTGGCCTGCGGGTAATATTTAAGCGCCTTCACTAAAAAATCAACGCCTTCCATTTCAGGCATGCGCTGATCTGAAATAAACAAGGCAATGTCTTCACCCTTATTTTTTAATTCAAGCAGGCTGGTCAGGGCCTCCTGTACCGAGTCAGTGCTTAATATTTTATAATCCTGCCGGTATTTAGATTTCAGATCACGGTTAAGTGCCCGCAATACCTGCAGATCATCATCAATGGAAAATATAATTGGTTGGTTCATGTTTTCTTGATAAAGTATTGAGTTTTAAGAAACGGAAAATATCACTTCATTCTACCTCTTGCCTGGCATCAGCCCAATTTACTGAATTTAAGATTTAATGTATATAATTTCAATTTTTTTAATAATTATTAAACCGGATTAAGCATCGCTGTTTAGTGGGAAGCAGATAATAAATTCTGTGTTCGCCGGAATTGAATTAACTCTTACAGAACCTTTATGCTGTTGCACAATCCGTGTTACTACATCAAGACCCAGCCCGGTTCCCTTGCCCATTTCTTTGGTGGTAAAAAACGGGTCGAATATCTGGGTTTTAAAAACTTCCGGAATGCCGGGGCCGTTGTCTGTGATGGTCACTTTTATAAATTCACAATCCTGTTCTGTTTTAATACGTAATATACCCTTGCCATTAATTTCCATTGCATCGATGGCATTATCGATAATATTGGTCCATACCTGGTTCAGTTCGCCGGGTAAGGCATTTACGGGCGGTATATCAATATCGAAATCTTCCACTATTTCTATATTACTTTTTTTTAATTTATGATTCAGCATTATCAGGGTGCTTCGAATGCCCGCATGGATATCGACAAATTGTTTGTCTGATCCGCGGTCCATATGCGTATAATTTTTAACCGATCCTACCAGTGATGAAATGCGGCGGGAAGCCTCCTGGATATCCATGATCATTTTTTCCGTAAGAATATTATTGCTGATCCATGTCATTACCTGGTTAAAATAATCTGCCGGAATATATTGCGCTAATTCATCCAGGTCATCTATTATAAAACCGGCTTCTACCAGGCTCTCCGCGAAATCGTAATTAGTAATCTGATGGTCAGCAAGCCAGTCGGCAAGTTCCTCTTCCTTCGCCGAGCGCTCCATCATACCTAATACCTGTTTACCGGGTCGATTGGCTACAGCAAAAATTTTATTATTGACCATATCCGCATTTTCTTCCTTCATGCTTATTCCAACCAATTGCTTGAAAAGTTTGGGATAGCATTGTACGTGCTTTATTAACGCATCGGCATCGCGGCTGATGGCGGCAGCGGGATTGTTTAATTCATGCGCTAAACTGGCGGATAGTTTTCCCAATGCTATCATTTTTTCATTTTGCTGTTGCAGTGCTGTAAAATCGCGAACGCGCGAAGTCATGATATGCACCAACGCTTCAGTAAGTTCATAATGTTTGCTGATGGCCTGTCTTATATGCTCAAAAGTGCAGACCATAATACTGCTCTTTTTTATGCATTCACTATTACCAATGGCAACGGTGGCTCTTGAAAAGGGGAGGTATCCTGTAATGCTGCCACTTTCAAACTCCGCCAATATCCTGGTCTTGCCGTTTTGAGAGAAGTTAAGCCGTAATTTACCTTCAATGATTACATATGTATTTTTAACTGGATCGCCGGTTTTAAAGAGCAGCTCCCCGGCTTCTAGTTGCAGGCATTCGCTTTGGTCGATAAGCCATTGAAGCTGTTCAGCTGGAACGTTCTTCAGAGAATCTATTTTTTTTAATTGTTCAACGGTTACAACAGCCATGAGATCAGGATTTGCAGGATTTTTTTTGTCTGAAGCAGCATTCACAGAATTAGAGAATTAGCAGAATGTGAAACATTGTTCATACTAAAAATAAAATTTATACTAGAATAATCTTCGTTGATATATTCATGGAAAACTATAAAAATATTCTAATATTCTAAGAATTCTGAGAATTCTGCTTCAGACAAAATTCCAAAAATTCTAAGAATTCTGCTTCAGACAATTCTCCCTACCGGTAAATTCCTGATTCGTTTGCCGCATGCCCTATAAATAGCATTAACAATAGCCGCCGCAGCTGGTCCTTGTGCAGCTTCACCAGCGCCCAGGGCTTCTTTATCCGGTCTGTCTATCAGCGCTACTTCTACTTCCGGCACATCACTAAACCTGAAGATTGGGTAGTTGTTCCAATTCCTGCTGGTAACCTGCTTTTTATCAAAAAGCACCTGCTCTTTCAATGTCCAGCTTGCAGACTGTATCATACCTCCTTCGGTTTGATTGATAATGCCATCAGGATTGATTACTTCGCCGGCATCAATAACTGACCACATCTTGCGCACGCGTACAGCGCCGTCTGATGGGTCTACGCTTACCAGCGCCGCCGTAGCACAATAAGCGCCGGAATTTTTATACCGCGAAAAGGCAATACCCATTCCGTAATGTGGAATAGATTTTTGCCCACTTGTTATGGATTGTAATTTACGGATGGCCGCAATGGCCCGTTCGTCATCAAGGTGCTTCAGCCTGAATTCATAAGGGTCTTTTCCAGCTTTTTCAGCCAGTTCATCCATAAAAGACTCGATGGCAAATATATTTCCATATGCTCCCAGGCTTCTCAGCGAAGACACGCGCAGCGGACCGTCTACAAAATGGATGTCTACCTGCTGGTTAGGAATTGTATAATAAGGTTCTGA
The DNA here is from genome assembly GCA_039921525.1 of Chitinophagaceae bacterium. Taxonomy (GTDB): domain Bacteria; phylum Bacteroidota; class Bacteroidia; order Chitinophagales; family Chitinophagaceae; genus JADCRZ01. Next base: position 3,996 of record JBDSBP010000258.1, on the reverse strand, counting down.
GTTTCGATATGCACCACCACTGAAACCGGTTGCTTTTGAATTAAATGGCTTTTCAAGATCCTTTGCAGCCAGTAAATTTTCCGGGTTGCCGCCTGGCCGGTTACCATGGGAGTCAGACCACATGTTGTGTTGCCAATCACTTATTTTCCCAGTTGCATCCATACGTGCAGATAGTTCCAGGATCATAGCACTTCCATAAGGTTCCCAGGCGTGTTCATCTTCACGAGACCATTGCAACCTCACGTGTTTACCCGGGAAAGCGACAGCCAATAGAGCGGCATCTGCTGCTACATCGTCTGCTCCATTATGTCCATAACAACCTGATCCCGGGACGCCTTTAATATGAATATTTCCTTCAGACATTTGCAGCAGCTTTTGCAATGCCCCTTTAAGGGGATAAACACCCTGGCTATGTGTCCACACATCCAGTTTATTATCCTTAAATAATGCCACGGCGCACGATGGGCCGATAGAACCGTGCATGATATATGGTTTAAAATAACTGCTCTTCAAAGAAACGGTTGCCGATGCATCCGATTCAAGGTTTCCTTTTTTACGGACATTCTTTAGTTCTGATGGAAGCGTTTTAAAAAGATCGACCAGGTTAATATCTTCAGGCAGCTGCGGCGCATCTGACCATTGCGTATTTTCATGAAGCCAGGTTTGCGCTTTTACAACCGTATATTCATCGGCATCTATGATCCCAAGAAAACTACCATTTCTAACTACTTTAAGCAAACCGGGAAACTTTTTTTTCACGGCATCCAGGTCCAATGCTTTTAGTTTGGCTCCATAGGCAGGTGGGCGCACAATACGCGCATGAACCATACCAGGGAATCGAAGATCCTGGACATATACCTGTTCAGCCTTTACCATATGTATTATGTCTTCTCTTGGTATTGCCTTCCCTACCAATCGGTAGTTATTTTTTTGTTTAACGGTTACGGGTAAACGTACTTCCCCTGTCAGTTGCCTGTCATCCAGTACCTCGTTAAAAGTAAGACTGCGTTCCCTTCCTTTAACACTGATTTTTCCACCAAACATGATTAGTTGAGCAGCCGGTGTTTTTAGCTTTACCGATGCAAGTTCAAGCAGTTGCTGTCTCGCCGCTGCAGCTGCATTTCGTACAGCCATGGCACTGTTTTCTATAGAACCGCTGCCTGCCGTATATCCTTCATTGGGAGTTACGCCGGTTTCTGCGAGCACAACTTCTACACTGGCCATTTCCAGTTCCAGTTCTTCAGCGGCTACCTGGGCTATAGCTGTTCGTATGCCCTGACCCAGTTCTAACTTACCGGTGTACACACGTACGCGGCCATCGGCAAGCACTTTCAGCCAGGTATCTATAGTTTCGATATCATTAAATGTGGCACGTACTAAATAACTGCCTTGTTTTGACAAATAGCCTGCCATAGAAAATCCTATGGTAAGGCATCCCATGTTTTTTATAAAGTGTCGCCTTGAGTTGATCATAATAAAAGGTTTATTTGCCCGAACCAGCCAGTTTTTTAGCAGTGATTTCTGCTGCTCTTTTAACAGCTTTTATAATTCTTGCATGCGTGCTGCATCGGCACAGCACACGTTCAAGTGCTACGCGGATTGCCTTGTGATCAGGTTTCGGATTTTCCGTTAATAACGATACGGCAGACATTACCATTCCATTCAAACAATATCCACACTGGGCAGCCTGTTCCTCAATGAAGGCTTCCTGTACAGCATGCAAACTTCCATCCACCTGGATTAATCCTTCTAAAGTGGTAATGGATTTATTAGTCATGGAGCCGACTGGTGTAACACAACTAGGCTCTGCCCTGCCATCCACCAGCACCATGCAGGCGCCGCAAAGCTGGATGCCGCAACCATATTTGGGTCCATTGAATGTTAACTGATTGCGTAACACGTATAACAACGGGGTGGCAGGGTCCGCAAGCACCTCCTGTGTTTTTCCATTGACTCGTAGTGTGATTTTCGTTTCCATTGAATGCAGGTATGAAGGGAGAGGTATGAGCTTTTAGGTATACCATGTAAGATAAAAATAAGTCAGAAATATTACAGGATCCGAGATAAAAATTTTTGTGACTGCTTTTACTTAATCCGGTTAAGGATTTGCTATTATCAGTTTATATAAGAATGTTTTTTTTTGAAACAAAATATAAATAAGCCGATCTCGCCATGAAATACTTGCTTATCTAACGTTAATGGATAAGTGCAGATCGAAACAATTCTTTGAACTAATATTGTTTTGATTTATTGAAGACTATGATAATCTGGTTAATATCTCATTATAATTTTAGGCTGTCATCAAATCAAAAAAATAATAGTTCAAAGAAATGGTGTGCAGATAATGCGGGTATGCCTTATTACCATTCATCTCCCCGGTAAACCGCTTAACCTCTTATTTTCGCATACAACCACCTATTTTACCGCTCATCATACATGCTTTACCAATTGTAAGATTATTTTGACCGTTCATATCGATTGTTCTAACAAAAATGTTAAAGCATATATATCTTTATGAGATCAAATCAAACAAGAGGTTAGCCTCTTACAGAATATGAACAAAAATGCGGAGTTTTTATATGCCCTTTGGCTCCCAGGGGTAGAACCGCCGACAATCTCCATCCTGTAATTTTTTCTCACAGTAAAGTTGCTGACAGGTTTACATGGTAAGCCCAACCCGGTTTAATGGATGTACCCTTCATTCCCTTTTCACAATTAACTAAAGAAATGAAAAAGAGATTATGGATGATCTTAATGATTATCCTGTTGATAATGTTCATGCCCCGCTATAACAGTTATCGGTCAAAAGTTAACCATGGTCAACGCTCGCCGCATCGTAAGGTGCCGGTAGGAACCGATGACTTTGAATTTCCGTTCCCTGCTAAATGGCTGCTGATGAGTATCTTCTGGGAAAATAACCTTCGCAATCAATTTGTGGTAAGCAGCACCTTACTTGCGTCTGGCTCCAGGTATAACCGGTATGAACCAGCGCAAACAGGTTACAATCCAATGTTTTGATTGAGTACATATTCGTACCGGCATATATAGCACCCGCCCAAGGCACATTACGCTATTTCATCGCCGGCAGGCCAATCCATGTCCAATGAAAACGAAATAACCTTTAAAAAAGAAAAAAATTATTAAAATGTCAGTTAAAATAAAACCCGCCGGTAAATTTTTCGTCATTGCAGCCTTTGTGATTGCAATTGTATTAGCCTTAAAATGGTATCAAAGCCGACCCAAAGAAGTAGCGCAGTCGCTGGAGGTAGGTAAGGTAGCATTACCGGATGCTCCCGAAGCCTCGTTGCATGAAAATGCCATTTTGCTGCCTATGCCGTCTAAGTCCACAGCTGTAAATGGCGGTAGTTCCATCAACTGGGAAAGAATGGCCTGGAACAGCCAGTTCTCCGGTATGTACGCGAATGGTGGTGTAAGAACCACGAAGGGTTCGCTTTTTGATAAGGCAAAACTGGATGTAACATATGTAAGACAGGATGATTGCAGCAAACAGATGGCCGACCTTGTAAAGTTTGCCAACGATTACAAGAGCAATCCCAATACACCTGCGGTATTGATCACATTTATGGGTGATGGTATGCCTGCCTTTATGACCTCCCTTTCCAAAGAAATGGAACCATTAGGCGCAGAATACCAACCTGTGATCATCCCTGTTGCCCATGGTAAATCGTATGGTGAAGACCAGGTGATGGGACCCCAGTCATGGAAACAGGACCCCCAAAATGCCAGGGGTAAAAGCGTAGCCGGCGTATTACGAGACGGTGACCTGAATATCCTGATTAAATGGGCTGGTGATAATGGAATTAAAGTAAATCCCGATGAAACAACCTACGATGCGAACGCCATTAATATTATTGCTGCCAGCGACTTCCTGGATGCACCTAATAAATACATCACAGGATATACTGAAAAAAGAAAGATAGTAATGAATGGCAAAACCACCGGCAAGGATACTTTGATAGGAGTGGATGCTGTTGC
>JBDSBP010000257.1:0-5460 GCA_039921525.1 Chitinophagaceae bacterium | reverse complement strand
TTTTCTTATGCAGTCAGGGCGGGGGCAAGCCCTGCCCCTACAAACGCCTCTACATTTTAGTCAGGCATTGGATCATAATTCTGTTTATTTGCGGATGTTATATAAAAGGGGTGAGTAGAGCCGTCAGCTTTCAGCTTTAGATACCATTTTGGTTCGATATTACAAGGTAAATAACTTGAAGTGAAATAAAAGGGATGAGATGTGAGGTGTCAGGAACGCTTTCAGAATAATGGTCAGCATTTATATTTTGTACACTTAAAATTGTTACCTTTCTTCCTCATACCTCAAACCTCAAACCTCATACCTCAAACCTGGTGAGATACATAAAACAACTGGATAGCATCAGGGCGCTGGCAGTTTTATCAGTGATAGTAGAACACTGGCTGCCAAAGGAGAGCAAGATTAATTTTTTCGTGAACGGTTCCATGGGCGTAGAAGTTTTTTTTGTTTTAAGTGGTTTCCTGATTACGGGCATTTTAATTAATAACAAAATAAAGTCAGAAGAATCACCGGGCATCAATAAGATTTCCATTTTTAAAAATTTCTATGTTCGAAGAACTCTCCGGATATTTCCCATCTATTACCTGGCCATTTTTTTTCTTTTAATTTTTCATGAGATATCGGAGACAAATATCAAACCTAACTTCATCTATTTTCTAACCTATACCACTAACTTCTATTTTTATAAAATTCAGGCCTGGGATGGTATCGTCTCGCATTTATGGTCCCTGGCGGTGGAAGAACAATTTTATATAATCTGGCCCTTTATTATTTTATTAATCCCTAAAAAATACCTGCTTCATATCATTACGTTATTTATCGCCATTGGTTTGGCGAGCCAGCATTATTGGGCAAAAACAGAATTTGATAATCTTTTAGTAATGACTTGTTTTGATTCTTTTGGAATGGGAGCATTACTGTCCTGGATCATTATATTTAAACCTCAGCGACTCAATCAATTTTATAAGATAATATTTGTATTGGGATTGTTAAGCAGTGGATTATTGATAGTAGAATTAGTAAAGCCTATGCACAGCTGGTTTTCAGACAGAACATTACATTCGATCATTGCATTGTGGATCATATCCTACATTATGGAAAAGGAACAAAAGAATCAATTGAGGTTTACATTTATCTTCAATAATAAATTTCTTTTATTCTTAGGTAAAATCAGTTACGGTATTTATCTCTATCATTTTATCATTCCAATGTTTACTGTTAAATACTTAAAAAGTATAAACAGCAATATCACCACCATGGAAAGCAAATGGAGCTTTTACGTATTATACGCTGAATATTTTTGTATCCTTTTATTAGTCTCCTGGTTGTCCTGGAGGCTTATTGAGAAACCTGTTTTGAGTTTGAAAAAGTATTTTAATTACTTGTCAGGAGGGAAGCAATACGTGTGAGGCAAGAGCCCTAATGGCCTCGAATTAAAAATAATATAAACTGGCTGAGTTTGCCCCTGCTACTTTATCTTTTCCATGATTCACAATACTTCTGTTTTTTGTACACATGTCAAACTTCATTCCTCGTTAAAATCCTCGTGCTTCCGTCGGCCTCTCCCAGCACTACAATATCGGCCATCTGTAAAAAAAGCCCGTTTTCAACCACGCCCGGAATGGCATTGATTTGTTGATAAAGAACCGTTGGTTCTTTAATAGCAACAAAAGAACAATCAATAATATAATTACCATTTTCTGTAATGAAGCTTTCTTCGTCTCTTATCCGGGTTTTTGTAGTGCAACCCAGTTTCTGCAAGTGCCTTATGGTCATTTCCCATCCAAACTTAACCACTTCTACCGGCAAAGCAAAGGCGCCCAGTGTCTTCACATATTTTTTATAATCAGCAATAATAATATATTGACGGGTTGCATAACCAACAATTTTTTCACGAAGCAAGGCCCCGCCACCCCCTTTTATTAAATCAAGATTTTCACTTACTTCATCCGCACCGTCAATAGTTATATCTATATGATCTATATCGGCGAATGAAATTATGTCAATACCTAATTCCTTACCCAGCATTTCAGACTTGGCCGATGTAGCAACGGCCTTTATTCCCAGACCTTGATTAACCCGGGCGCCAATTGCCTGAATAGCCCAATAAGCCGTAGACCCGGTCCCTAATCCGACGGTCATTCCTGGTTGAATGTATTCTGCCGCTTTTTCCCCCGCAGCTTTTTTAGTATTTATTGATTCATCTCCCATGCTGTTACCATTTACTGTAAAAGAAAGCAAAGAAAAGTGTTTAATGAAATTTTATTTATGACTGGCTCTTTATTAGGTATGAGGTATGAGGTATGAGGATAACGCCGAACCGAATCCTTGACCCTCTGAACTCACGAACCTCCAAACTCTCGAACACCCTAACTCCCCTAAATGTAGTAATTTTAAAAATAATTGATTTTCTGAAAAATCATTATATTAAATTTAAAATTTGCCGGTTCGTTGCCGGCACCACTTACAGTTTGTTATGATCAAAGCCCCTGTCATGAAATACGCGCCGGTCCAAAATTTTGTCAACGGAAATTTTAAAGTCTCTGAAAGTTCCAGGCTCCTGGAGGTTATTTCCCCAATAGATGGAACTTTATTATCGACCGTGCCCATGTGTTCGTATAAAGAACTGGATGAAGCTGTATTTCATGCCAAAAAAGCATTCAATGGCTGGTCAAAAACACCCATAAAGGAAAGAGTACAGGTTTTATTCCGTTATCGATTTTTACTGGAAAAAAATTTACAGGAACTGGCTACATTAGTGATGGAAGAAAACGGAAAAACTTTAAGCGAAGGCATTGCCGAAATTGAAAAATGTATTGAGCTCACCGAATTTGCCTGTTCCATGCCTCAACTGGTTACTGGTGAATTGCTGGAAGTAAGCAGGGGAGTAGAATGCCGCACAGAGCATGTGCCACTGGGAGTAGTAGCATCCATCGTACCGTTCAATTTCCCCAGTATGGTGCCTAACTGGACGATTCCCAATGTGCTGGCGCTCGGTAATTGCATGATCCTGAAACCATCTGAAAAAGTGCCCCTGAGCGCCGGCCGCCTGGCCTTATTATTAAAGGAGGCGGGTTTGCCCGTCGGTGTTTTCAACATTATACATGGCGACAGGGAAATGGTAGAAGCCATCTGCGATCATCCCGGTATCGAAGCTGTATCTTTTGTCGGTTCCACCAAAGTAGCTAAAATTGTTTACCAGCGATCCACACATCACTATAAACGATGCCTTGCCCTCGGCGGTGCAAAAAATCATTTGTTAGTATTACCCGATGCGATACCAGGAATGACAGCGCAAAATGTAGCTGCATCTATGAGCGGCTGTGCCGGCCAAAGATGCATGGCAGCCTCCGCAATGGTCGGTGTAGGAAACATCGATCATATTATTGAAAAAATTTGCGAGGAAGCCCGTAAGATCATCCCCGGTGTAAACCTGGGTGCTGTGATCAGCAAAGCTTCCAGGGAAAGAATTGAACGCTTTATCACCGAAGCCGAAGAGCAGGGCGCTACCATTTTAGTGGATGGCAGAAATACAGTGGTAGAAGGAAAGGAGGATGGGCTGTATGTTGGTCCTACAGTAATTGATCACGTAACACCTGATATGGCCATTGCTCAGGAAGAGGTTTTTGGTCCCGTTATCAGCATCATGCGTACGAACACAGTGGATGAGGCCATTGCCATTGAAAACGCCTCCCCTTACGGAAATGCTGCTTCCGTATTTACACAGAACGGTGGCATGGCGCGTTATATCATTGAAAAAGCAAGCGCTGGTATGATTGGTGTAAATGTGGGGGTACCGGTGCCAAGAGAACCATTTTCTTTCGGCGGCTGGAACGATAGCAAATTTGGTGTAGGCGATATCACCGGAAAAAGCTCGATAGATTTCTGGACGAAACTTAAAAAGTCTACTATAAAATGGAACCCGGAAGCGGGCGTTAACTGGATGAGCTGAAGAGCTTTCAGCTATCAGCTTCGCTAATTTACATTTCATAACATTGTTTGAAAATAACAGTTTTAAAAATTATTGACTCGGTTGTAAAAAGCTGATAGCTGATAGCTGGCAGCTGATAGCCAAAATAATCATTATCATGCTCGAATCAAATCTAATAGCATCAGAAACCCAGGACATTGTCCAGGATAATTTAGACTATACTCTTTTCTCCTGGAGCAAACAGAAGGGGATAACACCTATCGCTGTTAAATATGCGAAAGGAGTTTATTTGTACGACTATGACGATAAACGTTACCTAGATTTTTCTTCCGGGCTGATCAATGTTAACATCGGGCATGGCCATCAGCGCGTATCCCAGGCCGTTATGCGACAAATGGAGGAAGTCAGTTATGTCACGCCTGGATGTGTTACAAAGGCAAGAGGGGAGTTGGGTAAAAAACTGGCTTCCATCACTCCGCCGGGTTTAACTAAAACGTTATTCACTGTTTGCGGTGCTTCTGCCATTGATAACGCCATCAAGCTCGCCCGGCTTTATACCGGCCGTCATAAGATCATTGCACGTTACAGAGCTTTTCACGGTGCTTCTTATGGAGCCATGACGGCAGGCGGCGATCCACGTAAGTTGCAATCCGATTCTCAGCAGGTTCCAAATATAATTCATGTAGAGGATCCCTATTGTTATCGATGCCCCTGGGGTAAGGCACCTGATTGGTGCCATCGCGAATGTGTGAGCCATGTGGAAAGAGTAATTGAGTTTGAAGGCCCTTCCAATGTGGCCGCAATAATAATGGAAGGAGAAAGCGGCACTTCCGGATGTATTAAATATCCGCCAGATTATTTACCAAAAATCCGCGCGCTTTGTGACAAGTATAATATACTGTTGATAGCAGACGAAGTGATGAGCGGCTTCGGAAGAACCGGAAGTTGGTTTGCAGTAGATAATTATGGGGTAGTGCCGGATATGATCGCTACTGCGAAAGGCATCACTGCGGGATATATTCCGTTAGGCGCATTAATTGTTTCCGATGCCATTGCCGCGCATTATAACGAAAGGCCACTGATGCTGGGACTAACTTATTCCGCTCATCCCGTGTCGTGTGCGGCAGGAGTGGAGGTACTTAAAATTTATGAAGAAGAACACCTGTTGGAGAATGCAACCGCCATGGGAAAATACATTGATCAACGGGTAGAAGCAATGAAGGAACAACATCCCTGCATCGGCGATTTCAGGAACACCGGTCTGTTGGGTTGCCTGGAGCTGGTAAAAAACCGCGCCACCAAAGAACCGATGGCCCCATTTAACGCCAAAGCGGAAGAAATGGTTATTATGAACAAGGTAGCTGCCAGGTTGAAAGAACTGGGAATGTACACTTTTGTTAGATGGAATTATGTATTCATTGCCCCGCCATTATGCATCAATAAAGACCAGGTTGACGAAGGATTAGCTATGATCAGCGATGCGCTTTCTATTGCCGATGGCTATGTGAATTAAATCGCATGTTGACGAA
>JBDSBP010000256.1:0-7266 GCA_039921525.1 Chitinophagaceae bacterium | reverse complement strand
GGGAATGCGTTTTTCGTAACCTTGAATCTCAAGCTGGTTCACAATCCGGTAAATGTTTGTATCGTTTCCGGAATGTACACCATCATAATCTATCAGTTGTATAAAGATGTCTTTTTTAGTGCGGTCTTCGCGTTTGAAAACAAAGTCGTCCGCAATCAACTTCATAATAGCTCTGTTGCTACCATATAAAGCACCCGAAGGATAAACATCCAACTTGCGAAAAATAGCATCTGTTTCACTCAGGGTAATATCATATGCGCTGTATTGATTTAAAAGAAACTGCTTCAGGTCGTCGCGAAGTAAAACATCACTCACTTCTTTGTGAATGAACTCACCATTGGTATGTGGTATTTGCTCGTCAGCAAATAGCTCAATGACGGCATGCTATAACGTTTCTTCTGTGAATTTCATCAGCCTTTCTTCTTTTTGAGTTTCGAATATCAACTTCAAGCTCTTTTATACTTTGTTCCTTTTCCAATTGCTTTTTAGTTGCCTGGAACCTGTCGAATTCTTTTCCGGTCTCTTCCTACGTGCATTCTGTTGCAAGCAAATTGTCCATGCGTTACAACCTTATACGTTGACATATCGGTGCCAACAATGTTTGCAACCGAAAGCATGAAAAACTTATTGATGTTTATCCCTAACAACCTTCTTGATTTCAGTTCTTTGTTACGATTTTCTACGGGCTTTATGTAATCCCCAATTCTTTAATAGTTTGATTGCATATCCCAATTCTTTAAAAACGGTTAGCAAATCATTTTTTATTGTTGTTCGGCTTGCAGCAATTCAGTAAACTCTTTTCGTAAAAAAGCCATCTTTACATCAAAAGTGTTTCTTCTATGCTTTTTTGCTTCTTTAATTTTTTTTCTTTCAGAACAGTTGTATCCAAATCTTCTACTTCATTTTCTGGCATCCGTCTTTTGAAATTTAAATTTTATGAATCTGCTAAAGTACTTTTTTTGTTTTGACCGGGTCCAAGTTTATTTCCTGCCAATTCCAAGCTCCACATGGTGTTCCGCGAGGCAAATACGAAGGCAAATGAAAACCCATTCTGTGTACGGCGTCTCAAGAGCTACCGTTTATTTACTACAATACCTGCATGCGTAAAACAAAGGTCTTCACCTACAGCAATTATTGCCCAGACCGGTACAAATTTCATCAAAGAAACGTTTCGTGTGAAATGACATGTACGGAAGCAACGACCCACACCCTGTCAGGAATATTTAAACGACTTAACATTCAATGAAGGTTCACTAATTGAAAAAGAAACGTTTACCGCAACGTTCACCGATACCTACAAGATTATGCCTATAAGTAACTAAAAGTTTACAATTGTTTAAAATTCCTATCAGCTTTTCTAATTTACAACTTGATATATTTGCTTTTTTTTAACATACATTGTACGGCCAAAGAGATACAAGGCATCCTAATGCCATAATCAACTAAATGCTAGATCATGAAAACTAAATTAAAACGACATTGCTATCCGGTTGTCATTCTATTAATCTTACTGGGTATTTCCTTTAGAAGCCAGGCTCAAACAAACGCAACGGTGACGGGTACTGTACGCGATAATGGCGGCGCCGGGCTGCCTGATGTAACGGTTATCGCCATCAATGAAACAGATAGTGCTTTGCAAAAAAGTACTATCACCGACGATAAGGGCGCTTTTAGCTTTAACCAACTTATTCCCGGTACCAAATACCGTTTCACAGTATCCCATATTGGATATCAGAAGCAGGTGATTCGCGACTATCCCGTAAAAGCCGGAGAAAATACGGCCGTTGCGATATCGATGGCTACCGCTGCAAACGCTGCTATGGATGAGGTTATTGTAGTTGGGTATGGTACACAAAAAAGAGTAAACGCTACAGGTTCCGTTGATCAGATCACTTCAAAAAACCTGGAAAACCGGCCAATGACCAATCTTACCCAGGGTTTGCAAGGACAGATTCCGAATTTAAATCTGAAAATGCTGGATGGCAAGCCCACTCAATCGCCCAGTTACAATATCAGGGGAACCACTTCCATTGGCCAGGGAGGTAGCGCGCTTATTTTGATAGATGGGTTCGAAGGTGATCCAAGCTTGATAAATCCAAACGATGTTGAAACTGTCACCGTGCTGAAAGATGCTGCTTCCGCCGCTATTTACGGGGCAAGAGGAGTCTTCGGTGTAGTATTAATTACAACTAAGAAAGGAGTGAAAGGTCGTACCAGTGTATCGTATTCAAGCAACTATGCCCTGAAATCGCCCGTTACCAGGCCAGCTTTTGTAACCGATGGCTACCTATGGGCAAAAATGTTTGCAGAGTCCTTCGTTAATGGGGATGGTGCGTTCCCGCAAAATGTAAACAAGACGCAGAAATTCTCGCAAGCATACCTGGACGAATTCAAGAAAAGAGCTGAATCAGGGCAGCCATTCAACCAGATAGAAGTTAATCCGAATACCGGTGAGTACACCTATTATGGCAGCGCCGATTATTATGGTGAGTTGTATAAAAATAACCTGGCAGCTTTTGAAAACAATATCTCTGTAAGCGGAGGCAGTGACAAAGCGACGTTTTTAGTTTCGGGGCGGTTCTTAAAGCAGGATGGATTATTCCGGCACAACTCTGATGACTACGATACCAAAAATATACGTGCAAGGGGCTCTATTGAACTGTTCCCCTGGCTAACCGTTGATAACAATGCCGATTATTCTGTAGTGGACTATCATAACCCCATTAACGTGGGCGAGGGCGGCGGTATCTGGAGGAATATTGCCGACGAGGGACATCCCTCGATGCCTTTGTTTAATCCGGATGGCACGTTAACTTTTTCTTCCGTGTATACCGTCGGAGATTTTGTATATGGGAAAAATGGAATTGATACACGTCGCGAGGTATTTAGGAACATTACCAGTTTGAGAAGCAAATTCTTCAATAATAAATTCCGGGTAAATGCTGATTTCACCTTTCGTAACACGGATAATAACAGGTACCAGAAACGTGTGCAGGTACCCTATAGCAACTTCAAGGGGGTTACTTCCTATGTAGGAACAACAACCAATGATTTAACGTCTGATGACCGTAAAACCAGGTATCTGGCAACCAATATATACGCAGAATATGAAAACGATTTCGGGGATAATCACTACCTGAAGTTCATGGTCGGTTACAACTACGAGCAGTCTACTTATAACCGTGTTGCCGTACAGCGTAATGGCCTTATTTTCGAAAATGCTACGGATTTAAACCTGGCTGCGGGGCAGGCCGTTACTGCCGGCGGCGGTTATGAACAATGGGCTATCCTGGGAGGCTTTTCGAGATTGAATTATGCCTTTAAAGATCGGTACCTGATAGAAGTGAATGCCCGGTACGATGGTTCATCAAAGTTCCCGGCAGATCAACAATATGGTTTTTTCCCTTCTGTGTCTGCAGGCTGGAAAATCAATAAAGAGTCATTCTGGAATGTTTCACCCAGCGCAGTTTCTGAATTTAAGCTCAGGGCTTCTTATGGATCACTTGGTAATGGTAATATTGCATCCTATGCTTTCCAGGAAAACTTCAACATCAGCCAGTCAGGAGTAATTTTGAATGGAGCGAGACCTCAGACCACTCGTAATCCTGCAGTAGTGCCTGAAGGCCTGACCTGGGAAACCTCCACTACCAGTAATATCGGAGTAGACCTGGCGATGCTATCAGGCCGCTTAAGTTTTACGGGAGATGTCTACATCCGTAAAACGACAGATATGTTTACATTTGGCCTGACGCCTCCTGCTGTGTTTGGAGCGGCTACTCCTAAAGGTAACTATGCTGACCTCACCACCAGCGGTTGGGAAGCTTCCCTAACATGGGGCGACAAACTTGGCAGTGGTAAAAAACCTGTCAGGTATAATATACGATTAACCTTAGCCGACAATAAATCAAAAATTGACCGGTACAACAACCCTGATAAGTTGCTCAGCGATTATTATGAAGGACAAACGCTGGGTGATATATGGGGCTACGAAACAGAAGGTTTCTTTATTGATGCGGCTGATATTGCTGCACATGCAAAACAAAATCCACAAATGAGGGCATCTCCTACAAACATATGGTATCCAGGTGACATCAAGTTGAGGGACATGAACAAGGATAATTTAATTAATGTGGGAGAAAATAAAGTGGGCAACCCTGGTGACAGGAAAATCATCGGCAATTCAGCGCCCAGGTATAGTTATGGCGTTAACCTGGGTGCGGACTGGAATAATATTTCATTCTCTGTTTTCTTCCAGGGTGTAGGTAAACAACAATGGTATCCGAGCACCGAAACAGAAATGTTCTGGGGACAATATAACCGCCCTTACAATAACGTACCTACTTTCCAGGTAGGTAATATGTGGACACCGGAAAATACCGATGCGTATTTCCCAAGAACAATGTCAAGAGCGGCTTCCAGCAATACGAATCGTACCTTGGGCGTTGCGCAGACACGTTACCTGCAAAACGTTGCCTACCTGAGAATGAAGAATATCCAGGTTGGCTATAACCTGCCTTCAGCATGGATAAGTCGTATTGGTGCCCGTACCGTAAGAGTTTATTTCTCGGGCGAGAATTTGTATACTTATTCACCGATGTACAAGATTCTCAAAAATACTATTGACGTAGAAAATGCCGTTCCTTCAGACCAGGACCTTAACAGTGGCAGCACCAACGGGGATGGTTACAACTATCCATTATTAAAGAGCCTTTCTTTTGGATTAAACCTTGGTTTTTAACCTGGTATCGAATGCTGCATCTTGTCAGCTAAAAAAGTAAAATAATAAAGTCATGAAAAAATTATATATAGCGATTTTGCTGGGCAGTTTAGGTTTTACGGCCTGTAACAAACTGGATCAGCTTCCGCAATCAACTGCTACGCGAAATGCTGTATTCGGTACTGAAAACGGGCTGAAATTGTATACGAATTCCTTTTATGGAATGGCGTTTCTTCCCAAAAATTCGATCAGCCTGGACGCAATGTCAGATTACCTGGCAGTAAAATCTGTTCCGGATTTTATCCGGGAAGGAAGCTATGGTGCCAACACCAGTTCAGGATGGACATGGACAGACTTAAGGAATATCAATTATTTTATTCAAAACAATAATGATCCGGCAGTACCAGCAACTGTTCGGAATAATTACATGGGTATAGCCCGCTATTTCAGGGCCTATTTTTATATGGATAAGGTCATACGCTTTGGTGATGTGCCCTGGATCGGAAAACCATTGGATACAGATGATCCGGCGTTAACAACTGGTCGTGATCCAAGAGCGCTCGTGATGGACTCGGTATTGGCCGATCTCGATTTTGCCTGCGCGAACATTACCACTGCCAGTGATCCAAGCCGTACAACGATTACGAAATGGGTGGCTTATGCGTATAAATCAAGAGTTTGTCTTTTTGAGGGTACCTATAGAAAATACCATACGGAATTGAACTTAATGGCCTCTGCCAGCAAATGGCTAGATCAGTCTGCCTTGGCAGCTGACCAAATCATTAAAAACGGAGGTTTTTCGATTAACACAGCCGGCGGCCCCGGGGTGTCCTATCGCCAAATTTTTACCAGCAATACCCCCTTAGCCAATGAAGTGTTGCAGGCTGGCGTTTCAGACGTCAATCTCGGGGTCTTAAACGACGCAAACTGGTGGTGGACCAGTGGTACTTACGGGGCAAAAGCGAGCTTTACCCGCACCTTCATCAACACTTATCTGAACCTGGACGGTACACCCTTCACCAACAATCCCGCGTACACGACTATGCTGTTCAAAGACGAGGTGAAAAATCGCGATCTGAGGCTGAAACAAACCATACGTTCACAAGATTATAAGAGGATCAGCAACGGGCAACAAATACCAGCGCCGCCAGTTTTCTCCTACACATTTACCGGATACCAGCCAATTAAATTGACACTGGACGATCTCAGTTTAGACGCAGGCGCTTTAAACACAAATGCGGTGTCCTTGTTCCGTTACGCTGAAGTATTATTAAATTATGCGGAAGCAAAAGCTGAGTTGGGCACGCTGACAAATCAGGATTGGGCGCTTACCGTGGGCGCACTAAGAGCAAGAGGAGGTATTACCAGCGGCTTGACCACGAAACCAGTCACAGCAGATTCCTATCTCATAACGAATTATTTTCCGAATATTGCTGACCCATCCATACTGGAAATCAGGAGGGAACGGGGTATTGAATTGAGCCTGGAAGGATTACGTTTCCCGGATATCCTGAGGTGGAAAAGAGGAGAACTGATGGAAAAAGAATGGAACGGGTTTTATGTTCCGGCGCTGAATATACCGATGGATTTAAATGAGGATGGTATTTTGGATGTGGCCTTTTACCAGGGAACACGTCCTTCACCCGCCGTAAGTGGGGTAACATATGTGGATGTTTCGCCCAAGATTGGCAGTGTTGTAAATTCACAACAACTGAAGAACGGCACGTCAGGCGAGCTGATATGGATGAGTGAAATTCCGAGGAAATGGAACGATAAAAATTACGTCTATCCCATTCCGTTGAACGATTTACAGCGCAATCCGAACTTAAAACAAAATACAGGCTGGAATTAAAATGTCAAGAACCCTGAAAATCAAAAAATGAAGTTCCCATTCTGGCTGGCTGCCGCTTTTTTTCTCCTGACTGCATTTAGCACTAACGCGCAGAGAATCACCATCGGCACGTTTAATGTTCGTTATGATAACCCGGTAGACACGGGCAATTTGTGGGTCGACAGGGCGCCTATAGTGTCGAACCTGATTCGCTTCCACGATTTTGATGTACTCGGCATCCAGGAGGGGTTTAAAACTCAACTGGATGATATATCAGCTGCCCTGCCGGATTATTCCCGCTATGGCAAAGGCCGCGACGATGGAAAAGATGCCGGTGAACATTCTGCGATCTTTTACAAAAAGGACCGGTTTGCCTTATTAAAAAGCGGTGACTTCTGGTTGTCGGAAACACCGGATAAACCCGGTAAAGGGTGGGACGCGACTTGTTGCAACAGAATTTGTTCCTGGGTTTACCTGCAAGACAAGGTAACAAAAAAACGATTTTACACCTTCAATGTACATTTCGATCACCAGGGGGTAGTGGCTCGCCGGGAAAGCAGCAAGCTAATTCTTGCAAAGATTACGGAAATTGCCGGGCAGGCTCCTGTCCTTTTTACGGGAGATCTTAATGGTGGAAGAGACAGCGAATGGTACCAGACCCTGGCGACGTCGGGTTTGTTAACAGATGTATTCACAAAAGTCAAGTTTCCATACGCCA
>JBDSBP010000255.1:0-5460 GCA_039921525.1 Chitinophagaceae bacterium | reverse complement strand
GGGTAAAAAAGTCTATTTTATTGATAGCTACAATGAAAGACCGGTGAATGCGTAAAAATAATTGAGGAGAAATCATTTGCTCGACTGATGAAATAGGTTGTTTGCTGATAATTGTTCTTTCCTTTGTAATTACTTTAATGTAATCCTTTACACTTTCAATAAAAAAAATCTCATCCAGGTTTAATTTAATTGTTTTTCTAAATTCTCAAGGAAAGGTATCATAAGTAATGGAGCTATTAACTTATTTTTAAAATCACCGGATATTTCCGATTCCAGGTCAAGGTTACTTCCATAGCGAATTCTTTCCAACTCAAAATAGTCCATAATTATCCTGATCTCATCTTCTAATGGCACAAGCGGTTGATCGCATTCTTCTATCATATAATGCTGCATCAGCATATCTTCAAGTCTTTTTACCATATACTTTGCATCGGGTGACTTATTCACCGTAAATGAATAAATATTATTAAGTTTATTAAATAAAAAATGCGGATGTAGCTGCGCCTTTAATAATTGTATTTCTGCATGGGCATTTTCTTTCTGAAGCTCCAAATTGTTTTTCTGTATTTGCTGCCAATCCTTAAATTATTTAATGGAAATAAACCAAAAGCTAATAAAAGCCGGGCCATTTATTGTTTGCATAAAGCTAATCATTAAAATGACCTGAGGCGGGTTGACAAACAAATTAAGTCGCTGCATAATTGGGTTATATGCATAAGTAAAAGTAGTATACCGGAAAAACGAAACCGTTATCCACAAGAGCAGGAGCAAACAGAAAAATTCAAGATATTTTTTCTTCAAAAAAAATACCGGTATCAGAATATAAAGAAGCGGATAACAAAATACCATTTGACAACACATATGAAAAAAGCCCTTATCAGCACCATCTTATAAAACGTAATTAACCCGTCTATTTCCATACCATTAGTAGAACCCGTTCCATGTGGTGGATGCGATATCACAAGAAATAAGTAGCATGCCACCCATAATGCGAGGTGCCTTCTTACCCATGGAATATGATTATTACAAAACATGAAGTCATGTATACTTACAATAGAGGTTTTCATCATTTTGAAGTTGCGGATTGATAACGTTTTTCATCTCAAGTTGCAAATGGATACTTAAACTATTCGCTTCAGAATGAACTTCAATTTTAGAATCACCCGGGTTACACATTTTAATCCTTTTTTTTATAGTATCTAAAGTTTGACTGGTAGTTGCAGCTTGTAAAATTTGATCTCCCGGCACATTATTTTTTATATAAAATGACAACTTCGACAACCCTATTTTTACTTCCAAATTAATACGAAGCGGCATTTCGTAATATCCCCGACCTAAAAAGAATGTTTCAGGTAATGGTAGAAATAAACCGGGCGTTACATATTTAGCGTTCGCATTTCCACCTATATTGAAAGATATATCGGCGTTATTACCATAGCTAATTTTTTTTATTTGTACATAATTCTGCATCATTTTCACCTCAACAGAAAGTGAAACCAGTTTTTTTCCTGATTCATCTAAGAAATAACCAAGAAGTTCCGAAAGTTGCAAAATCAAAGGCGGTGCGTGTAGTCTTTCAGCTTCAAGATCTTTGAATATATTCTGCAAACAGTCAAATAAAATACGGGGATGAATCTGCATTTTTAGCAACCTGAGTTCATTCCTGACATTTTCAACTTCGCGCAATTCATGCTCCCGTTGCTTTAATGAATAGTCTTTAATGACTTTTAAAATGATAGCCGACCCTATAATTGTTATCTGTTCGCCTATTGACTTCCTGGAAGCCAGCGTAACGACATCCAGTTGATTCCACCGGATGTCAGCCATTCCAGATAATACTTCTGATATTAAGTAACAGGAAGTTACAGTAATAAAAATGAGTAAGATGATAGAAGCAATAAGATACGAAATATTTTTTCCTGCCAGATAGCGGGGCATAATAAAATAAATAGAAAAATATACGGAGAATATAAAAACCGGGATAAAATGTAAGCCATCGTTAAAGGCGCCAAGATATATTGAAGGATCGATGAAATATTTTATTTGAGCATCTGGTCAATTGGTTATAACAGCATAAAGGTAAATAACCGCCCAAAAAGCAAGATGCCTTGTTATACGATACTTACGTTCATTTGAAAATACAAATGGGTTAACTATCACAAAAGTTATAAATAAAGATAAGTAGTAACAAGTAATAATTTTTTATGAATTCAAAGTTTGTTATAACAATGTATTAGAATGTCTTCATTATTTCGAGTAGGGTCTCTGCAAGACTATTATGTATTAGCAAAAAAAATAAAAGCGATATTGTTTAATTACGGGAAAAAGATTATTTTTAACCAGTATAACTGCCCTTTTGTTTCCTTTCTGGCGACGAATGGATTTCGTCAACAATTAACGGTCAAATTAAGGAAAAGGCGGCTATTTCTTCTGACAATGCTTACAACCGTCGAAATGTTACACAAAAGAAATTGCAAATAATAATTTTGTGGAATTAACTACTTAAAATCATTTCAGAATGAAAAAAGCATTTTACATGTTATCAATAGCTGCAATGATTATTGCAACTAATAGCTGCCAAAAACCGAAACTTCCTCAATCCCAGGATTTAACCAAGCAGGATGCAAGCGTAGCACTTGATTGGTATAAATTACAGTTTAGATTTTTACTGGAACGGAATTGAACCATGAACGGTGTTTATTTTGGGTACCTTGGTATAGGCCTGTATGAATCAATACGATATGGAATTAAAAACTCTTCCAGCTTTTCCAGCAGTTTGTATCAAATGCCCGCAATGCCATCTATTGAAAATAATGAAACGTATTGCTGGACCGCCAGCGCGAATGCAACGATGGCAAGCATGATCCGGTATTTCAATTCGGGGCTTACTGCTGCAAACCTGGCGAGCATTGACTCTTTGGAGAATTTTTACAATGAAAAAATTAATATTCAAACGAGTGCTACAGATTTTATACGTTCGCAGGCTTTTGGCAGAAGCGTAGCAACGGCAATTTATACCTGGTCGAAAAGCGATAGCTTCAACCCGACAAATACCGGTTATGTTGCGCCGGTATTCGATGGTGCATGGGTACCCACCCCCCCGGCTATGATAAGTCCGCCAGCCAGTCCTTACGTATCAAATGCCCGACCATTCCTTATGGCAAATCTGACAGCTGTAGCTCCTCCATTTCCATTTGCTTATTCCGAAGACACCAGTTCTGATTTTTATAAAATGGAAAAAGAGGTTTACGATGTTTTTCAAGGATTAACAACTGAACAAAAAAATATTGCCTTGTTTTGGGTCGACCAGGGAAATGGATTAGGCTACACGCCAGATGGTCATAATATGTTATTCGTATCGCAGGCTATAGAAAAAACAAAAGTTAATCTTGCAATTGCTGCAGAAGCTTTTGCGAAGTCAGGTATAGCAGAAAGGGAGTCTAACATTGCATGTTTTCGCACCAAGTACAAATATAACCTGCTGAGGCCGGTAACATATATCCGCAAATTAATCGATCCAAACTGGTTGTCTTTTATACCTACACCACCCTTCCCGGAATATCCTGCTGCTCATGCATTCGTAACCGCTGCCGTTGTGCAGGCGGTAACTGATTTGCTGGGCGACCATGTTAGTGTAACAGATCACGCGTATGATTTCAGGGGATGGACACCGAGAACATACCCATCTTTGTTTAGCGCTGCTGAAGAAGCCGGAATCTCACGCCTCTATGGTGGTATACATTATCGCGTTTCTATTAGCGCTGGTCTGAATTTAGGCAGGGACCTGGGTAATATGATTGGAAAGATAAAATTGTATGATAAACAATCAAACTCAAACCCAAACGCGTATTAATTGTAGAGAGGAAAAAATGCCGGTTTGTTAGTAACTACTTAAACATATAACTGACAACCGGATTATCAATTTATGGGTTTTGAATTGTACTTTATTTTGCTGGTTCAACTAATCAATAAGAACAATGAGCATATAAAAAAGTTGCGTAATTGCCTGAACCGCTGATAAGAGATTGTCTGAACCGCTGATACAAATGATTAAATTGTAATGTTATGCGTACTCCGAATTCCAAATAACACCAAAATAATCCCTTAATCATTTTCATCAGCGGTTCCGACAATTGAATCAGTCGTCTCGCTTAATTGCCAGTTATTGGGGAAGATATCGTTATTAAAAAAGGCCGTAAAGCATTTAATAGCATTCCTTAACCGTACTTATTTCATGTGTCTGGTGCATGGAAAGATGCCTTAAATGCAGCCCTATAAACAGGCATTCCTTTCGATATTGGCTTTCGTATTTTTTCCATGCGGCATTACATAATTATGTATCTAATTACAACTTATAAGATAATAACAGGCATTTTTATAATGATAATGATCCAGCTGTTTCTTTTCTGTATTTTATAGTTGATGATGCCACTCCATATCCATCCGGCAATTTAGTACCCGACACCTCATTTATGCCAATTTTAATTAATGCCATGTGGTGAATAGCATGTTCAAGGTTGTAAGCAATTTCCCTGAAATAATTGGTAGGTATTTTATTCAATTCATTGCTGTTTTCATCAAAGCCTGCTTCTAATACCAGGGATTTATTTTCATTCAATAAAGCGGAATTTATTTCATTCATTATATCAATTGCTATTTCCTTTGATGTTTCAATAGTAATGTCCCTTTTTCTCCTTTCGTAGTTTACAATTCCGAATGTATAGCCATTCTGTAAACAAACAAACATTTCCACTACATGTCTTACATGCTGCCCGATACTTGCGCCTGAAAGCGTATCAATTTTTTGACGGTATTGCTCATTTGAAAGCTGGAGCAAAGAGCCTTCCAGTTGATTAAAAATAGCATGAACAGATTGCTGTATTGTCATTGTTTTCTTGTTTAATATCTATTTCCTTCGTTTGCTTTTCTTTCAATTCTACTCCCAAAGCCATAACAATTCGGTTAACAAAATTAAAACAGAATGAAAAATTTTTTTCATAATTGCTGTTTCTACAATTAAGTGCCCTTTAAGATAAATTCCTTTTAGCGTTGTGCCTTTGACATTTTTTTTGACAAGAATATTTTTTAAAGCAACTCGGTAAATAACCAGTAAATCATTATACCGGCTGCAATTAAAGTTTTGATATTGCAAAATGACCAGAAAGTTTTTCGTTTTCTTTCAACCCTGGCACTACTACATCTGCAATTTGAACAGTGACTCATTTTAAAATTTGTTTGGTGAACGGAGCGATTGGTTTATCAAGCAATGCTATTACAATCCCAAATAAAATACTTTTCATAATGCTTCCCAATAATCATCAGTTCCATTAAATCTCCGGGTGCAGGCATGTTGCCTTTTCAAAAAATACTTTCCTTCACTGGAAACCCAATTTTTGCTACCACAAAAGCCGCTATGCTATAAAAAGCCCTCCGCAATATCTATTATTTATTTTTAGCCAG
>JBDSBP010000254.1:0-10216 GCA_039921525.1 Chitinophagaceae bacterium | reverse complement strand
GTTTTACCGTTGTCATAACTCATTTTAATACACTCACCCCTACCTGTACTTGAATAGATTGCAATGAGTGGATCAATTCCGTTTTTCCGGAAACCGGATGTATTTGCGGAATCCACTACGGCGGAGCCGGAGAAGGCTGCGTCGCGGTTGCTGAAAGGATAAATGGCTTCCGGTAATTCCTTCCAGTGTACCAGGTCTTTACTTACTGAATGGCCCCAGTGCATATTACCCCAGGCCCATCCATAGGGATTATGTTGAAAATACAAATGATAATCTCCATTATAGAAAAGCAAGCCGTTGGGATCGTTTATCCATCCCCGTTGTGCCGAAAAATGTGCCTGGGGGCGTTTTACTTCTTTATATACGCTGTCTTGTCCCGGGAATTTATTATCAGCAAAAACCATTTTTAGTCCCTTCGTTCTGTCCTGGTTCGCCTCTTTATTTTTATTATTATTTCCCTGGGTTATATTGCTGAATGCACCGCCTGCCATCACCTCCGAATTGGATACTTCAACAGTAATTGTTTTTCCTTCGTAAGGGGCCGCATCAAAAAATACCCAGTAGTCTGGTTTTTCAGTCGCCAGCTTTATAGTAAACTGGTCAATTGTCTTTCCGTCAACTTTAACCGTTGTCCTCGTCAGCTTACTGGATTCATTTACCGGGAAATTTACGTACTGCTGTCCTTTCAGGATTTTTATTTGACGTATAGTGTCCTGCCCAAAGATGGAATTTCCACCGAAGATCATACAAATCAGCAAACAAAAAATAGTGCGTTTGTTCATTATGGTTGATTTTATGTTAGGGCTGTCGGCTATCAGCTATCGGCTATCGGCTATGCGATTACGGGGTATCGAATATCGGGAGATTGGTATCATGTTTTGATCTTTTAATCCAGGTAAAGGCTGATAGCCGATAGCTGACAGCCGATAGCTATTCTTCATAAATACTCTTCATTTGCCAGGCTTCTAACGATTTCAATTCACTGTTCTGTCCTTTTGAAAGAATGGAAACACCTACTGCGTCTTCGCGGCTAGGATATACGCGTGCTGCAACACATTGTTTCCCGTTCACAAATACTTCTACTACGCTTCTGTCGATAAATATGCGCAGCTTAAGCGTTTCGTCGGGCTTCATATCAAACGATGCCGTTTCAGGCCCCCTGGGTCTAACATCAGGATGCAACGAGGAATTAGATGTCTCCAGGGTTATCAAACTTTGCCTGGCCGGCGGGGGCGGAGGTGTTTGTGGAATTGGAGATGTAGCGGCTCTTTCGGTTTGCAGGGCTGCAATTTCTCCCAGGCGGTAGTTGCGCCCGGGGCCCATTCCCCGCGCCTCCATAAAAATAATTCGCGTGAATTCTTCCTTTTTGGGCGAACGGAACACATTCAACTCAAGCGCAGGCACGTCTTTTGGATCGATTTCCAAATTTATCTCCATGGCATTCCCCTTGATATTAGGAAGCACCACTTCTTTATTGGCAGGGAGCACCATTGGTTTTACTTCCTGGCGATTATACCGCAATGATTCAATATCACCGGCAGGCTCCTGCCCGATCTCATCTTTCCCGATCAAAGTAAGTCTTCTTGCCAGCGACATGATCATGTTCCATTCGCCCGTGGGCTTACCTGCATTCATATTAAATATTACAATAACACCCCCCCTGCCGTCAGGTGCCGCAGAAGGTGCGTGTATACCCGATGGATTTGATGGCCCGAAATTAAATTTGCCACCCTGCGTTACCTTGAATTTATTCCTGCTGGTATCATAGTCTCCAAGAAGGTATTGCCCGCCACTCATATGGCTATAGAAAGGCATGATATAACGGTTTCCAATAGGCCAGAAGTACGGGCAGGCATAGTCGTCTCCTATCAAAGTAAAGCGATCATCCTCCACAAAGTCATGCACAAATTCCCAATTGGCGAGGTCTTTAGAGCGGAAAAGATTCCCTATGGGAACCTCTTTTCTTCCCGGCCCTATTGGAGCCCTGCCTGCCGAGAGCGAATAGTACACCCCGTCTCTTTTCCAGATGGAAGGATCGAAGACACTGTAAGGAAGGGGAAAGCCTGCTTTGCCTCTAATGGGAATTACTGCATTGCCAGTAACTTTTTCCCAGTTTAAAAGCAAAGGATCAGAAGACACTGCAACCATATTTCCAACCTCCGTTCCGTGGTACATGGCCACCACGCGATCGTCCTCCACCAGCGCCCCTCCGGAAAACACGGCGCGTTCTGGTCCCGGGTAAATGGCATAGGGAAGATCCTGCCAGTGAATTAAATCCTTACTAACAGTATGACCCCAGTGCTGGCGCCTATCTTCGGGTGGGTATGCCTGGTAGAACATGTGCCAGTTGCCTTTCCAAAAGCTCAGGCCGTTGGGATCGTTTAATGTGCTTTCCGGACTTACAAAATGAAATAGCGGCCGATACCGATCTGATGACTGCTTTTTACGTGACTCCGCAAAACGCTTAAGCAACGGGTTACTTTTAAGCTGCTCTTCCTGCCCGGTCAGGTTCGTAGAAAAATTATATTTCGGAACGGGCGAAGTATATGGTGGCTGATTGGGCTGCGCAAGTGATTTGACGGTGAACAGCAGAACTACAACTGATGAAATTAATAATACGATTTTTATCATGTTTTTCATTGATTAATAAGTATAACTCGTACGAGTAAGCGACAATGAACTCATTCCCTCATCGGAAGAAATGTCCTGTAATTCTCTGTGCAACTCCGTGTACTCGCTGTGCAATTCCGTGTAAGATATTACCCAGAGCTACAAGGAGAAGCACGGAGTTCCACAGAGCGTTTCCAGTATCAAATTCTCTGTCCTGTGGTCCACCTTTGGTTTTTCACCGTGCCTGCGTGCTACATTTAATTTTATCAAACAGGCACAGTGGAAAACAGGGGAGGCATGGAGGACCCGAAAGTCAATAGCCCGGGTTTTGCACATATAATCCATTCACCAGGTTAACCTGGTCTTGCGGAACAGGAAGGTACTCATCCCTGCCCTTGGTAAAAACAGCACTATTCAGGTAGGGATGCCTGCCTTTTTCGACACTTAGATAACCATTAAGGGTTTCTGCGGCAATACCCCAGCGGACAAGGTCGTGAAAACGCGGGCTTTCCATGGCAAACTCCAGCCTCCTCTCCCATTGTAATGCCTTGCGTGCGTTTTCCTTCGTCCAGGGGAGGTTTAATCCGTCATATAAAGAGATTTTATAACTCGAATAACCCTGTCCCGATTTCGGGTGACCCATGGGGTAAG
The DNA here is from genome assembly GCA_039921525.1 of Chitinophagaceae bacterium. GTDB lineage: Bacteria > Bacteroidota > Bacteroidia > Chitinophagales > Chitinophagaceae > JADCRZ01. The sequence goes on along the minus strand of JBDSBP010000254.1, from coordinate 6,955 downwards.
TTGTCCATAATACGGAATTGGCCGCCCGCGTTCTTATCTGGTTAATGATCGGGCGGGCCAGCTCTTGCTGGCCTAACTCGATCAGCGCTTCTGCTTTCATCAAAAGGATATCGTTATACTGGAGTATATCCCAGTTCTGGGCGGTTCCAAAAAAGGCGCCTCCTTTCCTGAAAGCAGCAGAATTCGACAATTGAATTTCTTTCATGGGTACAAAGTTTCCATACACCGCCGGCGCTCTCGACCAGGATGGCTGAGCCACAAAAGTGACGTCGTATTTGAAGGGATGTGTAGGTATACCGGCGGTATGATCCAGTCTTGGATCCACGGTGTTTGCCGGGGCCTGGAAATCATCAGGGTTCTTCATTTCCGTGTTATTAAATGTTTCATACAATGGCAGTCCGGTTGCCTGGTCGGTCTTGAAGGCATTGACTAGATTTTGACTGGGATGATGAAAAGAGCAACAACCATATACCGATGCCATATTGTAGTTAAGGCCATGTTCAAAATCGATGCGTCCCCACATTGTTCCGTCATCAAACGAATACTGGATGGCGAATATTGATTCGCTGTTATTCTCATATCCATATGTCCATTTCTTTCCGAAATTATCTACGAGGTTGTATTTGCCTGAATTGATCACATTGTCTGTCAGGGTTACTACCTGTTGAAGTTTGGTGGCATCGATGTTCGTTACCGTGTGAGCCTCGTTCTGCACATATGCCTGGTATAATCGTGTTTTGGCCAGGTATGCTGTTGCCGCCCATTTAGAGGCCCTGCCTTTCTGTGGCTGAACATCGGGAAGGTTATCAATTCCAAACTGGAAATCTTCGGCAATCTTATCCCATAACTGGGTACTTGTAAATTGTTTGTTAGTGATCAACCTGATTTCATCCTGGGTAGCAGTGTGCTCAATCCAGACAGGATAATTGAACAATCTTTTCAGGATGAACATAAAATGCCCGCGAAGAAAGCGAAGCTCCGCCAGTCTTACTTTTTTGGCATTGGTTACACCAGTGACCATGTAATTCGCATCAGAAAATTTATCCAGTTGTCTCAAAGCAAGATTAACTCTTGAAATGGCGCCATATACACCTATCCAGGTATTATTTTGATACCCCCCTACGGCAGCGGTAACCAAATTATATTGTTCCAGGTCATTGAGGGCAGCCTGGTCGGCAACGCCGCTTCCTCCTTTATAAGCGTCATCCGAGCGCACGCTGCCCCATACATAATCACTGGCCCATGCCCTGTCGAAAGTAGTGTTGCCCAGGCCTGCATAGGATGAAATAACCAGCTCTTCTGTTTTCGAAACGGTATTAAGCGATTCTTCAGGTATAATTCCTTCGGCTTGCACATCAAGAAAAGCTTTCTTACAAGAAGTGACTACACTCAATGTAATTGCGAGACTAAGAATTATAATTAATTTATTTTGTTTCATAGTAATGTAATTTTTTATTAGAATCTAATATCTAAACCAAAGGTGAACGTAATAGGCCTGGGATAAATACTGCCTGGCGTCTCAGGGTCTGGGCCGGTGAATGCATGTTCTCCCGATTTCTTATAAAGCAATAGGATGTTGTCTGCGATGCCATAAAACCGCAGTGAACTTACTCTCATTCTTGAAACAAAAGCAGAGGGCACGGAATAACCTACCTGTATATTCTGCACTTTAAAATAGTCACCCTTTACCAATAAATAATTAGACGACCTGGTTTCCGTATTGGCGTTAACCAGGGAAACGGCAGGAACGGTTGCACCTGTATTTTGTGGGTTCCATGCATCCAGGAGGCGGGTGCCTTTGTTTACACCGGTGGCGGTGCCGAGGAAATCTGTAAATACCTTAGAAGCATCATTGACAATTACCCTGGAAAGCCCGCGCATGAATACAGACAAACTGAAGGCCTTATAATTAAGCTGCATGTTTAAACCATACGTTAATCCAGGCAGTTCAGTTCCAAGCCAGTCCTGGTCCAAAGCATTGATGGTACCATCCCCGTTAAGATCTTTAAACTTTATTCTTCCGATTCCCTTACCGGGTTGCACGGCGTACTTGGTAACCTCGTCCTGGGTTTGAAACAACCCGTCGGCAACATAACCAAAAAAAGATGTCCTGGAATGTCCTAAAATAGTTTTTTCGACATTTCCGGCAAATGATCTGACAACTGAAGATGGCAGAAAAGTTATTTTATCTTTGAATTGTGCTATGTTTCCATCAATAGAATAAGAAAATTCACCCTTAGTATCATGATACCCTAATGAAAGTTCGAATCCCCGGTTATCCATGGTGGCGCCATTTACTGTTTTTATTGCACCTTCGCCGATTGCTCCGGGAGTTGGAGGTGTTACCAGGATGTCTTTAGTTGTTCGCGTAAAATAATCAAATGAACCTGTTACCTTCTGGCTCATCAACCCAAAATCCAACCCTACATTTATTTCCCTCGTGGTTTCCCATCTGAGATCTGGATTAGCCGTTCTTATCGCAACATAACCAGATGGCAGTGAACCTGTGTTCGCACCGGTAATATCATAAGCAGAACCGGTGGCCCTTGTGGCAGCCAGGGGATCTACCGTGCCGTAATTTGTTGCGAACTGCCGGAAGGTGGAATAGTCTCCTATTTCCTGGTTACCCACTGTTCCCACTCCCGCCCTTAATTTAAGGATCGAAAAGAATGGAAGGCTTGCCTGGATAAAGTCTTCATTACTTAATGTCCATCCCAGTGAAATAGCCGGGAATACACCAAATTTATTATTTTCACCAAACCTGGATGATCCGTCATATCGTAAAGTAGCAGAGGCTAAATATTTATTATCATACGAATAATTTGCTTTACCAAAGTATGAAAGCAGCTGGTTACGCGTGGTGAATCCTGTATTACTAGCTACACCTGTTCCGGCTCCCAGCTGGAAATAGGGAAGGTCTTCAATGGCAAATCCCTGCTTCGCGGTAGAAAAAACACGTGTTGAATTTTTTATGGCCTCCATACCGCCTAGTAAACTTATACGTGATTTTTCGAGATTTAATGAATAATTAATGGTATTCGACCATGTCCAATTTAACCGGTGCCTTTGGGCGATTTGCATATTGTTAATGGTACGGTTAAGAAATCCAATGGAGTATCTTCTTTCAATATTAAGGTCGTAATTACTGGTATAATCAAGCCCGAAACTTGTTCTGAAAACCAGGCCCTTAACCGGTGTTAATTCAGCGTACACATTGCCGAATGTTTGCAGATCATTGTTTACATCGTCCTTATCCAGTTCGGTCAGGAACACCGGGTTCTGACGGTCAGAAAATCCGGCCCCGATCGGCCCCGCAAATGTTCCGTCTAATTTATGCACCGGCAAAATTGGCAGAACTATCGTTGTTAGCTGGAGCGGGTTTGAGCCATTAACCGCTATCCGGGTTGTGCCATCGGCATTCCATCCGGCGGTACCAAACTGGTCTCCACCCATAGGATGTTCACGTGCCTTTATTATTTGAAGATTTTCTCCAATCTTTAATTTATTATCAAAAAAACTGACTGAATTATTAATTCGGCCAATATAGCGTTTGTAGTCATTTTTACGTACGAGGCCGGTATTGGAGAAGTAGCCCAGGCTTATTAATGTAGAGCTCCTGGGACCGCCGGCGGTGATGGTAATCGTGTTTTGAGATATCAAGCCAGTCTGAAAAACTTCATTTTGCCAGTCAGTATTTGCAGAAGGGATATTTGGGTCACCATTTATGAATTGAACCGGAATAACGTCATCCAGTATGCGCAATCCATTTGCGTCAGTATGATCCGTAAAACCATATAACGCACTGTGAGCAGTTGTGGGTGTTCCGCCATTTACGGAAGCACGCCAAAGCACTGAGCCATACTCCTTAGTGTTCAGCATAGACAACCTCCTGACATTCCTGGCAGCTGAAATGCTTGAATTAACGGTAATGCTTACATTATTTTTACCTTGTTTTGTGGTAACAATAATTACCCCGTTTGATGCACGTGAACCATAAATTGATGATGCGGAAGCGTCTTTCAGCACCTGTACAGATTCGATAGAATTCGGATCCATAAACTGGAAAATATTTGGATCGGTTGTGGGAACACCATCGATAATATAGAGCGGATTGGTATTGCCCAGTGTATTCACCCCCCGGATATTTACAGAACTGGCCGCTCCACTGGGGCCGCCATTAGACTTGATATACAAACCCGGAACTCTCCCCTGTATATTTTGCAACGCGCTACCGGAAGCAATATCTTTAGCCTTGCCCATATCTACAATCGCGATGGAACCTGTAAGGTCGGCCCTTCTTTGTGTTTGATACCCTGTTACCACCACTTCGCCGAGCTGGCTGGCACCTTCTTCCAATTCAACTGTCAGCTCGTTTAGATCTTTAATTTTAACGGTTTGAGGACTACCTCCCACATAAGTGAACTTGAGATTATCTCCTACAGTTGCCTGTATAGAAAATTTCCCGTTTTCATCTGTTGTTACCGTTTTGTTTTTAGCCTCCACGGTAACTCCCGGCAAAGGCGTATTTTGGGTTTTACTTACAACCGTTCCCTTTATCATATTCTGCTGGGCATCTGAAAATAATACCAGCAAAATAAGTTGCAACATGAATAGTAGTTTTTTCATAAATAGCAATTTATTGGTTTAACAGGACTGAAATTATTTTGCAAAAAATATTTTGATTTTATAAAGAAGGATTATTGATCGTACATAAACCAACATCATATGAAAAGTTCTCCGTATAAGATGGAGAACTTTTCATATGGTTGGAATTTGTATAAACATGGTGTTATTTATTTCCCATATCAGTGTTGCTGACAAAAGCGATTCTCTTACTATCCGGCGACCATGAAGGCGTATTAATAGAACCCTGGCCACCATAAAAGTAGGCAAGCACTTTTGGAGTGGTACCACCGGCAATGGGCATATAACGGAGATACACATGTTTATAAGGCGGGTGCCGGCCCGGCTCTACTTCCTCTTTAAGAAATGAAAGAAAAACCATTGATTTACCATCTGGAGATATATGGGCAAACCAATTATTATAATCGTCATTAGTAACTTGTTCCTCGTTGGTTCCATCGGCATTCATTCTCCAAATTTGCATCAGGCCGGTACGAACTGAATTGAAATAAATGTACTTCCCATCCGGGGTATATTCAGGACCATCATCTAATCCTTTAGCATCCGTTAAGCGCACTTCAGGTCCGCCATTTGCGGGTACACTGTAAACATCATATTCATCATTTCTTGAGCCACAAAAAACCATGGTTTTACCGTCGGGAGACCAGCCATGAAGATAGGAAGGACCCTTTGGAGTAACCTGTTTTGGATTGCCGCCATTTATTGGCACGGTATAAATAATAGACCCTCCTAATTCCCTGATGGAACTGCTCAAGCCAAGCATCTTGCCATCGAATGAAATAACATGATCGTTATTATTATTTTTCACCTCACCTGTATTAATCAGTGTAGGCTTACGGCTGGCAAGGTTGAAATTGTACATCAGTCCCTTGGTATTGAAAATTAAACTTTTCCCGTCCACGGTCCAGTTAGGCGCCTGAATAGAATAGGGAACCGAATAAATGGTTTCCCGGTTTCCACTCGCGACCTCCAATATTTCCAGGTTACTGCCGAGATTCATTGGGGTGGTATGGTCTGCTTCGCCATTAAATGGCACTGTGATAGTAACGTCTTTGAATACACCGGTTTCCAAAACATCGGAATTATGGGAACCCACAAAAAGCCCCACATATACTTCATCCCCGAGGTCAAAATCTGTAACTTGCTCGGTAACAAAAGGCTCACCATACTTTGCTACCCGCATGGTATAGGTCTTTCCTTTTCTTTCCAACTGTATTACGTCTGCCTTGGTAATTTTTGATTTGATTTCTTCCGTTTTGGCCCCCGGTGTGCGCCGGTACTGGAGTGACGTTAATCCGTCGCCATGCTCAACGGCATTGATATGGGGCGAATTTCCATCAAGCGTTTTGCGTACCATCCATCCCACTTTTTTATGGATGCCTACCCAGGTTCCCAAAAATTCGGCCCTGGTGTAAAGAATGAAATCGCCCTTCATTTTTTTCCAGACAAAGTGAAATTCATCATGGTCAAGCCATATATTATAACCTGCACCTGAAATTACATACTGGCGGGTTTCAGGAATAAAAGTAGCAGAGCCAGGTTTGACATTAGTGCCAATATCTCCGTGCCCGTCGAAAATGCCCACTTTTTGAGAATAACCGGGAGGGATGAAAAATAGCAATACAGCGACTGCCAGGCAGAATTGTAGATTTCCTTTAGACATGTTTTTAATTTTCCAGATGAGCAAGCTAATTATTTGATTACCTAAATTAAGGCGTTTAATTTATTATTTAAAATAAATTGATGGAGCGTGAGGATATCATCTCAACTTTTACTTTCTTCCATTGGTAGGGTAACCCAAAGTGCCTCCGTGTATCTCCGTGCCTTCTCCGTGCATCTCTGTGTAACAAATATATTTCGCAGAGTTAAAGAATGATCGAAATTGAACGGCGGCACCGGTATTGTAAATTTGAATATGCCGACTACCTTCTTTTTTTGTTTTTGAGAGATGCGCTGCAGGATGTCTGAATCGCTCATATTTTCGCGCCCGCTGAAATTCTGAGAAATGCAGGCTGTTTTCATTCGCAGGATTCTAGCTCAATGCGCAGAACATATTCTCCCCTTTGTTATTACAAGGTAGCGTGCAGGCTTGCATGAAGAGAGTCCTTTAACAGCCGGTGATAATCCGTTGCTATATTCAATATATTTAGCTGCTGCTTTTATTGCTTTTCAGGGTTGTGATAATCTTTGGCTTTTATAATTATTACAACGCCATCATTACACTCAGTATATCAATTTCGTTTAGTTACCTTGTCAGGTCTCATTAATTTGTCGAACCCTCTTTTTTGTTTTTGGTCAGCCACTACATTTT
>JBDSBP010000253.1:0-11651 GCA_039921525.1 Chitinophagaceae bacterium | reverse complement strand
TTATTCTTTCTTTTCCGGATTCATATCCTGTGTATTGAACCACCGGAATTCTTCGTGATACTGCAATGTGCATGTAGTAATTATGCGCTGCTCTCATGTGTCATTTTTTTATCAACAAAACTCATATTTTTATGAACAGGATTCTACAAACTCAAAAAAAAGGATCGAAGAACAAAAATTACTGTTACTATTTTCTCAAGTGCTCATGAATGCTATTATTTCCCTATTATTTATTTGATCAAAACTCACCGCTTCTATACAAGGAGACTCTTTAATTCGACAGAAAATAAGCTTAGACAAAAGCCTGGTCAATAATAAATTGAAAAATGATAAAACCACCAGAGAATTAATTACGCCGAATGCTTCGGAAACAGCTATACACCTGGCATTTATTTTACCACTATAACCCAGGGATCAAAGTTATTATTATGAAATTTGTTAAGCAGTAATAACACCTAATCATTCCTTTTACGGCGGCACTTATAGGGCCTTTTTTTTTATCGGGAGCATGCTAATGTGCCGTATCCATTTCTTCCAGCATCACTTTATGCCTTCCAACTTTAAATTTATAATCAACCCCGATTTTCAACGCATAATTTTCTTTTTCATGACTCACCGGGAAACCAAAGCAAATGGGATAATGATACTCTTTTACAATATCATGGATAAGTTCATATACCGTTTTACCAAAAGGTCTTTCGGTGTCTTTATTATCGGTAAAACCGCCGATGATCAGCCCTGCCAGTTTATCCAGTTTACCGCTACGTTTTAGCTGGTAGAACATCCGGTCAATATTATACAGGTATTCTCCTACGTCTTCCAGGAAAAGAATTTTCCCTTTGGTTTTAAAATCAGAATGAGTGCCGGTGAGATGGGCTAACATAGTGAGGTTCCCTCCCACCAAATCGCCGGTAGTCTCACCCTTTTGATTAAGTAAATGGGGGGCGCATTCATATATTTCTTTTTTACCAGTAACCATTTTCCGGAGCGATTCTATATATTTATTGTCATGCTCATCCGCGTTGAACGCGGCAGCCATGGGAGCGTGCATGGTAGCAATATTATAGTTAGAATATAAATGGGAATGCAAAACAGTTATATCACTAAAGCCAATGATCCACTTCGGTTTTTTTATGAAAGCGGAAAAATCTACCTGATCAATAAACCTTCCCAGGCCATAACCGCCACGTGCACATAAAATGGCGTGTACATTTTTATTATCCAACATCTGCTGAAAATCTTCCAGGCGCTCTATATCTGTTCCGGAAAAATAGTTTTCAGAATGGCTGTTTAACGTTTTACCTATTTTAACGCCAAAGCCCCAGTCTTTTAAGGTTTTAATACAAGTCTGCGCTTTTTCAATCGGCATAAAACCTGAAGGGCAAACAAGCGCAATGGTATCACCTTTTTTAAGGTAGGCAGGTATTTTAATCATATTGTTAATTGCTTTTCATATCTCTTTCAAAATGGCAAAAGTAGTATTCACTTCCAACCTATGCATCACCCCACATTTAAATGCGAAATTATTCCGTTGATGACCTACCGGGAAATCGAAGCAAACGGGATAATTATATTCCTTTACTTTTTCCCAAACGATTTCATATAGTGTCCGGCCAAATTCTTCACCAGCGTCGTCGGGTTTGATCTTGAAACCTCCTACGATCAATGCTTTAAGATCGGATAATTTCCCCGTTCTCTTAAGGCTTATAAACATACGGTCAATGCTGTATAAATATTCGCCTGTATCCTCCACAAATAATATTTTGCCGCCTGTTTTGATATCTGAACGGCTCCCAGCCAATGATTCAATCGTTTTTAGATTGCCACCGACCAATATGCCTTCAACATTTCCGTGCCTGTTCATATTGGCAGAAGGAATAGTATAGATCATTTTTTGACCTATTAAAGCCTGTTTTATAGAAAGAATGGTTTCCACCTGCATTGGCTCCGCTCTATTCCAATCTTCCGGAAAGCTGTTGCACATTTTGGAATGTATGGAGGCAATACCATAATTTCTATTAAGGTGACTATGCAATACGGTAATATCACTAAATCCTATGACCCATTTAGGATGTTTCGAGAAATTTGTAAAATCAAGATTGTCAATGATCCTTACCGATCCATAACCTCCTCTTGCACACATAATGGCTTGTATTGTGCGGTTGTCCATCATTTGCTGAAGGTCAGCTGTTCTTTCCGCATCTGTGCCACCGAAACCGAAATCTCTCTTGCCAATGGTGTCGCCAGCACGGATTTTAAATCCCCAGTTTTCCATTTGTATAACGGCAGGTTGTATTTCCTCCCTTGTTATAAATCCCGCCGGACTGGTAATGCCGATCGTGTCGCCCGCTTTCAGATAAGGAGGAATTATAGCAGCACCTTCATCAGGATCTCGCAGGCTGTTATGCAGGGATGGGATAGTTGCAGCTGATGCCAGGATAGAAGAAAGAAAATTTTTTCGATTCATCATCCAAATTATTGATTATTTCCTTATGTTTTAAGGGAATTCATTGCCGATATTAATGGTTTAGCCACTAAGATCCGAAGGCACAAAGAAACACAAAGTCTTTGTGATACTTCGTGCCTTCGGGCCTTAGTAACCAAACCGCCTTAATCGAGACGTTAAAAATACCGGCTTTCGTTATATACTTTCTTTTCCCTTATCGCCCAAATGGCTATTTTTGTAACCCTTTGTCTTATTGTAAGGAAATTTTTTAGGCAGGCAAGTTGAACTAAATAATAACAGTTACACCATGAACGAACCAAAAAGATATCTAATCACGGCAGCGTTGCCTTATGCTAACGGGTTGAAACATATAGGACACCTGTCTGGAGCCTATCTTCCTTCGGATATTTATGTACGTTACCTTCGTGCGCGTAAAAGAGATGTTGTTTTTGTTTGCGGAAGTGATGAGCACGGCGCCGCCATCACCATACAGGCCATGAAGGAAAATACCACGCCGAGAGCAATCGTAGATAAATATCACGAGATACTGAAACAAAACCTTTTTGACCTGGGAATATCATTCGATATATATCACCGGACCACGGCACCACTACACCATGAAACAGCGCAGGAATTTTTTACATCCTTATATAATAAAGGTTCATTGGAAGAACAGGAAAACGAACAGTATTTTGATGAGGAAGCCAATACCTTCCTGGCAGACAGGTATATTGTAGGCACCTGCCCGGTTTGCGGTTATGCCCACGCGTTTGGTGACCAATGCGAAAATTGTGGAAGCTCGTTAAGTGCCGATCAGTTAATAAACCCGAGAAGCACACTGAGCGGTAAACCTCCCATAAAAAAATTGACAAAACACTGGTACCTGCCATTGAATAAACACGAAGAATGGCTGCGCGAATGGATTATGAAAGAACATGCCGGTGATTGGAAAAATAATGTGCTGGGACAGTGCAAAAGCTGGCTGGATGCAGGTTTACAACCCAGGGCCGTGACCAGGGATCTCGACTGGGGAATTCCGGTTCCCCTGCCCGAAGCTGCCGGCAAGGTATTATATGTTTGGTTTGATGCGCCTATCGGGTATATAAGCGCTACCAGGCAATGGGCCATAAACAACAACAAAGAATGGGAACCTTACTGGTATGATAAAGATACTAAACTGGTGCATTTTATCGGGAAGGATAACATAGTATTCCACTGCATCATCTTTCCCGTGATGTTAAAATTACACGGCAATATTCTTCCAGACAATGTGCCCAGCAATGAATTCATGAACCTGGAGGGCGACAAGATGAGTACCAGCCGTGGCTGGAGTATTGAAATGGAAGATTATATAAATGACTGGATAAAAAAAGATAAAGGGGGGCAAAGTATGGCCGATGTTCTGCGTTATTATTTAACCACTATTTCACCGGAAACAAAAGATAGCGAATTCACCTGGAAGGGTTTCCAGGAAGCAAATAATAGCGAACTGGTTTCTATTACCGGCAATTTTGTAAACAGAACCTTTGTTTTACTACATAAACTTTGTTCAGGTAAAGTTCCCGTACTACATACTTCTTTACTGGATGATACAGACAACGCCATGATCGCCGAGTTTGAAAAAACAAAGACAAGGATAGAAAATTTATTGGAAACATATAAGTTTCGCGAGGCATTATTTGAGGTGGTTGAATTTTCCAGAAAAGGAAACAGGTACATGCAGGAAAAACAGCCGTGGATCACTGCAAAATCTTTGACGACAGAAACGGATACCCTATCGGGTATGCAGAACCGTGAGAAGGCGCAGCATTTAATTGATAATTGTCTTCATATTTGTTTACAATTAACGGCTAACCTTACTATTTTCATCAACCCCTTTTTGCCTTTCACCGCCTTAAAAATGTGCCATATGATGAAGGTGGTGCCTAAAATGCTGGATTGGGAAAATGCCGGAAAAAGCAAACTACTTAGCGTTGGCTACAGTTTAAGAGAACCGCAACTGCTTTTCCGGAAAATTGAAGATGAAGAAATTGCTGGCCAGATGATCAAGCTGAAAGCGACGGCAGTTAAGGCACAAACAATAAAGGAACAAAACGAAAAAATTCAACAATCAACTATTACCGTGGAAGAAAACAAACCTGGAATTGAAATTACCAAGGCACAGATCGTTTACGATGATTTCGCCAAACTTGATCTAAAAGTAGGAACTATTTTAACCGCTATAAAAGTAGAAAAAGCCGATAAGCTGTTGAAGTTGGAAGTTGACATGGGCTTCGAAAAAAGGGTTATTGTTTCCGGTATTGCCCTTCACTTTAAACCTGAGGACATTATAGGAAAACAGGTTGTTGTGGTCGCTAACCTGGCGCCTCGTAAAATGAGAGGCATTGAGAGTAACGGTATGATATTAATGGCAGAAGATGCGGATGGAAGATTACATTTTGTAAGTCCGGCGGTTCCTATAAATGCAGGTGCGGGAGTGAACTAGGATTGTTAAGATTTGAAGGATGATAGGATTGGCAATTAATATCGCTTCGTCCTATCCGTTTGAATCACTGTATTTCTTATATCATCCCCAGCATTATATAACATTGCTTTTACTTTTTTATCACCAGCTATTTCAAGGTAATGGTGCAGCTTTGCATGAGAGAACTCGTGGCATAGTTTAATTGATTTGTTAGAAATTTAATCTCTTTCCGGTTTCATCTGATCTAATTATATAATGAAATAATTTGTATGCTACAATCATCAAAAAGGCCATGTATTCGCTAACTATAAATCCTTATCAAATTAAGGACATCAAATCGTATCATTCTCACAAATCCTAAAAATCCTGGTCTATTCTTAAAAATCCTAGTAACTTCGAATTCAATAGTTGTTTAACTAACTAATTCCATTCTATGTCTAAAAGAATTATCAAAAAAGTGGCGATATTGGGAAGTGGTGTGATGGGAAGCAGGATTGCATGTCATTTTGCAGGGGCCGGATTACAGGTTTTATTGCTTGATATAGCACCGGCCGAACTAAATGAAGCGGAAAAAGCAAAAGGATTATCACTGGATCATCTCGCAGTAAAAAACCGGATTGTTACCGATGCCCTTCAAGCTGCTATAAAACAAAATCCTTCCCCTGTTTATCATAAAAATTTTTTGAAAAGAATAAAGACCGGCAATTTTATCGATAACATGAAGGATATAGCCGGTTACGATTGGGTGATGGAAGTAGTGGTTGAAAGGCTCGATATCAAACGATCAGTTTTTGAAGAAGTAGAGAAATACCGCAAGCCGGGTACATTGATTACTTCCAATACATCTGGCATTCCTATTCATATGATGGCGGAAGGACGCACAGATGATTTCAAAAAGCATTTTTGCGGAACACATTTTTTTAATCCGCCGAGATATTTGAAGCTACTTGAAATAATTCCAACAAAACACACTGATCCTGAAGTAACAGATTTTTTAATGCACTATGGTGATCTGTACCTCGGTAAAACAACCGTATTATGCAAGGACACACCCGCTTTTATTGCCAACCGTGTAGGCGTGTTTAGTATCATGTCAATTTTTGGACTGATAGAAAAGCTAGGCCTTACTATAGATGAGGTAGAAGCACTAACCGGTCCTGTTATCGGTCGCCCCAAATCAGCTACGTTCCGTACTGCCGATGTGGTTGGAATAGATACATTGGTTAAAGTGGCCAAGGGAGTAGCGGCCAACGCGGCAGACGAGGCTGTTGCAACATTCACCATCCCTTCCTGGTTAGATAAGATTGTAATCAATAATTGGTTGGGTGATAAAACCGGACAGGGATTTTTTAAGAAAACGAAAGGTAGTTCGGGTGAGACAGAAATACTTACCTTGAATTTGCAGACAATGGAATATGGACCCCGTCAAAAAGCAAAATTTGCCAGCGTAGAAACTGCCAAATCGATAGATGACTTAAAGAGCCGGCTAAAAATGTTGTTCTCCGCAACAGATAAGGCAGGTGAATTTTACCGTCATTTTCACTATAGCCTCTTCTCTTATATTTCCCACCGTATTCCGGAGATTAGTGATGAACTGTACCGGGTTGATGATGCTATGAAAGCAGGTTTTGGATGGGAGATAGGTGCTTTCGAAAGCTGGGATCTGTTAGGCATTCAAAAAACCTCTGAAGCTATGAAGGCTGCCGGCTATTCCGTAGCTGGCTGGGTGGAGCAAATGCTGGCTGCGGGAATTACTTCTTTTTACAAAACCGAAAATGGTAAACTAATAGTTTACCAACCTGTTTTTGCTACGGATGGAGCCACATCCACTAAAAGCGCTGGGTATTCACCGTTACCCGGTGGAGATGCATTTATTGTAATGAAAAATTTTCAAAACCAGACAATTTGGAAAAATGGCTCTTGTAACCTATATCATTTAGGAGATGATGTAGTTGGTCTTGAATGGAACTCTAAACTGGGAACCATTAGTGGAGATGTGCTGGAAGGCATCCACAAATCCATTGGCCTGGCGGAAGAAAATTATAAAGGTCTGGTAATCGCCAATGATGCGCCACAATTTAGTGCCGGAGCAAATATAGGCATGATCTTCATGCTGGCTATAGAACAGGATTATGATGAATTGGATATGGCCATACGCGTATTCCAGAATACAATGATGCGTGCAAAGTATTCTGCTATTCCCGTAGTAATTGCACCTCACGGTTTAACCCTGGGAGGTGCCTGTGAACTGAGCATGCATTCCGATAAAATAATTGCTGCCGCTGAAACGTATATTGGACTTGTCGAATTAGGGGTGGGACTTATTCCCGGCGGTGGAGGCACCAAAGAATTTACTTTAAGAGCTGCCGATGAAATGCACGAAGACGAGCCTGAAAACGTTACCCTGAAAAAGAGGTTTCTAACTATTGCCACGGCAAAAGTATCTACCTCGGCTTTTGAAGCCTATGACCTGGGCATCTTACGCAAAGGCATAGACGAAATATGTATGAACCAGGACAGAAGAATTTCATACGCGAAGAATTCCGTGCTTGAATTATTTGACGCCGGTTATAACATGCCCCTGCAACGCAGTGATATTAAAGTGTTCGGACGATCATTACTCGGTGCGCTGTATGCGGGTATTAATGGAATGTGGCGGGGTAATTATGCTACCGATCATGATTTGGTGGTAACAAAGAAATTAGCCTACGTAATGTGTGGCGGCGACCTGAGTGAACCATCACTGGTAAGTGAACAATATTTACTCGACCTTGAGAGAGAAGCCTTTTTAAGTTTAACTGGTGAGAAAAAGACACTGGAACGAATTCAGAGTGTATTGAAAGGTGGCAAGCCGATAAGGAATTAGGGTACCGGAAAGAGGTATGAGATTGCGATTAGAAAGGCTTGCCGCCCTTCCTGACGGTGATTCCAACCCGGTAGAAGCATTATCGATCGTTTCACAAATCATAAAGTTCCCCTGTGCGACAGCGCGGTGGAAAGTTCACTTCTACAATACCTGATACGTTAGTAAATGAAACAGCGAATAGCTCAAATAGCATTGGTGGTTGATGATTATGATGAGGCACTTCGATTTTATATTGATAAGCTGCAATTCAGGCTTGTTGAAGATACGGTTTTAAGCGAAAACAAAAGATGGGTTTTAATAGCGCCTTCAGACTCGAATTCCTGTTATCTCTTGCTGGCAAAGGCTGCTACCGATGAACAAAAAACCCGCGTTGGAAATCAAACCGGGGGAAGGGTTTTTCTTTTTCTTTATACGGATGATATTCAAGGTGATTACCAAAGAATGCTGGAGCACGGCATTAAATTTACCCGCTTGCCTGCCAAAGAAGAATATGGCACAGTGGCTGTCTTTGAAGATCTATATGGTAATTTGTGGGACCTGATCGAGCGTTAAGCTGAGGGTCTTTAGCAGTCAGCTATCGACTATCAGCTATCAGCTATCGGCCTTGTCCAAAAAAGTAACTTCATTAATATACTTATGAGTTATATTCACTGGTCTCTAAATTCGATAGCCGATAGCCGATAGCCAGACATTGATTATTATTGAACATTTTCCTTATACAACATAAATTCACAAATAAATTATCATTTCCAAAACAGACTGCCATAGGGTTGTCAGTAGTGAATAATATCTTTGAAAAATAACCATAATATATATTACTATGTCAATGATTCAAATGTTATTAAAAGAAATGGACCAGGAGTCAAAAACTACACGGAAAATGCTGGAAATAGTTCCCGACGATAAGTATGATTGGAAACCACATGCAAAAAGCATGACGATCAGGCAATTGGCTACCCATATAGCAGAGTTGCCAACCTGGGTCTCAATGACACTCGATACCGATGAACTTGACTTTGCCACTGCTCCTTACGCACCCCAGGTAATAAACAACAATTCAGAATTACTATCGCATTGCGAAAACTCGCTGGCCGAAGGAAGGGAACGCCTGAGTAAGGCAACGGAGGAAGACCTCCTACCTAACTGGACATTACGCAATGGCGATCAAATTTTAAGTCTTACTACCAAGGGCGAGGTAATTCGAATGACCTACTGCCAGATTGTGCATCACAGGGCGCAGTTAGGAGTTTTTCTTCGTTTGCTGGATATTCCAATTCCGGGAAGTTATGGCCCCAGTGCTGATGAAATGAATTCCTAACATATTCCGGAACACCGCAAAACAGTTTTATCATATTTTTTCTTGTCGAGCCCTTTTAGTTTTAATGGAGGCTTGACAAGAAAAACTTTAAGATAAATTCTAAAAGAGGCATAAATACATCTCGTATAAGTATTTGATCAGGCACTAAAAAAGGTATCACAAAATGATTAGTTTTATCAGGCAATAACCACCTCTGTTTGTTTCACAGCTTACATAAACTCTTGAATTTTGAAAGTAAGTTGTTTAACAAAAATTTTATAAGTGGTTCTCTTTATATGCCTGGCATCAACTATCTTGTTGCCATAAAAAAATACATTGGCAATTTTAACCTTACAAAATATTTCCAAATTTTACGGTCGCATCCAGGCGCTCAATAATGTATCATTTGAAGTACCGAAAGGAGCCGTATTTGGTATATTGGGACCCAACGGAAGTGGTAAAACCACTTTGTTAGGTATTGTCATGGATGTATTAAAAGCGAATAGCGGAAGTTTTCTTTGGTTTGGCCAGTTGGCTAATAACGCCCAACGCAAACAAATAGGCACTTTGCTGGAAACACCCAATTTCTATCATTATCTATCCGGTGAAAGAAACCTGCTAATTTCTGCCGCCATTAAAAACCGCGGTAAAGAAGATATTGCAGGCGCTTTGGAAAAAGTTAAATTAACCCAGCGAAGGCATTCAAAATTCAGCACTTATTCACTGGGCATGAAACAACGGCTGGCATTGGCTTCTGCCTTGTTAGGCAATCCTTCGGTATTGGTGCTGGATGAACCAACAAACGGTTTGGATCCTGTAGGCATTGCAGAGACGCGGGAGCTTATACGTAGTCTTGCAAAAGAAGGCAAGACTATCATCCTGGCAAGTCACCTGCTGGATGAAGTGGAAAAAGTTTGTACCCACGTGGCTATCCTTCAGAAAGGAAAATTAATTACTTCCGGCCATGTAGATGATGTGTTGGTAAATGAAGATATTATAGAAGTGAGTAGCTCAGATAATCAAAACTTGCTTTCCCTATTAAAAAATTTTCCGGGTTCCAAATCCGTTAAATCTTTTGAGAACCATGTTCAGTTAGTTTTTAGCAATGGTCTTGCAAACCTTGAACAGGTAAATAAATTTTGCTTCGATCATGGTATTGTTTTAAATCATTTGCAATTAAAGAAAAAAAGTCTTGAAAGTAAATTTTTTGAACTGACTAATACAAGCGAGGCCAATAACTGAAACGGTATGAGGCATGAGTTTAGCTATCAGCTATCAGCTATCAGCTATCAGCGATCGGCTATCAGCTTTGGTTAACAGGTTGGTCAGATATCGCAATGTAAATAATTTAGAAGTTATATAAAATGTGTGGGTATGAGCTTTTGGTTAAGACTGAGTGAAATAAATTTTGATCTATAATTAACAACTAATAATTAACAACTAATAATTAATGTTAACGCTCTTACGGATAGAATGGCTGAAATTAAGGTATTATCGTACTTTCTGGATTTTATTACTCATTTCGGTTATAAGTATACCTTCTTTCAACTATGTTATTTATGATATGATGGATAACAGCTTTCCTAAAATTAACGGGAAGAGTTTTTTAGGAAGCCCTTTTGCATTTCCGGATGTTTGGCAAACCGTTGCATGGAATTCCAGTTTGCTTTTACTGATTCCTGCTATACTTATTATCACTTTAACCACCAATGAGTTTACCTACAAAACGCATCGTCAGAATATAATTGATGGATGGAGCAGGAGCCAGTTCATCAACGTAAAATTATTAGAGGTTTTAATTCTATCGGTATTTATCTCGATTATAGTTTTCTTCACTACCGTAGTATTTGGATATTATGGTAATAAACTGCCCGCTGGAGTTTCCATGTTCACGGAAATACGCTTTGCAGGATTTTTCTTCATGGAGATGCTTTCCTATTCTTTGATCGCCTTCCTGATAAGCATGCTTATTAAAAGAGCCGGTTTGGCAATGGGCGTTTTCTTCATATATATGATCATGGAACAATTTATTGTTGCTATCTTAAGAAATAAATATAAAATTAGTTGGGTTGATTTTTTTCCGCAGGAAGTAACCGATATGCTTATCCAGCAACCCTATGCCCGAAAATTATTGAGCGGAGCCGATAAGACAAAGATCTGGGAAAGTCATATTCCCATGTATTTAGGCATAGCAGCAGCTTACGTGTTCCTATATTGCATTATAACAAGCTGGAAGTTCAGAAAAAGTGATTTATAAATTAGATCGTATGAAAAGGATTTTTCTTGTCTGTTTGATAATTATGTATGGAGTTCTTTCATCTGCACAAAACCAAAACAGCATTATAAAGATCCAGGCTATGGATATGGCTAACGCACTTGTAAAAAAAGATTTTCCCCGGTTTCTTAAATATATGTATCCTTCTATCATTGATGTAGCCGGCGGAAAAGACAGGATGCTACAGCGAATGGATACCATAAATGCCATTGCAAGCCAGGTGGGGGCGGTGATCAAGAAAATAGTGATCGGTAATCCGGGTGTTATCATAAAATACAAGAATCAGTTGCAGGTAACGTTACC